>JAZQHR010000071.1:0-5060 GCA_045540695.1 Clostridia bacterium | reverse complement strand
AGAAATAATTTAATGTAAACTAAACTTACGTTCCCGAGTTTGCACGTGCAGTTAAATTTTTTAAAATGAGTCTTGATATTTTATTGAATTTCATCAATAGGTGCGGCAGGGGTTGTTAGGGGCTTTGCTGATGAAGCCCCTGACAAAAAGAAAAAATAATTAAACTTTAAAAGTAAGATAAACACTTATATATCATAGTGTTAATGGATGTTTGCAATTCCATACTACTTAATGGACATCTCAGAAATCCTCCCACCACTAAAGCGGTCCCCCCTCCTTTAGGCAAGGAGGGCTTTTCCTCCCGACCAGGGACACCCTGGACCCAAAAAGACTTTCTCTTTAGAGAAAGTCTTTTTATAGTTATATTAATGCCACCCTTAAGGGTGTTTTTTTCTATTGTCCGTTTTTTCCGGACTTGTTCATTTCAAAGATTTGCTGTTTGAAAATTTTACTTTTCTGTGATTTTTGCGTTTTCAAATGCCTTTATTACATCTTCCTTTGAAAGGTCAGACACAAGGTATTTTCTATCATCAATCGGGATAATTATGCCATTATCTTTTGTTTCAAAAGCTACCTCATTTCCGCCTATTTCATCAAGGTATGATACATTGCCAGAAGAAATTGGAACATACAGCTTGCCTGCCCCTGTAGTATGCCATATTACCACATTTGTTTTGCCGTTTCTTTCAAACACAAATGCTAATACCTTTTCGTCGCCACCTGCCGCATTTTTTATCTGGTCATACGGCAATAGCTCGTATTCGCCTTTTTCGTTTATGATAAGAATATGCTCCTGTGTAGCGCTCTTTAGCATTTCCTTATGCTCTTTGGTAAGCCACTTTTTCGCTCTTACATCTTCCCAGCGTTTTATGACTTCAAACACGTCATTAGCTCTTGGGTTTTCTTCAAAAGCATCGAAATGTGCCATCATAGTAACCGGGCAATCCCATGCAGCAGCTCTGCTTGAGCCGTATTCATACATATCCGGTTGAATGTCTTTTCTAAAGCTCCACCAGCCAAAGTTTAAACGTGTAAAATCATTTGCCATTCTAGGTGCTTCCTCAAGCGGATGCTGGGCAAGTTTTTCCTTGAACACGTTTGTAGGGAACACGTCAAATGCATTACCACCGCTAAGCATGTGCCAGCTAAAATGCGATTTTGCAGCACCTTCGCAGTATAGCGGTGCAGGGTTTAATTTTTTATACACTCTGTACTGAGCGTTAGGCACATGAAATTCATACGGTGGATTTGTACCCTCTGAGCCATCAAAATATACATATTCAAATCCTGCATTATACGCACTTGCTATCTGGTCTGCAATCTCGTCCTGAATACTTGTATTCTGGTCGATATACACACTGGTAGCACTGTATTCACTAACGTCTAAAAGTCCGCCTATAGTACCAAACTCGTGACTGCGTACTTTTGTGCCATAATGTCCTCTCTTACAACCTGTAAACATATACGGCCACTCGGTAGTGTAGTTATCATAATATATAAGCTCACCGTTAAACTTAAGCACGCGACATTTTTCGTGCATTACGCATCCTTCAGGATTTTGCTCAACATAGATGGTATCATCATTTTCGCCAAGAGCTTTTGCAAGTGTAAAATGTCTTGTAAGGTTTAACCTGTGGTCTGCAACAGGAGTAACATATTTTCCTCTTATGCCAACGTGGGTATGAAGGATATGTAAGCCTGGTGTAATACCTGCATCTTTAATCTTTTTAAGCATTTTTCTAAGGCTTTCCACGCCTTCGGTATATTCTTTTCTGTATATGTAATCACCGCAGTACGGATAACACATATCAGGCACATTATCGTCAAATATTGCCTTGTAATTTATAAGCATCATACTAAAGCCCATTTTATTTGCATAGGAAATATGCTCGTCAACATTTTCAGGTGTAATAGTGTCCGACCAGTATGCAGACCTATTTATAGTATCCGCCCTTCTGCTTTTCACACCACGTGGAAGGTCATAATCTTCCTCAATTGTGTCAATCACATCAAGAAGCTTATCTGTTTCGGATACAACAAGTACACCGGTTGCACCTTTAAGCTTAATACCCCTTACAGCATCAGCTGTCATAATGCGGTGGTCTTTCATCTTTAATGAATCTATTCTTACATGCGGTGATGTAGCAAGTACATTTACCGCGATTTTATCATCCATAGACACATTTAGCCACTCGCCAAATTTTTCACGTTCTATTATTGGAAGTTGCATAAGTCTAAACTCCGCAACGGGCGGAGGTGTCATACAAAGTCCTGCAAAATCTTCTTCTGTACAATTAAAATCATCAAGTGTAAATGCTATATAGTTATCCGCATTTTTTACCGACACAACCGCTTCAAATGTAATAAGTTCAAAGCCCACGATAAGCTTATCTCCGTCCTGCCTAACGCGGTTTGCCTGAAACACCATTTTCTTGTTCGGGTGTGCAAGCTTTATTTCATTATTGTACGGTCTGTCCTCTGTTATGGAAAACAGTGCTGTTTCATTCCCCTTTGAAATACACTCTTCTCCTGTAGCCTTATGTATAAGACTTACAGCCTGACAAAGCTCGTTTATCTTAAGACAAATCTCTTTGTTTTCTATAACGATATAGTTATCTGTCATATCTGTATCTCCTAACCTGATATTTTTTCAATCTTGTCTTTTAGCTTGTCTGCCTTTTCCTTTTCAAGATATCCTACTTCAAGATAAAAGCTTATCTTTTTGTTTCCTGCAAGATATTTCATCTGTCCGTTTTCTTTGGCATAATTGTATCCAAAATGCTCAGCTGTAGCAGGAAGTACCATTCCCATAGAATCCTCCATAGGAGTTCTTGCTATCCAGCGTATAGCCTTTGGTAGGTATTCTACAGGATGACTCACATAATACGCTCCATCATCGGTATACTGCATAGTATGTGCTCTGCCATCTTCATCTGCAAGGTATTCTATGCCAAAGCAAAGCTCAGGATCGTACATTTCATAGTCAGCACCAACGTTTAAGTGTGCCTTCGGGTCTTTTTTAAGCTTATCTAAAAACGCAAGCATCTTTTCACGTCTTGGTTCTTCCAAACCCTCTGCACCTGAAGGATAAAGCTTAAAATGCTTTTCATCACAAGGCGAAGTGCAGATGAGCTTCGCTCCGTCAACAGGACGGAAATTGATATGACAAAGATACATATACTCCATAGGTGTATGACGCTTGTTTTCAAGCTCAACTGTCACCTTAAACATACTGCCGTTTTCGTACAGCTTACAGCTAGGCGAAAATACGTATCTTTTTACAAACGATCTGTTAAACTCAAAACTTCCGCCAACAGTTATGTAGTTTCCGTCCTCGTCTGTATCGCACTCAATATACGCATTATCATATATCGCATTTGGAGTTTCGCCATGTTGAAGGTGATCATCGTCTTTTGACGGAACGCCCATAGCGTTTATACCGCAATGCAAAAGGAAACCACCATAGGTAAGCAAATATATATCCGTTTCAACAGGCTCGTCATAGGTAGTCTTCATCACAAGGTCACGTCCACAAAAGTTTGCACGCCATATTTGCTGACCCTGAAATGGAAGAATAATATAATAACCTTTTTCATTTTCTATTTTCAGTGCTTCAACGCCTGTAGAGTATTTAAACGCATACGCTTTTATATTGCCATACTCTAAAAGCTTATGTTCTCGCTCCAAAAACATATATCTTTTTAAATTCAGCTTCAATTTAAATCACCGCCAAAATCACACAATCTTCTTTTCCAAATACTCAAGTGAAAGTTCTACCATCTTATCGCCAAGCTCCTTATTTGCCTCGGCAGCACTCTTTGTAAACCAGTGGTCTATATCGCCAAGTCTTTCAAGCTTTACTGCATCAGGGTAAAGTGACATAAGTATAGAACACTCATATTTACCTGCGTGGTCATAGCCTGTAGCATTCTGCACCTCAGTGCTCATGGTAGGTATAACCTTTATCCAAGAAAATGGGTCGTCGGCATCGCCAAGATTATCATAATAATCCTTGTAATTTTCGCTACCCCACCAGCCTCTGCCTTGAGTCTTTTCAAGATATCTCATAATAGCTCTTTGCGAAGCCTTCATATATGAGAGTGTCATTGGTTTTAAATTTTCCTGTTCAAATTGATGGTGAATTACCACATAGATATTTCTAAGGCCGGCATCAAGCATATTTGTAAATATGTTCATAAGATACGCTTCAAAAATATCTTCTTCAATATGTACTGTTCCGCTTGTTTCATCAGCTACTGCGTAGCTTGACGGGCTGTAGTAAATTGAAGGTGCAATCATAATTTCTTTCTTTTCGGAAAGTTTTTTAATCAAACCCTCTGCAACCAACGTATCACAACCGTAAGAGCAATGTGGGCCGTGATATTCAACTGTTCCTCCGCAGATAACAAACGGAATTCTGTTTTCTTTAACTTTATTAAGCTCTTTTGGGAAACTCATATTAAATTCCATAATATCTTCCTCCATTATTCTGAATAACCAAGTGTTGTATAGAATGCAAGATTAGCCTGAGTGTTGTCAAGTCTACCGTACTGAAGAACTATAGGAGTATTGCTTGAAATCTTCATAGCATACTGTGTTTCAAACGGAACTTTAAATCCGCACATGTGCTCTATGTTATTCATTCTGAAACACTTAACTCTCTTTGCACCGACTTCCCACTTAATGCCTGTGTGTGGGTCTTTATCAGTAAAGTATATACTTACATCTATAACAGCATCCGTATCAGAATCATTTACTATAATAACAGATTCATGCCCTTTTGCTACACCTTCGCCTTCCTGTGGAAGCTCACAATCGGGTATTATCCATTCTTTTTTACCAATAGCCATTTCATATCTCCAATCTGTTTAATTTTAGAATTAGAAGCCTAGCTCAATGATACCTTTATTTAAGTAGTCAGTCATCTTTTTGCAGCCATCTTTTGTAATAGCAGCACCAATTTCCCATCTGCATCCGAAGCCATCACCCATAATAAATGTATCAACCTGGAATGTCATATTTTCTTCAAGCTTATACATAGAGTCTGTTTCCATCCAAGG
>JAZQHR010000070.1:0-6575 GCA_045540695.1 Clostridia bacterium | reverse complement strand
GAAACATGTTGTCTTCCTAAGACCGCTTGGCCTCCGACTTCTTTATGCTGTTTATTTTTCAAAGACCAACTGTCGCACACGCGACTTGTATATATTATCACTTTTTCGCCTCATTGTCAACACTTTTTTAAAAGTTTTTTTATTTTTTTGTCAAGATATGTATTTTACTACTTATTTAAAAGGTATTTACAAAAAACCTTGACTTTAATGTCAAATATATATTATAATAGTAAATAATATTATATTATCCTGGGGTGTAATGCGTTTGAGAATCATATCAGGTAAAAACAGAGGACTTACTCTTGTGACATTAGAAGGGCTTGACACAAGGCCTACCCTAGACAGAGTGAGAGAATCTGTTTTCAATATATTATTTGACAGAGTGATTGACACAAATGTTCTTGACTTATTTGCCGGAAGCGGTGCAATGGGCATTGAAGCACTTAGCAGAAATGCAAAAAATTGTGTTTTTGTAGATAAAAACAAAAGTGCGGTTGAATGTATAAGAAAAAACATTGATAAATCCCGCAACAACGATTATTCAACTATAATATGTGATGATTACCTAAACTTTATATCAAAATATTCCGGTGAAAAGTTTGACATTATTTTTCTTGACCCACCATATTTGATGTGGCAGGAAGATAAAATACTAGATAATATTCTTCGTTATAATATAATGAAAGAAAAATGTATTTTAATTGCTGAATGCGAACGATCTCACGAGTTAAACTACGAAGGCTTCTCGCTTATTACTAAAAAAGATTACGGCAAAGTCAGCATTTATATACTTACGAAGGAGAACAGTTAATGGAAAAAATAGCAGTATATCCGGGTAGTTTTGACCCTGTAACAAACGGGCATTTAGACATTATAAAAAGATCTGCAAAGATTTTTGACAAGCTATATGTGGCTATACTGGAAAATTCAGCTAAAACTCCTGCCTTTTCTATGGAGGAGCGTGTAGAATTTCTTAAGAAAGTAACATTGGATATGGATAACGTAGTTATTGACAAGTTTTCGGGTTTGCTTGTTAATTATATGGAATCCGTAAATGCGAATGTTATTATAAAGGGACTCAGAGCTGTATCTGATTTCGAATACGAATTTCAGATGGCTCTGATGAACCGCAAATTAAACAAAAACATCGAGACATTATTTATGATGACAAACGGAAAATACTCGTACCTTAGTTCGAGTATTGTTAAAGAAGTTGCCAAGCACAATGGTAGTCTTGAAGGATTGGTACCGGAATGTTTGGAGGATATTATACAATCTAAATTTGAAAAATAGACCGAAAGGGAGGGCATATAAATGGATATAATAGAACTATTAAGCGAATTGGAAGAAGTTGTTGATAAAGGTTTTGAATTTCCGATTATTAAGAAAACGTTTATAAACAAAGAAGAAGTACTTGAAATGCTAAACGACATTAGTCTTCAGCTTCCTGAAGAATTAAGAATGTCAAAATCAATTGTTGAGGACAGACAAAAGATACTAACTGACGCTCAAAAGCAGGCTGATATGATTATCAAAAGTGCTGAACAGAAAATCGTTGCTCTTATTGATGAACACGAGATAACAAAAAGAGCTAACGAAGAAGCTAATGAGATAATAATGAAAGCACAGAAAAATGCCAGAGAAATCAGACTTGGCGCACTTCACTTTGCTGATAGCACACTAGAAAAACTTGAAGAAAAATCAAAAGAAATTGCAAATGACATCAAGCAGTGCAGAGCAGAACTTAGACAATAATTAAATTTAAAAACGGTCACCTCCACATATAAGCAATTATTGTGGAGGTGTTTGCTAGGGAGAAAATATGAACAGTATTAAAGATGCAAAAAAAATCGTTATAAAAGTCGGAACGTCTACCCTTACCTATTCAACCGGCCACTTAAATATCAGAACTGTGGAAAAGCTTGTAAAGGTGATAGCTGACCTTAAAAATCAAGGTCGCGATATAGTACTTGTATCGAGTGGTGCAGTTGGTGTTGGTATGGGAAAGGTAGGTCTTAAGGAAAAGCCGACTGACCTTCGCACAAAGCAGGCACTTGCGGCAATTGGGCAATGTGAGCTTATGAACTATTATGGAAAGTTGTTTTCGGAGTACAGTCACACAGTTGCACAGATACTTCTTACAAAAGATGTTGTTGACGATGAAAACAGATACATAAATGCGAAAAACACGTTTGAAACATTATTAGGTCTTGGAATAATACCCGTAGTTAATGAAAATGACAGTATTTCTACAGACCAGATAGAGTTTGGCGACAACGACACATTATCGGCGTATGTTTCAGATATAATAGAAGCTGACGTGCTTGTGATACTCTCGGACATTGACGGTCTGTACGACAAAGACCCAAACAAAAATGCTGATGCAAAGCTTATCGAAAAAGTTGAAAAAATTGATGAAAATATAAAGAGTATTGCAGGTGGCACAAGTACAAACCGCGGTACAGGCGGTATGATAACAAAAATATACGCAGCTGATATTGCGACTAAATCGGGAACAGATATGATAATCACAAACGGCAAAAATCCTGAAGTACTTTATGATATATTTGACGGAAAATCGGCAGGCACTTTATTCAAAGCACAATAACAGAAAGGAATCTTTATAATGGCTTTTGATTTAAATACTTCTTGTAAAAACGCGAAAACAGCATCAAAATTTTTAAATACTGTAGAGCAGACGAAAAAGAATAATGCACTTTTAAACATTGCCGAAGAGCTTATAAAAAATTCTGATTATATATGCAAAGAAAATGAGAAGGATTTGGCTAAAGCGAAGGATAACGGCATATCGGATGTGATGCTTGACAGACTTAAGCTCACACCTGAAAGAATCGAAGGAATTGCAGATGGCGTGAGAAAGATTGTGGCACTTCCCGACCCGGTTGGTGAAGTGGTATCTATGACAAAAAGGCCAAATGGACTTATGATTGGTAAAAAGAGAGTTCCGCTAGGTGTAGTTGGTGTGATATATGAATCACGTCCAAATGTTACCGTTGACACAGCGGCATTATGTTTAAAATCATCTAACGCGGTAGTACTAAGAGGCGGAAGTGAGGCGTTTTATTCAAACCTTGCACTTTCAGGTATAATGAAAGATGCAATTGAAAAGGCGGGTATTCCAAGAGATGCGATTACATTTGTTGAAAATACATCTCGTGATGTGGCTACGCAGATGATGAAACTTAACGAGTACATAGATGTACTTATACCGCGAGGCGGTGCGGGACTTATAAAGGCTGTTGTAAATAATGCTACTATTCCTGTAATAGAAACTGGTGTGGGAAATTGTCACATATACGTTGATGACGAATGCGATATGGATATGGCGGTTAAAATAATAATAAACGCGAAAACCAGCAGGCCTTCTGTATGCAATGCAATAGAAACTGTACTTATAAATAAAAACATTGATGATACATTTTACAAAAAACTTGAAAATGCATTAAATGAAAAAAATGTAGAAATCCGTGCATGTGAATACACAAGCAAAAAAATGCCAAGTGCAAAGCTTGCTACAGACGATGACTACGCAACGGAATTTCTTGACTTCATACTTGCTATAAAATCCGTTGATAGTATTGACGAAGCTATAAGTCACATAGATATGTATGGAACAAAGCATTCTGAAGCGATAATTACAGACAGTTATAAAAAGGCAAACAAATTCCAGGAAAGCGTTGACGCGGCGGCAGTATATGTAAATGCGTCTACGAGATTTACTGACGGATTTGAGTTTGGGTTTGGTGCAGAGATTGGCATCAGCACACAGAAAATTCACGCACGTGGTCCTATGGGACTTAATGAACTTACTACATTTAAATATATAATTTCCGGCGACGGACAGATAAGATAAAAGAAAGGTGTGATAAAATGTATTTTTTATGGCTGGCGGTTACAATAATATTATGTGTAATTGAAGTATCAACATTCAATCTTATTACGATATGGTTTGCTATAAGCTCTCTTGCAACGTGCATTCTCGCATTTTTCGGTGTATCTGTAACGTTTCAAATATGGTTTTTTGTAATACTTGCAGGAGTCCTTTTAATTGCAACAAAGCCACTTGTTGACAAAAAAATCAAGCCAAAGTTTGTAAGAACTGATGCTGCGAAAAATATTGGCAAAACAGCGATTGTTACAGAGGACATTACACCTGACAAATTTGCAGGAAAAGTAAACCTTTCAGGTATGGAATGGTCATCCATAACCGAGGACGGTTCGACGGTATACGCAGGCGAGAAAGTTATTGTAAAAGAAATAAGCGGAGTTAAGCTTATAGTAGAAAAAGTAAACTAAATCAACAAAACGGAGGAATAAATTATGATTATACTAATTATCTTAGCACTTGTACTTGTACTAATAATTGCCAACATCAAAATTGTTCCGCAGGCATACGCGGCGGTTATTGAAAGACTTGGTGCATATCAAACAACATGGGACGTAGGTATTCACGTTAAGGTACCTTTCATTGACAGAGTTGCAAGAAATGTCTGCTTAAAAGAGCAGGTAGTTGACTTTGCACCACAGCCTGTTATTACAAAGGATAACGTTACTATGCAGATAGACACAGTAGTTTTCTACCAGATTACTGACCCTAAAATGTACGCGTATGGTGTGGTAAATCCCATTGCAGCTATAGAAAACTTAACTGCTACTACCCTACGTAACATCATAGGTGATATGGAGCTTGACGAAACACTTACTTCACGTGACACAGTAAACACAAAAATGCGTGCGATACTCGACGAAGCTACTGACCCTTGGGGCATCAAGGTAAACAGAGTTGAGCTAAAAAACATTATCCCGCCATCAGCTATTCAGGATGCGATGGAAAGACAGATGAAGGCAGAGAGGGAAAGACGTGAAGCTATCCTTATAGCAGAGGGTGAAAAGCGTGCGGCTATCCTTACTGCAGAAGGTGAAAAGGAATCGGCAATTCTTCGTGCAGAGGCTAAAAAAGAAGCGGCTATAAAAGAAGCTGAAGGTCAGGCACAAGCTATACTTGATATTCAGACCGCACTTGCAGAAGGTCTTAAAAAGCTAAACGAGGCAGCACCTTCTAAAGAGGTTATTGCATTAAAGGGACTTGAAGCATTTGAAAAGGTAGCCGACGGAAAGGCTACAAAGATAATTATTCCAAGCGATATCCAAGGCCTTGCAGGTCTTGCTACATCGGTAGCAGAGATTGCAAAGGGCACTAGTGAAAAATAAAATATACACACTTTAGTGAATATATTCATTTAAATGAATAACAGGCTTTGGTGAAATTGACTGCCAAAGCCTTGTAATTTGTATATAATTTAGCTAATTTATAAAAATTTAACAAAAACTATTGACAATTTATAAAAATGCATATATAATGCATAATTATACGAAAACATTTTCAGGAGGAATATTAAAATGGCAAAAGAAAAAGTAATACTTGCATACTCTGGTGGTCTTGACACATCCATAATCATTCCTTGGCTTAAGGAAAACTATGATTATGAAGTTATCGCAGTTTGCGGTGACGTTGGTCAGGGTAAAGAAACAGAAGGATTAGAAGAACGTGCTAAAAAAGCCGGTGCTTCAAAGCTTTACATAGAAGATTTAAGAGATGAATATGTAAAAGATTTCATATTCCCTACTGTAAAAGCAGGTGCAGTATACGAAGGTAAATACCTTCTTGGTACATCACATGCTCGTCCTATCATTGCAAAAAGACTTGTTGAAATAGCTGAAAAAGAAGGTGCAGTTGCAATCTGCCACGGTGCTACAGGTAAGGGTAACGACCAAGTAAGATTTGAGCTTACTGTAAAGGCTCTTGCTCCTCACCTTAAAATAATAGCTCCTTGGAGAATATGGGATATCACTTCTCGTGAAGATGCAGTTGACTACGCTGAAGCTCACGGTATAGAAATCCCTGTTACAAAGAAGGACCTTTATTCTCGTGACAGAAACATCTGGCACATCAGCCACGAAGGTATGGACCTAGAAGACCCTGCTAACGAACCACAGCTTGATTCGCTTTTAAAGCTTACAGTTCCACCACAGAAGGCTCCAGATGTTCCAACTTATGTTACAATCGGTTTTGAAAAAGGTGATGCAGTATCACTTAACGGCGAAAAAATGAGCCCTCGTGCACTTGTTGAAAAACTTAATGAAATCGGCGGTGCAAACGGAATTGGTATCACAGACATCGTTGAGGACAGACTTGTTGGTATGAAATCAAGAGGTGTATATGAAACTCCAGGTGGTACTATCCTATATGCAGCACTTCAGGAACTTGAGTACCTATGCCTTGACCGCGATACTCAGGCGTTTAAACGTCAAGCAGCAATTAAATTCTCTGAGCTAGTGTATGATGGTAAATGGTATACTCCACTTCGTGAGGCACTTTCAGCTATGGTTGATTCTATGGAAGAAACTGTTACAGGTGAAGTAAGACTTAAACTATACAAAGGTAGCGTATCTGCAGCAGGTGCGAAGAGCCCATACTCACTATACAGTGAAGAAATCGCATCATTTGGCGACAGTAAAGAGCTATACAGCCACAAAGATGCAGAAGGCTTCAT
>JAZQHR010000069.1:0-12112 GCA_045540695.1 Clostridia bacterium | reverse complement strand
ACTGCGGCATCTGACGGTGCAATAGCAGCATATAGCGCGCAGGAATATATATTGTCGAAAATCTAAAAAGATATCATAATGATGAAAAAAGGGGACATTAAGGGTGTAAGTAATAAAACAGTATGTTTTATTAAATTCCAGGTATAACATCAAACTTTCAGTCGAGCGTAAAGACACCATTTGATGAAATTCTTAGAAAATTCAAACGATATTTTTAAAAATTAACCGTAAAAAAGTCAGGCTTAAGTTTTTTAGCATTGCCTGACTTTTTTAGTACAACCCGAGGGAACAGATGAACTTAAATGTAAACTAAACTTAAGTTCCCGAGTTTGTACGTGCAGTTAATTTTTTAAAATGAGTCTTGATATTTTCTTGAATCTCATCAATAGGTGCGGCAGGGGTTGTTAGGGGCTTTGCTGCTGAAGCCCCTGACAAAAAGAATAGATAATTAAACTTTAAAAGTAAGATAAACCCTTATATCATAGTGTCAATATTATCTATGTTTTTTCTTTCTTGCCTCCGGCGGGGCATTTTGACGGCAAAATGCCGAAAACCGCTGGGGCGTTTCGGAGCGCCCCAGACCCCTCCCGACCAGGGACACCCTGGACCCAAAAAGACTTTCTCTTTCGAGAAAGCCTTTTTATAGTTATATTAGTGCCACCCTTAGTACTCATCTTTTTTATTTACAATTTTCTGTCAATTTTTCTATTTGTGTAATATAATCTCTCAAAATATCAAGTTCTGCTTCAACTCGTCTTTTTGAACTTAGTACAAATTCAAGGTGATTTTGCATACTGCAAATTGACGCATCCATCTTTGACAAAACAGGATATACCTCCAAAAATTTTTCAGAAGCCGGTCTGCCACTCATAATATCATCTCCTTAATAAAAAAAGTGCGTAGCCGAAGCCACGCACCAAAAAACGCAGTGACTCCGATTGCATTGCTACACGCTAAATATCACCATAAGTAATCTCAGGGTATGATAAATCAGAGTGTACGCTTTTTACATTAGCGTACCCCCGAAATTACTATTTATGATTGTTTAAACAATATTTATCGTGTAGCGTTATTATTTTACCACACATTATTTTATTTTGCAAATTAATTTTTCATTATGCACAAAATACGCTTAACCTAGGGGTCCAGGGTGTCCTTAGACGGGAGGAAAAGCCCTCCTTGCCTAAAGGAGGGGGGACCGCTTTAGCGGTGGGAGGATTTCTAAGATGCCCATTAAGTAGTACGGAATCGTAAACATCTATTAACCATATTTTGTTGTCTCCGCAAGAGGCATAGAATTAAAAATTTTAGATAATTTTACAATCCCTCAGTCAACTACGTTGCCAGCCTTCGGCCCAGGTCACAATTATAAATTGCGACACGCTTTGGCTAAAAATATGCCACTGGCATATTTTCTTAACGCGTCGCGCCCTTTACACAAGGGAGCCATCAGGTCGCAGGCAACCGCCGACATATAAATGGTTTTTACACGCAAAAAAACCGTAGCAAACGCTACGGCTTTTAAAATTCAACCTTTAAATTATTCAGTTGTGTAAGGAAGAAGGGCAATGTGTCTTGCTCTCTTGATTGCAGTTGTAAGCTGTCTCTGGTGCTTTGCACAGTTACCGCTTATTCTTCTTGGAAGAATTTTACCACGTTCTGAAACGTATCTTCTAAGTTTTGCAACGTCCTTATAATCTATTTCCTGAACTTTGTCCACGCAGAATGAACAAACTTTTTTCTTAGGTTTTCTCTTATAAGCTCTTTCTTCGCTCATTGTATGTTACCTCCTTTATTATTTTTAAAATGGTAGATCGTCGTCTGCAGGGATAGGCATAAATCCGCTATCCACGCTGAAGCCTGCGTCTGAATCGTCAGACTGTCTTGAACCTGAATTGCTGTCAGAAGACTTGCTGTCAACGAAATATGCTTCTTCAGCTAAAACCTCTGTAGCATAACGTCTTTCGCCGTCTTTTTCCCAGCTTCTTGTCTGGATGCTTCCGCTAATTCCTACCATACGTCCTTTTGAAAAGTATCTTGACAAAAATTCCGCAGTCTGTCTCCAAGCTACGCAATTTATGAAGTCGGCATCGTACTCTCCGTTGGCATTTTTAAAACGTCTGTTTACCGCTATGGTAAATGAACAAACGCTTACGCCCTGAGGAGTAGTTCTAAGCTCAACATCTTTTGTCAACCTTCCAACTAGTACTACTTTGTTCATGCAAAATACACCACCTTCCAGCGCATTAAAAAATCGCTGTTATTTTCTAACTGTGATGGTTCTTAGAATACCATCTGTGATGTTGTAAACACGGTCAAGCTCTTTGATAAAGTCTGGCTCACTTGAGAAGTTTACTAGAGTGTAAACGCCCTCAGTCTTGTCATCAATCTCGTAAGCAAGTCTTCTCTTACCCCAAGAATCTACTGACTCTACTGTGCCGGCTTTTTCAATCATGCCTGTGAACTTTTCGACTAATTTGTTAACTGCTTCCTCTTCTAAAGACGCATCAATAATAAATATAGTCTCATACTTGTTAATGATTTTTTCCATCGTATAGTCACCTCCCTTTGGACTTTGGCCCTAAACGTTTTGTTTAGAGCAAGGATAAAGCTGGAACATAAAATTCCAGCTTCTCCATTATACCACAACTATTTTATTTGTCAAGCCTTTTTATTTTCGGCTATGATTTTTTCTGCCACGTTTGGAGGAACTTCCTCGTAACGTTCAAACTTAAATGAGAATGTACCTCTGCCGTTTGTGATAGCACGAAGATCTATCGCATAAGTAGCCATTTCAGCTTCAGGCACTTCCGCCACTACCTCTGTATGATTTTCACTGATAGGATTCATACCAAGGATTCTACCGCGACGTTTGTTGATATCGCCTACAACGTCACCTGTGCAGGCGTTACGGCATCTAACCTTAAGCGCACCTACAGGCTCTAAAAGTACCGGACCTGCCTGTGCAAGACCTTCTCTGTACGCAAGACCTGCCGCTGTCTTAAACGCCATTTCTGACGAGTCAACAGGATGGTATGAACCATCAAGAAGTGTTGCTTTTAGGTTTACTACAGGGTATCCTGCAAGCACACCCTGTGCTGTCGCGTCCTTAAGACCTTTTTCTATAGCAGGGAAGAAGTTCTTTGGTACGCTACCGCCAAATACTTTTTCTTCAAATACAAGTTCTTCGCTATCGCAAGGTTCAAATTCAATCCAAACGTGTCCGTACTGACCATGACCGCCTGACTGTTTTTTATGCTTACCTTCCGCTTTAACTTTCTTTTTAATAGCCTCTTTATAAGCAATCTTTGGTGCGATTAGGTCTACCGCTACGCCAAATTTTGACTGAAGCTTTGCAGTGATAATGTTAAGATGCTGTTCGCCTGTACCCGAAACAATAGTTTCGTTGGTAACCTTGTTTTTCCAAACCTTGAACGCAGGGTCCTCTTCCTGAAGCTTTGTAAGTCCTGTACTTATCTTTTCTTCGTCGCCTTTAGCCTTTGGCACGATAGCAAGAGAAAGTACCGGCTCCGGAAATTCTATTTTTTCTAAAATTACTGCATTTTTAGCATCGCAAAGTGTGTCTGATGTATCGGTTATCGCAAGCTTTGTTGTACAGCCGATATCACCTGCAGAAATGCTTGGTACTTCTATCTGCTTTTTACCCTTAAGCATATAAAGCTTACCGATTTTCTCATTTTCGCCTTTATTTGCGTTGTAAACTGTGCTGTCGGCTTTAAGTACGCCTGAAACAACCTTAATCATAGACATTTTACCTATGTATGGGTCAACTACTGTCTTAAACACAAGTGCTGACAAATCGCCGTCCGATGTAACGTCTATTTCAACAGGGTCATCTGTCTTGGCATTTACACCAACAGGTTTTTCCACCTCTTCAGGAGAAGGGAAGTATTCAACGATAATGCTCATTATCTTGTTGATACCAATAATAGATGTAGCACTACCGCACACACAAGGAGCAACCGAGCCGTCTTTTACGCCTATTCTCATAGCGGCTTTGATTTCTTCGGTAGTGAAATCCTCGCCTGCGAAGTATTTTTCCATAAGCTCGTCAGAAACCTCTGCAACTGCTTCTGAAAGCATATCTCTCTGACCTTTTGCAAATTCCATATACTCGTCAGGAATATCAACGTAATCGTTATTTGTGCCGTTGAAGAATTTCGCTTTCATTCTAACTATATCAACGAAACCGATAAATTCGTCGCCGTCATTTATAGGGAAGGTAAACGGTGCTACCGCTTTACCGAAGTTTTCTTTAAGCTCGTTTATACATCTTTCGTAGTTTGATTTCGGGTTATCCATCTTATTTACAAAGAATGCAACCGGCATATTTTTAGCCTTTGCCATTCTCCATGCGTTTTCAGTACCAACCGAAACGCCCGACTTACCGCTCACTACGATAACTGCCGCTTCCGCCGCAGCAAGTGCCTCTATCTGCTCACCCACAAAATCCGCATATCCAGGTGCGTCAAGTATATTTATCTTTGTATCCTTCCATTCGAGGTGTGAAACAGATGTATTAATCGAGATTTTTCTCTTAATCTCTTCCGGATCGAAGTCCGAAACAGTATTTCCGTCAAGTGTTTTACCTAATCTGTCGATAGACTTTGCATTGTAGAGCATCGCCTCACAAAGTGATGTTTTACCAGCGTTACCGTGTGCTATAAGGCACACGTTCCTTATATTTTTTGTCGCATAATCACTCATTTCCATTACCTCCTAATAAATACATTGTCAGGCTAAAATGAAAGGTGTTTTTTGTATTTCCTATATTTTGCCTATAAGATTATATTTCTATTTTTCCACCTTTAATTCCTTTATTTTTTAAATCGCAGAATATACAATCTTACACGCACTTTTATGTGCAATTTGCACAAAAACTAAAATTATTTGGAAAATTATTGGATATTTTCAACAAAAAAAGGATGTGCAAAAGCACATCCTAAGATTATATTTAGTTAACGATTGTTATTTGCTTAAAAGTTCTATCGCCTTATGAAGCTGAACGTCGTCTTCATATTCTATCATCGAAATGGCATCGTTTGTAGTAGCTTCCACCTTCACATCAGGCTCTATTCCTACGTCGTGGATACATTCGCCCGATGGAGTGTAATATTTTGCTGTTGTTATAGTAACGGCGGTTTCCTTTGTAAGGTTAAACACCGACTGCACTATACCCTTACCAAATGATTTTGTGCCTATAAGTGTACCTCTGTCAAAATCGCGTATTGCTCCCGAAAGCACCTCTGACGCACTTGCACTTGAACCATTTATAAGCACGCACACAGGAACATCGTAAAATGCTTTGTCCGACTTGTATTCCTGCTTGCTTCCCTGCTTATCCACCATAGACACTATAACGCCCTCAGGAAGCAGCTCGTCTGCTACTGCAACTACAGCATCAAGCGTTCCGCCGGGGTTATCTCGAAGGTCTATAATAAGTCCTTTTGGATTGTTCCTTTTCACTTCATTTAGCTGAGTTTTAAAATCCTTTGCCGTATGGTCGCCAAATGATGAAATTCTTATATAAGCAATATCATCATACATCTTGTTTGACACGGTGTTTTGCACTATTTCTTCCCTTGTAACTACCACATTTACCTCTTCCTCACCGCGAAGGAGAGTAAGGTCTACCTTGTCTTCGTAAGTGGTTTTGATTACGCCCTTTATCATGCTTATTGCCTGATTGTAATTATCCACATTTACAGGTGTGTTATCAACCTTTATTATCTTGTCCTTTGGCTTTACACCGGCTTTTTGTGCAGGGCTGTTGTCAAATGCCGATATTACGGTGATAAGTCCGTCCTCCGGCTCTACATACACCTCTACGCCTATACCTTTATAATTTCCCGTTAGGTTTTCGGTAAGAGCCTTGTAATCTTCCTTGTTGTAGTAATTTGAATACGGGTCGCCAAGCGAAGCCACATACGCACGCATAGAGTCGTCATGTGCCTTCTGTGCATCATAGTCAAATATGTATGTCTGATCGACTATGGTTTTTATAGCATCCATCTCGGACGAACCGCCACCCGACAGCATAGAATACAGCGCACTTCCGCCAAAGCTTGCATAAAACATTGTGGCAATGATAAAGGTAATAACTATTGTAAAAAATATGTGTTTTTTGTTATACATCATTTCACTTCCCGATAAATTGAATATTTTCGTCCTTACAATAAAATGCAGGGGCAATGACACCATCCGCCCCTACATCATTTGTTTGTATTAAATATTATTCCGCATATAGTCTGTACTATTCGGATTTTTATTTCTGCACGTAAGGTAGTGGGTTAACAGTAGCACCGTTTATCATAACTTCGAAATGAAGATGCGGTCCTGTAGAAAATCCTGTAGAACCTACCTTTGCTATAGTCTGACCTCTTTTAACCGACTGTCCTACGCTTACATTAAGCTTACTGTTGTGTGCGTAAAGTGTGGTATAACCGCCGCCATGGTCTATTACTACATAGTTGCCGTATGCGTTGTTCCAACGTGCCACGATAACCTTACCGTCATTTGCGGCAAGAACGTTTGTGCCGTAAGCTGCACCGATATCCATACCTGTATGAGTCTTATACACCTTTAATGTAGGATGGAATCTTCCGCCATAATGCGATGTGATAGTCCACGAGCTGTCCGATGGCCAGCCAAACTGTCCGCCCACATACTTGGTATTTGCACTTGCAAGTCCTGCAGCACTCTGTCTGGCAGCCGCTTCCTCTGCTTCAGCTGCAGCATACTCTTTTTCGTATTTCTTGATATCCTTTTCAAGCTCTTTTAAATAGCTGTCGCTTTCTGCCTGCTTGGCATCAAGAGTTTGCTTTTGTGAAGCAAGCTTTTGCTTAGACGAATTTAATGTCTTGTTTTCCTCTTCCAGTGCAACCTTTATTTCCTCTATCTCACCCTCAATGGTTTTAAGGTTGTCGAGTAGCTTACTGTCATAGTCCGCCACCTGCTTCATTACTTCAAGACGGTTTAGAAAATCGGTAAGCGACTTTGAGTTTAACAGCACCTCAAGATATGTAGCCGCACCTTTTTCAACCATTATCTTTACTCTGCCCTGATAAGCCTTAGACTGCTCTTCGCTTTTCGCCTTAGCCTCGTTATACTCGGCAGTTTTTTTAGCTATAAGGTCGTTTGAAACTCTAATCTGGCTATTTAAGGTATCTATATCGCCCTGAAGCTCGGAAACCTCTTTATCAATAGCCTTTTTATTCACCTGAGCAGTAGCCTTTTTCTCTTTTGCATCGTCTATTTTTTCTTTTATTTCATTTTTCTTTTTTGTATAATCAGGAGCAGCATTTACAGTAAATGCAGGCACCGACGATACCACTATAAGCCCTACAAATGCAATAAGCGCAACCCACGCAAATATCTTTATAAAAAGCTTATTTCTCATGTTTATCACACCTTTAGATATTTTCTGATTGATACCGCACTGCCGATAGAGCCAATCGCAAAGCCAAGGAAAACATAAGTGGCAAGTATTACCACAAACATTTCACCAAATGCTTTTAGCTTTATAAGCGAGCTAATGGCTGAAATCTTTGACACCTGGTCCAAAAGCACAGCATAACCAATGTTGGTAATAGCAAACGCTACAAGTGCTCCGAGAAGGCCTACTATTACGCCCTCCACCACAAATGGACCGCGGATAAATGAATCGGTAGCACCGATGTATTTCATTATGTTTATCTCTCTACGTCTGTTGTGAACGGTAAGCTTTATGGTATTTGAAATAATAAATATACTAATTAGTGCAAATATAGCCACTATCCACACCGATACGTGTCTTACCACTCTTGAAAGAGTTTCAATAGTAGCGATAGCGTTCTGGTGATTGTTTACACGTGTAACACCCTCTATAGCACTCGCCTTATCGGAAACGTCCGAAGCAAGGCTAAGGTCGGTAAGTATTACCTTAAACGAATCGCTTATTATAGTTTCAGGAATAGCCTCGTATGACGAAAGCTCTTCAGGAGTAAGACCTGCTTTAAACTCGTCAAATGTCTGTTTACCTGTAACGTGCTGGGCACTTTCGACATTTTCAATAGCACGCAAAGCGGCACCTATTCTTTCAATATTTGCCTCGTCACGCATATTATCATCTACATACACCTGAAGCTGACACTGATTTGCTATCTGCTCACCGATGTAGTTTACATTCATAGTTATTATCATAAAAACGCCAAACAAAAACAGGCACGCCACTACTACTATTATAGAAGCCACGCTCATTAGTCCGTTGCGGACTATAGCCTTTGTCGCCTCTTTTGTAGCGCTTCTAAGGGCATTAATCGACATAGTTATAACCTCCCTTTTTAGCGTCGTTGGCAATGTGACCGCTTTCAACGGTTATAACACGCTTTTGCATATCATTTACTATCTTTTCCGCGTGTGTAGCCATTATAACAGTGGTACCGCGGTGGTTTATTCTCTCCATAATTTCCATTATCTCGCCCGCTGTTTCAGGGTCAAGGTTACCTGTAGGCTCGTCCGCGATTAGCACAGCAGGATTATTTACTATAGCTCTTGCTATAGACACCCTTTGCTGTTCACCGCCCGACAGCTCATTCGGATACATTTTAGCCTTGTTTGTAAGACCAACCATACTAAGCACATTTGGTACCTGACGGCGTATCTCACGGCGTGAGGCACCCACCACTTCCATAGCAAATGCTACATTTTCGTAAGCGGTCTTATTTGGAAGGAGTCGGTAGTCCTGGAAAACCACTCCTATAGTACGTCTGAAATACGGTATTTCTTTTCTCGTAAGCGCTGTAACGTCTACGTCATTTATAATAACATTTCCCTCTGTAGGGTCTATCTCTTTAAGCATAAGCCTTATCATAGTAGATTTACCAGCAGCGGAAGAACCAACAAGGAACACAAACTCGCCCTTGTCAATAAACAAATCAACATTTTCAAGCGCTTGAACACCGTTGTCGTAGATTTTAGACACGTTGTTGAAAACTATCAATTTTTACACCTCAAATTCTTAGGTCATCTGCGCTAAGATATTTACTTACCATCATAGCTACCTTAAATATTATCGCCTGGTCAAATATTCTAAGGTCAAGACCTGTAATCTTCTGTATCTTGTCAAGTCTGTACACAAGAGTATTTCTGTGCACATAAAGCTGTCTTGAAGTTTCTGACACGTTTAGGTTGTTTTCAAAGAATTTCTGTATAGTGAAAAGTATTTCCTGGTCAAGGTCAGCGATAGTACCTTTTTTAAACACTTCCGCAAGGAAAAGCTCACAAAGAGTGGTAGGAAGCTGATATATAAGTCTTCCTATACCCAAATCTTCATAGCTTATGATAGACTTTTCGTCTTCAAATATCCTGCCTATTTCAAGTGCAGACCTTGCTTCCTTGAATGACTTTGATATATCACGCACGTTTGTAACCGCGGTGCCTATACCAATATTAACCTTCACCATAGCCTCGCTGTTTATAGTGTCGGCAACCTCGCTGGCAAGCTTTTCAAACGACTCAACATCGCCCTCATCATCAAGCGACTTTACAATAGCGATATTTTCCTCGTCTATACCCACTATAAAGTCCTTTTGCTTGTCAGGGAACATATTTTCTATTATCTCAAACACAGAAAAGTCCTTTACGCCATCAGCCTGAACTATCATAACAAGACGTTTTTCATCAACGCTGAAATGAAGCTCTGCCGCTTTGGCAAGAACATCTCCCGGTAAGATATTATCCATAAGGATATTTTTTATAAAGTTTACTGTATCGTGCTTGTCATCGTATATTGATTTTAAACTTGAAAAGTTTATATCAAGTATATCAACGTAATTTTTTGCAAGCGGATCATCGCCCTGCACAAAAGCTATGTACTCACACTTTCGCATAGGACTTACAGGCTTATATGTATAGCCGTTATAGGTAAATACTTCGTGGTTATCCTCGGCAAAGCTCATTACACACTCCAAATCTTTTGGAGAAATACAGTTCTCATTTGCCGCAACAACAAACCCACCCTCGGTTATGATACCAAGTTCTCTGCCTATAACACTTTTCATTTGTTGGGTCACTTGCTTGAAAAATTTCACATTCACACACTACACCCCATTTTAATAAGTATATATTATTATCATAATATTTTCTCGCTGATTTTGCAAGAGATTTTTGTAAATTTATTTAAAAAACCTCTTATTTTCAAGAGATTTTTAGAAAATTTTTACAATTAAAGCGGTATATTTACCATTTTTTAGGACTATACTTAGTGTGACGGGATATAAAAAAACAAAGTCCCTCCAAACCAATGTGAGGTGAATTTAAAATGAACACAAGCGTTTTGACACAAAAACTAACCAAACTGCCAATGCGATATAACATTGACATAGAGGAGATAAAAAGAAAAAGAAAGCTTGAAAAAGAAAGGCTTACTCTTACCGATATGCTCGCTCTTACAGGCAAAGAGCTTGAGCTGGAAAGGGAAAATTTTAAAGAAGCATTAGATACCGACCTTATCGACTTTTATTCATATATGATACTTGCCAAGGAGGCAAAATACAAATTTATATTAAAGCAGATAAAGGAATTTGACGAAAAACACCCTGCCTGACAACACACAAGCGAATATTTGTCCAAAAAATAGAATAATCACTCTTTTTACAAATATAAATGTATAAAGAGGTGATTTTCTTGGAGGCAATCAATTTTTCAGTAGCGGTGGGATATCTTCTCGGGATACTTCTTATATTTGTAGTGGCAAAGATATTTTTCACCCCGCTAAAAATTATATTAAAGCTTATACTAAACAGCGTTTTGGGTGTGCTGTTTTTAGTTGTTATAAATCTATTTTCCGCATTTACCGGAATATACATCGGCATCAATGCAGTTACGGCAGTAGCCTTGGGTGTGCTGGGCATACCGGGTGCGTGCCTTATACTGCTATTGCAAATATTTTTTTGAAAACCGCCTTCGGGCGGTTTTTCTATTTTTACAATTACATCAAAACACTTGACGATGTATTTTGTCGAATGTTATACTGATTTTAGACTAAATGTAAAATAATTATATTTAAACCACTTTCCAAGGAGGAACAAATATGATTGACAGAGTAGAAATTAAATCTATGGCAAAGGAGCAGATAAAAGGCAATATCGGAATTTTATTTCTGATAGCACTTATTATCGCGGTAATATCTTTTGTATCAAGCATTATACTTGGTTTCATTCCTGTAATAGGCACTGCAGGTTCTATATGCATAAGTGCAGGATTTTCACTAAGTACTATTATCATTTACCTAAACCTTACATTTGGCGCAAAACCATCACTTGACTATATAGCTTATGGTTTTAACGACCTATGGAGTGCAGTAAAGGTTAGTTTCTTTACAGGCTTGTTTACCGTGCTTTGGTCAATGCTATTTATAATACCTGGTATAATAAAGGCTATTTCATATTCACAGGCTATGTATATATTAGCTGAAAACAAGGGCATGCCTGCTCTTGAAGCCATTTCAAAATCAAAAGAAATGATGAAAGGTCACAAAATGGAATATTTCGTGCTTGGACTTTCATTCCTCGGTTGGACATATCTTGGCATATTCACATTAGGTATCGCTTATATATGGGTTATCCCTTATATGAATGCTACTTATGCAAACTACTACAACAAGCTAAAAGGCAACACTGCCAATACATACGCAGAAGCTACTTATGTTGAATAAATAAATTTAGAAAAAGGGGGCTGTTTCTTGTCGAAACAGTCCCTTTTATGTTGCATTATTTTTTATTCTTTATGCTCACCGCAGCATCCGCAGTTGCACGAGCCGCCGTCAGGGCAACCTATACATTTTTTTCCGCTTTTTTTAGCTTTGTATACATACAAGCCTGCGAGCACAACTATAAGTGCTACAATGAGAATTATAATTATATTTTCCATAATCCATCCCTTATTCAAAAAATGTAGGGCACAGCCTTTAGGATGTGCCGAGAATTTCGCATTTGCGGTGCGTCGATAGAATCCCTCCACCACGCCACGCATGGTTCCCCCTTTTCTAAAGGGAGGCAACCGCACCATACAATATATAAATTGTTTATCAATTACTTACGCAGAAACTTTT
>JAZQHR010000068.1:0-27489 GCA_045540695.1 Clostridia bacterium | reverse complement strand
GCTCCAGCAGAAGAGGCTCAGGAAGAAGCTCCTGCAGCTGAAGAAAAAACAGAAGAATAATAAATTTTATAAATAATATAGGAGGATAGAATAATGAGTAAAATTGAACAGATCATTGCAGATATCAAAGAACTTAAACTACTAGAAGTAGCAGAACTTGTTAAAATGATGGAGGAAGAATTTGGCGTTAGCGCAGCAGCTCCAGTTGTTATGGCAGCAGCAGGCGGTGCAGCAGCAGGTGCAGCTGAAGAAAAGAGCGAATTCGACGTTATCCTTGCAGATGCAGGTGCTGAAAAGCTTAAAGTTGTTAAAGCTGTTAAAGAAATCACTGGTCTTGGCCTAAAAGAAGCTAAAGAAATAGTTGACGGTGCTCCTAAGACTATTAAAGAAGCTGTTGCTAAAGACGAAGCTGAAAAGATTAAAGCTGCTATCGAAGAAGCAGGCGCAAAAGTTGAACTTAAATAATTATAGTTTAATTACTAAAAGACGTATGCAAATTGCATGCGTCTTTTTTGTATATGAGGAAAATACGAACGTGAAAATTGTCCTATTTTTTCCTTGTAAATGCTTATAACTAATGTTATTATAAAAACAAAGAGGTGATGCAAGTGAAAAACAAGCCTATATACATTGTTACACACGAAGTGCCTAAAAACTCTTATTGGGATAAAGCGGTTTTAAATGGTATAAAAGATGCTGCACGAGAAAGTCAATGTGCGGTTGAAATGGTTGATTTGAGTAGTATAGATAACTTTGATAATTCACCGCTTATCATAGCAAGCAGCAGAGGAGTATGGGTTTGTCAGATGGTTTCACTTGCCATTTCAAAAGGTGCGAAACCTATTGTTGCAAGCTCTGTTGAGTTTCCTTATATTAGCGATAAACACAGTAGAGTGGTGTTTGAATTTGAAACAGTAATAGATAAATGCATATCATACCTTGGGGATTCAGGAAGAACAAAAACCGTATTGCTGGGTGTTGCCCGGAATTCTGTCGGCGACAAAATAAAATGTGACGCGTTTAAAAATCGTGGTGATATTTTCTGGGAAGAAAATGGTATAGAAGCCTGCGTTGATGATTTTATTAAAACACTTGCTACTGTCAAATATGACTCAATTATATGTGCTAATGATACTATTGCAGTATTACTTGAACAAAAGCTTTTAAAGGAAGGTTTTAAAATTCCTGATGATATATATATTATCGGAATGGGAAACTCGTATGTAGGTCAGAACATAACTGTTCCGCTTACAAGTATTACACTTGATTACTACGATATTGGTAAAATGGCTGTAAGCCTTTACAAATATATTTCAGAGTGTGATTTTGATTGTCAGATAAACACTAAAATACCATGTGAATTGGAAATAAGAGAGTCTGCGCCGTTTGATAAAATTGCTGATAAATCATCAGTCGTACATGTTGAAATTCCAAATCTTGAAAACTATTTTTGCGGTGATAGAGTTCAGAGTATTATAAGCACAGAAACGCTTATGCAAAATTGTGACGATATCGACAAGATAATTCTAATAGATTTATCAAAAGGAAAATCAATTGAAAAAATTGCCGAAAGACTTTACTTAAGCGAACGGGCAATCAGATACCGCATATCAAATCTTATAAAAAGAAACGGTTTTTCAAGCAAAGAGGAAATGGAATCAATGCTGAAAATGGCTTTATCAAATGACGTTAAGGAGAGATAAAAATGTTGAAATTTGAAAATTACGTAATACCTTCTGCGACTATGGGTAAGCTTAATCCAATGCCTGATGCAGGAAATGTAAGCTATATACATTCCAGTTTTAAAACCACACCTGAAGTTAGCGAGGAAGAAGCCAAGTATTTTGGCAAAGGTCAAATCAAAACTATGATTCCATATATGCAGCAGGATAGTTACACACGTGATAAAAAACCGCGTGCGTTTAAGGCTGCAATTTTGGAGAATAAATACATAAAAGCAGTATTTCTTCCTGAGCTTGGCGGACGACTATGGTCGCTTTTCGATAAAGAGAAAAACAGAGAACTGTTATACAAAAACCCTGTGTTTCAGCCCGGAAACCTTGCACTTAGAAATGCTTGGTTTAGTGGTGGTGTTGAATTTAATGTTGGTATAAGAGGCCATAATCCCCTTACTTGTTCGCCTATGTGGGTAGCTGCGGATAAGACGGATAAAGGCGATGTACTTCGTCTGTATGAATACGAAAGAATTCGTGGCGTAGCATACTCGGTTAGTGCACATCTTCCTGAAGATTCTAAAGCACTATACATAAATGTACGAATTGAAAATACATCAGATGAAGAAAAATATATGTATTGGTGGTCAAATATAGCAGTTCCTGAAACAGACGAAACTCGTGTAATTGTACCTGCAACTAAATCGTATGTTTGTACATATAATGTGGACCATTACCTGCTTGATAAAGCAAAAATACTTGATTGCGAGGGTGTAGATATTACATATCCTAAAAATAGCAAAAGAGCACGTGACTTTTTCTTTGATATTCCGGAGGAAAACCATAAATGGATAGTTTCAGCCGACAAAGACGGCAAAGGTCTGCTTCACACATCTACCAAAAGGCTCATAAGCAGAAAGCTGTTTTTGTGGGGACAAGGCAGAGGCGGAAAACGTTGGAATGAATGGCTTTCTGAGGAAGGCTCAAGATATATTGAGATCCAAGCAGGACTGGCGCATACTCAGATGGAACATATCCCGATGCCGGCTAAAACAGTATGGGAGTGGACAGAAGCATATACTGCATTTGACTCTGAGCCTGAAATTGTGCATGGTGATTATGAAACAGCAGTGGATGCAGTTGAAAAATACATTTTTGACAGAGTAGGCGATCCTGACAAACTTTCGTTCCCGACTCAAGATGATGTAAAAAGCAGAAAAATCATTTACAGAGCATCGGGTTGGGGAGAACTTGCAGAAAAAATCAGTGGTGTAAAGCTTAGCGATAACCTTACTTTTGAACGCGTAGATGATGTTGAAACATCTCAATGGCATCAGCTTATCGATGAAGGAACGTTTCCTAATCCACCTGCGGATACCGAGCCAAAAAGCTATATGGCAGATGCAGATATACTAAAAATGCTTGAAAATCTTCCAAGACAGAGCTGGTATAGCCTATTAAATATAGGTGTTATCAAATATGCTTTGGGCGATAAAGACGGTGCAAAAAAAGCCTGGGAAGAGTCATTATTCGAGAAAAATAATGCCTGGGCATATCGTAACCTTGCTATGCTGTACAAGTCTGAATATGACGATATAGAAAAGGCGATAGAGTATATAATAAAAGCATTTAATCTTAAAAAAGATTGTACCGCTTTAGTTATTGAAACTGCAAATATTTTAACATCAAACGGCAAAGACGAAAAATGGCTAGAGCTACATAAAAAGCTTGCGGATGAAATAAAGGAACATGGCAGAGTAAGATTCTACACTGCGATTGCATATATGCATCTTGAGAAATTCACCGAAGCTACACAGATAGTTGATGCTAATTTCTATATAGCCGATGTAAAAGAAGGCGAGGTTTCTATTTCAAAGCTGTGGTTTGAGCTTTATGGACGTATTTACGCAAAAGAAACAGGCGTTGAGTACAACGAAAATAACAAAGAACTTTTGGCAGCTGCAGAAGAAAAGTACCCGCTTCCTTATGAGCTTGACTTCCGTATGCAGTAATAATATATTAAGAGGTGTTTAATGTGATTTTTAATTTAATTCATAAACCGCGTTCTATAGAAGCGTATGATTTTCAAAGAAAGGTTGCACATGAGCTGGGCTTGAAAGTGACTATAGCATTGAACATCAAAAATATGAATGATGATGTTTTGGTTGAAAAGACAAGATACGACCATGAAAATTACGGTGACGAAATCGGTATCTGGCTTACTCCGCTTGAAGGTATGCCTAGCACGTTTTCGTGGCTTCTTTCCGAAGATGATAAGAGAAAAACTGTAAAGGCGCATATTGATAAGTTTAAGGAATTGTTTGGCTTTAGCCCGACCTTTGTAAGTGACCATGCACTTGATTCGAGTATGCTTAAAATCATCAAAGAATATTGCCCTGAAATAAAAGCATCTGTTGCGGGATGCTTCGAGGAGGGCGTTAAGGTGTATCACGGATGTAACCATTCATGGTTTTTGTTTTCGGAGGGCATGAATGCAAACCCTTGGTATCCTTCAAAAGACCAGTCATTACGCCCTGCCGAAAACAAAGAAGAATGGGCGGGAATGGTAGCACTTCCGCATCTTAGTCGTGACCTGTGCCTTGCGTACGAGAGCAGAAATGATTTCTTTGCAAGTCACCCTACAAATGGTCAGAGGGGTTTGGTAAACGACGGAAGAATGCATCTATATGATTATAATCTTGTAGACCAGTACAGAATGCAGGAGGATTTCAACGACTGGCACTCATACTATCAGATAAACGTTACACCTGGATGGCTTCAGGGGAATATCAATATCATTGATCCTGATGATGTTTCGAGAAACATATATTATGAAACTTTAAAATATATTGCCGACCTTCGTGATAAGGGCGAGGTAATAGATATGTATGTAAGCGAGTATGCGGACTATTTTATGAAAACTGTTCCTATTGGCTTTACAGAAGTACTTGTTGGAAAAGACATCCTTTACGGATCGGGTAAACATTATACATGGATATTCAACCCTGACTATCGTGTGCTTGTCGACGCATTTCAGGGCGGTTCGATAGGCGACCTTCGTCCGTATATTGGTAAGTATGCTTCGTTTACGGGTACAGATTCTCCATCACTTACAATGAACTCTTATCCATACCTAATCCAGTCACAGTACAGATCGGGTGTTAAGCATCACTCACATGATGGTTCAAGAACTACTGTATATGTTAAACATGCCGGCGAAGCTTTAGATATGTGCTTCTATCCAACAAAGGTTGAAGACCTTAAGAAAGACGCAAATGGCAAAGCTAAATTAACTCTTACTCCTGCTGTAATGAAATTTAAAGACGGTCTTGAAGTTAAGGTTCAGACTATCTATGATTTCAAACGTGGCGGTGATATAGAGGTTACTAGAAAGATAGTTGAAATGAGCGATGCAAATGCCAAAATCGAAATTCAGGAATATGTAAAAGCTTGCTTCGGTTTCACAGAGTATCCTGAAAATATGAAGGAAATCGACCTTTATGTAGGTGATAAAAAGGTTTGTGACTACGGCTATCAGAGCGAGAAATTCTCATCTGATGTAGAAAATGAAGTTACTGCTGTTATACCAAACATCACTACAAAATTTGGTCTTGCAGGAGTTTCCAGAAAACCTGACTTAATAGAAATTGAAGGTGGACATTTGTTTACCCCGTATTATGTAATGAAAGCAAACTACAAAATAGGTGGCAATGAAAAGGAAATTAAAACAGTTTTAAAATTAAGACACATATAGCAGGTGGAATTTTGTGTAGAAAAACTGATTAAAATTACAAAATTGGTATTTACTTTAAGAACATTATTTGATATACTTATGCTAACCATAATATAAATAAAAAGGGGATGAACTCATGATTTTCAATTTGGTACATAAACCATCCAAAACTGATACTTACGATTTTCAGAGAAAATGTGCTCATGACCTTAAGCTTAAGGTAACTATCCTTTTAAGCACCGAGAGTATGAATGACGAAGAAATCGTAAAAAAAGCACTAGCTGACAATAAAGAGTTCGGCGATGAAATCGGTATCTGGCTTACACCTGCAAAGGATATGCCGTCTACTCAGGTATGGCTTCTTTCTGAAGAAGACAAAATGAGAGTTGTTAAGAGAGCTATCGACAAATTCAAAGAAGTATTTGGCTATGCTCCAAAGGTTGTTAGCAACTATGTTCTAGACTGTAATTTCATTAAAATGATTAAAGATTATTGCCCAGAGGTTACTACTTGCGTTGCAGGTTGTTTCGAAGAGGGTGTTAAAGTATTCCACGGATGTAACAACTCGTGGTATCTGTTCTCAGAAGGTATGAGCCCAAATCCTTGGTATCCTTCTAAAGACCAGTCAATCCGTCCTGCTGCAAATGAAGAAGAGTGGGCAGGAGTTGTAGCACTTCCACATCTTAGCCGTGACCTTTGCCTAGGTTATGAAAGCAGAAACGACTTCTTTGCAAGTCACCCTGCAAATATCCAGAGAGGTCTTGCTAACGAGGGCAGAATTCATGAATATGACTTTAACCTTGTAGACCAGTACAGAATGCAGGAAGATTACAACGAATGGCATTCATACTATCAGATTAACGTTAGCCCTGGTTGGCTACATAAAAACTTCAATATCATCGACCCTGACGAAGTTACTCAGGCACTTTACCTTGAAACTCTAGAGTACCTTGCTAAACTTCGTGATGAAGGTAAGGTTGTTGATATGCACATGAGCGAGTATGGTGAATACTTCAAAAAGAATGTTCCTATCGGCTATACTGAAGTTCTTGTTGGTAAGGATATCCTTTACGGATCAGGCAAGCATTACGCTTGGATATATAACCCTGACTACCGTGTTCTTGTTGACACATTCCAGGGTGGTTCAATAGGTGACCTTCGTCCGTTCATCGGTAAATATGCGTCATTTACAGGTACAGATTCTCCATCACTTACAATGAACTCTTATCCATACCTAATCCAGTCACAGTACAGATCAGGTGTTAAGCATCATTGCTTCGATGGTTCAAGAACTACTGTATATGTTAAACATGCCGGCGAAGCTTTAGATATGTGCTTCTATCCAACAAAGGTTGAAGACCTTAAGAAAGATGCAAATGGTAATGCTAAATTAACTCTTACTCCTGCTTCAATGAAATTTAAAGACGGCCTTGAAGTTAAGGTTCAGACTATCTATGATTTCAAACGTGGCGGTGACATAGAAGTTACTAGAAAGATAGTTGAAATTAGCGATGCAAATGCTGAAATCGAAATGCAGGAATATGTAAAGGCTTGCTATGGTTTCACAGAGTATCCTGAAAATATGAAGGAAATTGACCTTTATGTAGGTGATAAAAAGGTTTGTGACTATGGTTATCAGCATGAGAAATTTACTTCTGATACTGAGAATGAAGTTAATACTATAATTCCAAATATCACTACAAAATTCGGTCTTGCAGGTGTTTCAAGAAAACCTGATTCAGTAGAAATCGAAGGAGGACACCTATTTACTCCATACTATGTAATGAAAGCAAACTATAAACTAGGTGCTGATGAGAAGGAGGTTAAATCATGTCTGAAACTAAGAAAGGCTTAAGAGTAACTGCTAAAGGCTTAACAGTTAACGATGATGTAATATATAAATGTCCAATGTGCTTTAACACATTAAATGACGTAACTATCTTCCCTGACGAAGATGGTATGTATAGATGTCTTAAATGCGGATATAACGATACTTATGAAGGCTTATTAGAACAGTATGCACGTTTCCGTTCAAGATATAAACTAATCACAAAGAGATTAACTCTAGAAGATCAGAGAAATATGTAGTTAAAACTAAACCCCGTAAGGAAAATTGCCTTACGGGGTTTTTATATGAGAAAAATAAATCCCACGATTATTTCACCGTGGGATATTTATATTAACTTAAATAAAATGCCTTATATGCTTTATACGCCATATATACATCGCCTTTGCTTGATATTTCAAATGGCGCATGCATTGATAGGAGAGGGACACCGCAGTCGATAGTATCTACATCAAGATTTGCAATAAACTGTGCTACAGTTCCACCGCCACCCTGGTCAACCTTTCCAAGTTCTGCTATCTGCCATACGATGTCGTTTTCGTTAAATAAGTTTCTTATAAATCCAACAAATTCAGCATTTGCATCAGATGTTGAGCTTTTGCCTCTTGCACCTGTGTATTTGCATATACATATTCCTTCGCCAAGGTATGCAGAGTTGTTTGCTTCACCAACGCTTTTGTAAGTAGGGTCTGTGCCGTTGGTTACGTCTGATGAAAGGCATCTTGAATTTGAAAGTGTACGCTTTAAATATAGCTCGTTGTATTCACCTTTAACAGAGTTTATTATTTCAGCAAGGAAGTTTTCGAAAAACTTTGACTTCATACCGGTATTTCCCATACTGCCGATTTCTTCTTTGTCAGCAAGGAAGCATACAGATGTCCTCTTCGGTGCAGATATGTCAAGCATAGCCTTAAACGATGTGTAACCGCATACTCTATCGTCTTGTCCGTAAGCACCAACCATTGATGAATCAAGTCCAACGCTTCTCGCCTTAAATGACGGCACAATTTCAAGCTCTGCGCTTATGAAATCTTCTTCGGTTATGCCGTATTTTTCGTTAAATAGATTTAATATTGCGCTTTTGAATTTATCCTTCTCGGCATCCGATGGGATAGAACCGATAAGTACATTCAAATCTTCTCCGGTAAAGCCTTCCGACATTGACTTTGTCATCTGGTCTTTTGCAAGGTGCGGAAGAAGGTCTGTAACAGTAAATACAGGGTCGTTGTCATCTTCGCCAATGTTAACCTCTACGCATACTCCGTCATTTAATATAACCACACCTATAAGCGATAGCGGTATAGATGTCCACTGATATTTTTTAATTCCGCCATAGTAATGAGTTTTAAATAATACAAGGTTAGAATCCTCATATAGCGGAATAGGCTTTAAATCAAGTCTTGGGCTGTCTACATGTGATGCCACAAGGTTGATGCCGTCGGTAATCTCGTCTGTACCGATAACAGCTAAAACAAGATTTTTGCCTCTGTTTGTTTTGTAAACCTTATCGCCTGCGGATAATTTCATACCTTCTTTGTATTCTTTAAATCCGTTTGCCTCTGCGATATTTACGGAGTGCTCTACGCATAGACGTTCTGTTTTTGAATTGTCAAGATAGCTTATATATCCATCGTTAAAATCCATTATTTCTTTCTTATCGTACTTTTCCCATACGTTTTTTGCGTTTATCATTTTTATTCCTCCTGTCATATATATTATGCTTACTTTTATTGTTTTTATAAAAGTCACTTGACTTTATATATCAAGTGACTTACCGATTTTTCTTTTTATTCTTTGAAGTGCGTTATCTATAGATTTTTCAGGCTTGCCGAGTGCCTTTGCAATCTCGCAGTAGCTTTTTCCGTCAAGATAAAGTGAAAGTACATTTTTTTCCAGCTTACTAAGTATCTCGGACACCTTTTCTTCTATAAATGAAAAATGTTCTTTGTTTATCACTATTTCCTCTGGGTCAAATGTATTTTTCTCAACAAGCGTATCAAGCAGCGTCTGGTCGCTTTCTTCGTCATATATTGGCTTGTTTAATGATACATACGAATTTAGCGGAATGTGTTTTTGCCTTGTGGCAGTCTTAATAGCCGTAATCATCTGCCTTGTTATGCATATCTCGGCAAATGCCTTAAATGATGCGAGCTTATCAGGCTTAAAATCACGTATAGCCTTATACAGACCAAACATTCCTTCCTGAATAATATCTTCTCTGTCAGCACCTATAAGGAAATATGTCCTCGCACGTGCTTTTACAAAATTTTTGTACTTTTCAAAAAGGTAATCAAGAGCAGGGGAGTCATTTTCTTTCGCCAGAATAACTATTTCTTCATCTGACATTTTTGAAAAGTCATTTTTTGTATATGAAGCTGACATAAAATCCCCCTCCGCATTAGTATTATCAATGTTTATTGTACTTAAAAAGAAATGTTTTGTCAAGAAAAATGTACTTATGAAGAAATAAATGCAAAAATGGCTTGAAAAAAAAGAGAAAATGTGGGATAATATATACAAATAAACTTAAGTGGGGAAGTGCCGTATGAGAATAGGTCATGGATACGATGTTCATAAGCTTACAGAAGACAGAAAACTGATACTTGGCGGTGTGGATATTCCACATACTTTAGGGTTACTCGGTCATTCTGATGCTGATGTGCTTGTGCATGCTGTTATGGACGCTATTTTAGGTGCTATTGGCGAGGGTGATATAGGCAGACATTTTCCTGATACTGATGAGTCCTTTAAGGACATAGATAGCCTTATACTTCTTGACAGAGTATATGGTATTTTATGTGCTAAAGGATATAGCTTATCAAATGTTGACTGTACCATTATCGCTCAAAAACCAAAACTTTCCCCATATATTTCACAAATGAAAGAGAACATTGCGCGCGTATTACATATTGAGACGGACAGAGTAAATGTAAAAGCGACTACTACCGAGAAGCTTGGCTTTGAAGGTGAAGAACTTGGTATATCTGCTCACGCTGTATGCCTTGTTGAATAATTACTTTACGGAGGTATATTTTATGCTAACAGACATTGAAATCGCTCAAGGCTGCAAAATGCAGCACATCAAAGATATTGCAGCTAAAATCGGTCTAACAGAGGACGATATTGAATTTTATGGTAAATATAAAGCAAAGCTTTCAAGTGAGGTTTGGGATAAATTAAAAGATAAGCCTGACGGAAAACTAGTACTTGTTACTGCTATTAACCCTACACCTGCAGGTGAGGGTAAAACTACCACTACTGTTGGTCTTGGACAGGCTATGACAAAGATTGGCAAAAATGCCATTATAGCACTTCGTGAACCATCACTAGGACCTGTTATGGGTGTAAAGGGCGGTGCTGCAGGTGGCGGATACGCACAGGTAGTTCCTATGGAGGATATAAACCTTCACTTCACAGGCGATATGCACGCAATTACTGCTGCACATAACCTTCTTGCTGCTATGCTTGATAACCATATCAAACAGGGCAACGAATTAAAGATTGATACTACTAAAATTGTGTTAAAACGTGTTCTTGATATGAATGACAGAGCACTTAGAAATATCGTAGTTGGTCTTGGCGGTACTATAAATGGTGTACCACGTGAAGACGGATTTATGATTACAGTTGCATCAGAGGTTATGGCTATACTTTGTCTTGCACGTGATATTACTGACCTTAAAGAAAGACTAGGCAGAATTATCGTTGCATATAATACCGAAGGCGGTGTTGTAACTGCCAAGGATTTAAAAGCCGACGGTGCTATGACACTTCTACTTAAAGATGCTATTAAGCCTAACCTTGTGCAGACACTTGAAAATACACCATGTCTTATGCATGGTGGACCATTTGCAAATATAGCACATGGATGTAACAGTATCACTGCTACTAAAATGTCACTTAAGCTTGCAGATTATACAATCACAGAGGCAGGCTTTGGTGCTGACCTTGGTGCAGAGAAGTTCCTTGACATCAAATGTAGATTTGGTAACCTTAAACCTGATGCTATCGTTGTTGTTGCAACTATCAGAGCACTTAAGTATAACGGCGGTGTTAAGAAGGATGACCTTAAGGAAGAAAATGTTGACGCACTGTTAAAGGGTATAGGAAACCTTGAAAGACACGTTGGAAATATGCAGAAATACGGCGTACCGGTTATTGTTGCACTTAACCATTTCTATACAGATACCGATGCCGAGGTTAAGGCGGTTGTTGACTATTGCGAAAAGCTTGGTGTGAAGGTTGCTATTTCAAAAGTATTTGAAAAAGGCGGCGAGGGTGGTATAGACCTTGCAAATCTTTTAGTTGACACTATTGAAAATAACAAGTCAAACTTTAAGTGTATATATGATGAAAAGCTTTCAATAAAAGATAAAATCCTTACTATCGTTAAAGAAATATATGGTGGCGAGGATGTTAAATACAGTGCAAAGGCTGAAAGAAAGATTAAACAGTTAGAAAGCCTTGGTCTTGACAAAGTGCCTGTATGTATGGCTAAAACACAGTATTCGTTATCTGACAATCCTGCACTGCTTGGCAGTCCGTCAGGCTTTACTGTTACTGTGTCAGACGTTAATATTTCAAATGGTGCAGGCTTTATCGTAGCACTTACAGGCGATATTATGACTATGCCGGGACTTCCAAAGGTTCCTGCAGCAAATGGAATAGATATCGCAGAAGACGGAACAATAGTTGGATTATTCTAAACATTTTATAATACCAGAGGAAAATATATGGAATTTATCAGTAATTCTTATGATGATACATTAAAATTTGCAACTGAATTTGCAATGAAACTAAAACCCGGTGATGTGGTTACGTTAAACGGCGACTTGGGTGCAGGTAAAACTGCTTTTACAAGTGGTGTAACTAAAGCACTTGGCTCAACTGACAGAGTACAAAGCCCTACTTTTACTATTGTAAACGAGTATCATAAAGGCAAAATGCCTGTGTATCATTTTGATGTATACAGAATACTTGACTCTGACGAGATGTATGATATAGGCTTTGACGAGTACGTGTTCGGCGAGGGCGTGTGCCTTATAGAATGGGCAGAAAATATTAAAGACATTATCGACTTTGACCATTATGAGGTAAATATTTCGAAAGCTCCCGACATATCTGAGGATTACCGAAAAATTACTGTTACATTTAAGAAAGGCAGATAGCTAAATGAATATTCTTGCTATAGATACTTCGTCGCTTAACGCAACAGTTGCAGTATTAAACGACGAAAAATTGCTTGGAGAATTTATAATAAGCAATAAAAATACTCATTCACAAATTATAATGCCAATGCTTGATGAGATGCTTAAGTTTGCAGGCATAGATATCGATGATATTGATGTATTTGCTACTGCAATAGGACCAGGTTCGTTTACCGGTCTTAGAATAGGTATAGCAAGTGCCAAGGCTCTTGCACAGGGGTCGTGTAAGAAAATAATTGGCATTTCTTCTCTTAACGCTCTTGCAGAAAATGTGTATGAAGAAGGCAAGATAATATGCCCGATTATCGACGCACGACGCGGAGACGTATATAATGCACTATACTTAAACGGAGAGTGTATTGTAAAAGACCGAGCTATAAATATAAATGAACTTATAACAGAGCTTAAATCTAAAAACGAAAAAATTGTTTTCGTTGGTGACGGGGTTTTATTGCACAAAGATACAATAGCTAATGAACTTGGCGAAAATGCACAGTTTGCTATGCCATCAAAGGTTATGGCGAAAGCATCATCTGTAGCAAATCTTGCGCTTAATCGTGCGAAAAACAACGATTTTGATGATATATACAGCTTGGAGCCTATTTATTTAAGACAGTCGCAAGCTGAAAGAGAATACAATAATAAATAAACGGAGGATTTTAATATGTTGGCAATTGCTAGTGATCACGGCGGTTTTGAGCTTAAGGAAATAATAAAAGAATACCTTGACACTATAAAGGTAGAGTATAAAGATTATGGTACATATACTGGTGAGTCAATAGACTATCCTGACGTTGCTAAAACAGCGTGTGATGGTATAATATCAGGTGAGTGCGAAAGAGGCATACTTATATGCGGAACAGGCATAGGTATAAATATAAGTGCAAATAAGATAAAAGGTATTAGAGCCGCTCAGTGCGCGGATACATTTTCAGCTAAAATGTGCCGTCAGCACAATAATGCAAATGTATTAACAATGGGTGGCAGAACAATTGGTCCTGAACTTGCTAAAGAGATAGTACATGAATTTTTGACTAATGAATTTTTAGGTGACAGACACGAAAGAAGAGTAAATAAAATTATTGAGCTTGATAACAGATAATGGAGGACAAAAATGAGCGAAGCAATACTTAGTTTGTTTGAAGGAAGCAATAGCTACTGGTCGGTTTTCCTTGTTTCAATTTTGCCAATAGTAGAACTTCGAGGTGCTGTTCCGTTTGGCATAGGTATGGGGCTTGACTGGAAATGGGTGTATCTGGTAAGTATAATCGGAAATGTTCTTCCTATACCATTTATTATACTTTTTCTTAGAAAAATACTTGATTATTTAAAAACTACAAAGCATTTTTCAAAGTTTGCTAACTGGCTTCATGACCGTTCAATGAAAAAAGCAAAAGACGTTACAAAATATAAAATGCTGGGACTTTTTTTGTTTGTTGCCATTCCTCTTCCGGGAACAGGTGCATGGACAGGTGCAGCGATAGCAGCACTACTTAATATGCGTCTGAAGGACGCTTTCCCGTCTATTGTTCTAGGCGTTATAACAGCGGGTATACTTATGCTTGGTTTAAGTCTTGGATTTGTCGAGATAATACAGCATTTATTTTAATATACAAAGGAGAATTTACAAATGAGCAGAAAATTATTTACATCTGAATCAGTTACAGAAGGACATCCTGATAAAATATGTGACCAGATTTCGGATGCTATATTAGATGAAATAATATCAAAAGACCCTAAGGCGAGAGTAGCCTGCGAAACTACTGTTACTACAGGAATGATATATATAATGGGTGAAATCACTACAGACTGTTATGTAGACATTCCAAAGGTAGCAAGAAAAACTGTAGAAAGAATAGGATATGACAGAGCAAAATACGGCTTTGATTGTAATACTTGTGCAGTTATTACATCAATCGATGAACAGTCTGCTGATATCGCACTAGGTGTAGATAAATCGCTTGAAGCAAAAAATTCAGGCAATACAGAAGAAGACCATGGTGCAGGTGACCAGGGCATGATGTTTGGTTATGCTTGTGACGAAACACCAGAGCTTATGCCAATGCCTATATCTCTTGCACATAGGCTTAGTAAAAGACTTTCAGATGTGAGAAAAGATGGCACACTAGATTACCTTCGTCCTGACGGTAAAACACAGGTAACTGTTGAATATGAAGATGATAAGCCGGTTAGGGTGGATACCATAGTTGTATCTACTCAGCACAGCCCTGATGTAACAAGGGAAGAGATAGAAGCTGATATGATTGAGCATGTTATTAAGCCTATAGTTCCTGCTGAACTTCTTGATGAAAATACAAAATATTACGTTAACCCTACGGGTAAGTTTGTTATAGGCGGACCTCAGGGTGACTCCGGTCTTACAGGCAGAAAGATTATAGTTGACACCTATGGCGGATATGCTTGTCACGGTGGCGGAGCATTTTCGGGTAAAGACCCTACAAAGGTTGACAGAAGTGCCGCTTATGCCGCAAGATATGTTGCTAAAAACATTGTTAAAGCTGGTCTTGCAAGTAAATGTGAGCTTCAGCTTGCTTATGCAATCGGTGTAAGCAATCCTGTATCTGTCAGTGTAGACTGTGATGGTACAGAAAAGATTAGTGAAGAAAGAATAGTTGAGATTATAAAAGAAGTGTTTGACCTTCGACCTGCAGCAATTATCAAAGATCTTGACTTAAGACGACCTATATATGAGCAGACAGCTGCTTACGGACATTTTGGACGTGAAGATATAGACCTCCCTTGGGAAAAGACTGATAAGGTTGAAGAACTTAAAAAATTAGCGAATATCTAGTAACAGTAATGGGTCCTCTCTACATAATATAAAAATGTAGAGAGGTGCTTTTATGTGGAATATTCTTTTTAAATCAATAGTTACAGTGCTGGTTATTTATGCATTAGTGGATATAATTAAGCAAGTAATACATTTTGTCCTTTTCAGGGGAAGCGGATATAACGAAAATGTTTTTATTGCCATTAAGGTAAAAAATAATCAAGATAATCTTGAAGGTGTTGTAAGACGCATAATATGTCAATATCTTAAAAACTCAAATGGCGGCATTATACCGACTATACTTATAGTAGACGGCGGGTCTACAGATGAAACAAGAAAAATAGCACTATCACTATGTGATGATTACAGTTTTGTATACTATACTACCTTGGAAGAATATGAAAAGCTGGAAGAAAAATTTACAAAGGAATGATTTTTGGTGAGATATAATACATATTCCGAATATTTAAAAAACACTTATGGTGAAAGGGTATATAAGATACCTGTAAATCTTCCTATTACTTGCCCTAATCGTGATGGTACCTGTGGTGAGGGAGGATGCATTTTTTGTTCGGATGTTGGTGCGGCATTTGAAAATTTGCCAAGCGATATGTGCGTAAAGGAACAAATAAGACAAAACATAGCATATATCGGCAAAAAATATAAAGCAGAAAAATACATTGTGTATTTTCAAAATTTCACAAATACATATATGCCACTGGAAACTTTTAAAAAGTATATAAACGATTCTATGGCAGATGGGGTGGTAGAGCTTAGCATATCTACAAGACCCGATTGTATAAAAGATGAGTATATGGAGTATCTAAGAGAGTTTGCCGATAAAAATAATATAAATATCACAATTGAGCTTGGACTGCAGACAGTAAATCATCACACACTTAAAAAGATAAACAGAGGGCATACACTTGCAGAATTTATTGATGCTGTAATGACTATAAAAAAATATGGTTTTTGTATATGCACACATCTTATTCTAAACCTTCCGTGGGACAATATGGACGACGTAATTGAAAATGCTAAAATATTATCTGCACTTAAAATAGACCAGGTAAAGCTTCATTGCTTGTATATTTTAAAAGACACACCTATGGCAAAGCTTTATGAAAATGAAGAGTTTGAAATGGGTTCATACTATGACTACGTGAATATTGTAATTACGTTTCTTGAATACTTAAGCCCTGATATAGTAATACAACGAATCATCGGCAGAGCAAAAGAGGAGCATACTATATTTGCAAACTATGGTACAAGCTGGTGGAAGATAAAAGACAACATTGACGCTGAGCTTGATTTCAGAGATACACATCAGGGTGCGAAGTGTGATTATTTAGGTGGCAAAGCCGTAAAGAAGTTCTTTTAATATTTTTGCTTAAAATGTTGAAATTATAATAATTATTTGGTATAATGATGATATATATCTAAAAGTATGTACTTTTGTATTGAAGGGAATAATTTAAAATGATAAAAAGTATGACAGGATACGGCAGTGCTACTAAGCCGTATGAAGATTACACAATAAATGTTGAGGTAAAAAGTGTAAATAACCGTTATCTTGATTATAACGTTAGAGCGTACAAGCATTATACATTTTTAGAGGAAATGGTAAGAGAGGTATTGCCTACAAAAATCAGCAGAGGTAAGGTGGATATTTTTATCCAGTTTGAAAATATTAAACAAGATGATAAGGTTATCACTATAAATGAAAATGTTGCAAAGGGATATTACGATGCACTAAACGTGCTTGGCGAAATGTTTTCAATACCAAATGACGTTACTGTATCAAGACTTGCGCATTTCCAGGATATTTTTACTATTGAGAAAAAAGAAACCGATAAAGAAAAAATTACAAATGATGTAAAAGAAGTGCTTATTATGGCACTTGATGACCATAACGCAAACAGAGTGCGTGAAGGTGAAAGACTCAAAGTATTCTTTGATGAGAGTATATCAAAGCTTAGAGAACTTGCAAGTATCGTAGAAAAACGCTCACCTGAAACTGTACGTGAGTATAAGGCTAGAATGGAAGAACGTATCCGCGAAATACTTGACGATGTAAAATATGACGAGGCAAGACTTCTTACTGAAGTGGCAATATTTGCTGACAAGGTAAATGTTACTGAAGAAACAGTTAGATTTGAAAGCCATTTAAAAGAATTTGAATCACTTCTTATGAGCAATGACCCTGTTGGAAGAAAGCTTGACTTTACTATTCAGGAACTAAATCGTGAGGCAAATACTACCGGTTCAAAATGCAATGATTTGTCAATAGGTAAGGTAGTGGTAGACATCAAAGCTGAGATTGAAAAAATGCGTGAACAGGTACAAAATATTGAATAATGAGGTAATGCTATGCGACTTATAAATATAGGATTTGGCAATATCATTTCAGCAAACAGACTTGTAGCTATAGTAAGTCCGGACTCTGCTCCTATAAAGAGAATCATTCAGGAGTCGAGAGATAAGGGTATGCTTATAGATGCCACTTATGGCAGAAGAACAAGAGCGGTTATTATAACCGACAGCGACCATATCATACTTTCCGCTATTCAGCCTGAAACGGTTGCAAACAGACTTTCAAAAGATATTATTTCGGAGGAAGATGAACTTGAGTAAAGATAAAGGAACTTTGTTTGTAGTATCAGGACCATCTGGTACAGGAAAAGGTACTATAATAAATGAATATTTTAATAAGTATAAGGATGATAAGATTTTTCTTTCAATTTCTGCTACTACCAGAGCACCACGTGATGGCGAGGTGGATGGAGTTAACTACTACTATAAATCACAGGCAGAATTTGAAAAAATGATTCTTGAAAAGGATTTTCTTGAATGGGCTACATTCTGTGGGAATTACTACGGCACACCAAAGAGTGCGGTGGAAAAGATGCTCGATGAAGGCATAGACGTTATACTTGAGATAGAGGTTCAGGGTGCTATGAAGGTAAAATCCATGATGCCTCAGGGAATATTTGTTTTTGTGCTTCCGCCATCGTTTGAAGAACTTAGAAACAGAATAGTGGGTAGAAATACCGAAACAGAAGATGTTATAAAAGAAAGGTTAATTACTGCAAAAAAAGAAGTTTTGCAGATAGATAATTATAACTACATATTACTAAATGATAATGTTGTAGATGCGGTTGACAGACTAAATGCCATTATATCGGCAGAGAGATGTCGTGTAGAAAGAAATACTAAATTTATAGGAGAGATGAAAAATGATGATTTATCCTTCAATTAATGAACTAGTGAAAAAGGTAGACAGCAAGTATACACTTGTTATTGCTACTGCTAAAAGAGCCAGAGAAATATACCAGACAGGTATAACATTTAAAGAGTGTGACTCGGACAAGCCGGTTACAATAGCTGTAAATGAAATTGCAGACAATAAGGTTTCTTTTAAAATAAAAGAGCCTGAAAAAGCTACTCTTAGCGATGAAAGCATAATCGATATGATTATGAGCAAAAATGCATATATCAACCAAGAAGAAGTTGAGTAATTATGAATTATTTTAAAGATAAAAATATTGTCGTAGGTGTTACCGGGGGCATAGCCGCATACAAGACTGTTGATGTGGTAAGTCAGCTAAAAAAACGCGGTGCAAACGTATATGTAGTTATGACTAAATCAGCTACAGAGTTTGTTACTCCGCTAACCTTCCAGACGCTTTCAAAAAACAGGGTTATCACAGATATGTTTGAAAAAAATATATCTGTTGAAGTTGAGCATATATCACTAGCTGTTAAAGCTGATGCATACCTTATTTGCCCTGCTACTGCGAATATACTTGGCAAGGTTGCAAATGGCATTGCAGATGATTTTCTTAGCACAAATATTATGGCTACAAAAGCGCCTGTTATATTTGCATGTGGTATGAATGATAATATGTATGATAATCCTATCGTTCAGGAAAACATAGCAAAGCTTAAAAAATACGGATATTATTTCGTAGAGCCTGAATATGGGTTTTTAGCTTGCGGTACAAGCGGTAAGGGCAGACTTGCTCCTACAAGCGTTCTTTTGGATAACCTTGAAAATGTGCTTTGTACAAATAAAGATTTGTCTGGCAAGAAGGTGTTGGTTACAGCAGGACCCACTCGCGAATCACTTGACCCGGTAAGATTTATTACCAACCATTCAAGCGGTAAAATGGGTTATGAGATAGCACGTGCTGCATTTCTACGCGGTGCTGAAGTAGTGCTTGTAAGTGGCAAGACCAATCTTTCATGCCCGCTTGGTGTGGACAGAGTAGATGTAACAAGTGCCACTGATATGAAAGATGCTGTAGACAAATATTTTGATGATTGTGATGTCGTTATTAAATCCGCGGCTGTAGCAGATTACAGACCTGCAACAGTCAGCGAAAATAAGATAAAAAAATCTGACAGTGATATGAGCCTCGAACTAGTTAAAAATGCTGATATTTTAAAAGAACTTGGCTTGAAAAAGAAAAAACAGATTTTAGTTGGCTTTTGTATGGAAACACAAGACCTTATTGAGAATGCAACTAAGAAGCTTAACAGTAAAAATCTTGATTTCATTGTGGCAAACGATTTGAGCCAGCAAGGCTCAGGCTTTGGTGTTGACACTAACATTATAACAATTATAGATAAATCTGGTGAAAAGACAAAGTATGATATTATGTCAAAGCGAGAGGTTGCCGAGGTTATACTTGATAAAGTAAGTGATGTTATAAAATAAGACAAGGCAAACTATATGTTTGTCTTGCTTTTGTTTATACAGATGGAGAGGAGGGCGAAAAATGATAGCTGAAGTTGTGTTAAACAGTGTTACAAAAGCTACAGACCGAATATATCATTATGCCATTCCTCAAAGCATCCAAAGCAGTGTAAAAGTGGGTGTGAGAGTATCTGTACCATTTGGTAAAGGTAACAAAAAGACTGAAGCATATATAGTTGGACTATGCAGTGAGAGCAGTTTTGATGATTTAAAGGATATTATCGAATTAATCGATGATACACCATTATTTGATGAAAAAGGCTTTGAACTTGCGTGCTTTATAAGATACCGATATTTTTGTACCTATTGTGAGGCTGTTAAGCTTTTAATACCAAGCGGTGTAAGCGTTAAATACAAAAAAATTATCTCGCTTAATTGTATAGATGATGAGTATGTAAAAAGGCATACCGAGCATTCTGTAGTTGGTGAGAAAATAGTTGAAGTGCTAAAGTCAAGCGAGCATCCGCTTGAGCTTAGTGAATTATCAATAAAAGTCGGCAGAAAATCTATAAAAGAAGTATTAGATAGACTTTCAAAACTAAAAATAATAAATATTGAATATCAAAAAAATGAAAGAATGAAGACCAAAACCGTAAGTGCGGTAAGGCTGGCTATAGACAGAAGTGAAGCATACTTAATAGTCGAGTCGTTAATAAAACGTGCTCCTGCCAGAGCGAGAGTGTTAGAAATGCTTTGTGAATGCGATGAAATACCACTTTCATCTTTACTTGAAATGTGCGAAACAACACGAGCTACTATTAAAGCACTTGAAGAAAAAGGGTATATAAACATAATACAAGTCCCTGTTGTGTCAGGTGTGGTAGATGGTGCTATAGATAATAATGAACAAAAGCTTGAATTATCATCCGAACAACAAAATGCGGTGGATATAATATCACCATATATAAATGATGATAGACAGGGAACATTTCTTTTGCATGGTGTTACCGGTAGCGGTAAAACAGAAGTTTATATGAACCTCATTGAAAAGTGTTTATCACAAGGAAAAACAGCACTTTTCCTTGTGCCTGAGATATCACTTACCCCACAGATGATAAATATAGTTACAAGTCGTTTTGGTAGCAGAGTGGCAGTTCTGCATAGCTCACTTACACCAAGACAGAGATACGATGAGTGGTTTAATATAAAAAACGGTGATGCTGATGTGGTAATCGGTGCAAGGTCTGCTGTATTTGCTCCGCTTGATAATATAGGTATTATCATTATTGACGAAGAGCATGAAGCATCATATAAATCCGAAACAAACCCAAGGTATCACGCAACAGAAATAGCGAGATTCAGAGCTAAAAAAGATAACGCAGTGCTTGTGCTTGCATCTGCTACACCTTCGCTTGAAAGCTATCATCTGGCATCAAGAGGAAAATACACACTTATCGAAATGCCAAATCGTGTTAATGAGGCTTCGTTACCTGATATCAGCATAGTTGATATGCGAGAAGAACTAAAGGCTGAAAATCGCTCAATATTTAGCGATAAACTTAAAAATGCTATTGAAAGTAATCTATCAAATAAAAGACAAACAATTTTGTTTTTAAATAAACGAGGGTTTTCGAGCTTTGTTTCGTGTAGAAATTGCGGTTATGTAGTGGAATGTCCAAACTGTAATATTTCACTTACATACCACAAGCCGAATAATTCACTTATATGTCACTATTGTGATTATAAGACATCTCTGCCGGACGTATGTCCTGAGTGTCAAAGCAAGTATATAAAGCTATTTGGCGTAGGTACGCAAAGGGTAGTGGATGAACTTGAACACTTGTTCCCCGATGCAAGGGTTCTTAGAATGGATTCGGATACTACGTCCGAACGTGAAGCTCACAAGAATATACTTAGACAGTTTCAAAATGGCGAAGCAGATATTTTGGTTGGCACACAGATGATTACAAAAGGTCTTGATTTTGAAAATGTAACGCTTGTTGGAGTACTTGCTGCTGATATGAGTCTTTATATGGATGATTTCAGGGCAAACGAGCGAACTTTTGACCTTATCACTCAGGTGTGTGGCAGGTCAGGACGCGGAAAAGAAAAAGGTATGGCTATTATCCAGACATATAATCCACAAACTGAAGTATTGCATTATAGTAGTCAAAATGATTATATCGCGTTTTACAACAGCGAAATCGAAATGCGAAAATCACTGGAGTATCCACCGTTTTGCGAAATGATAAATATAACATTTTCGGGCGAGAGAGAAAATGATTGTGCCGCAAAAACTAAAAAGTTTTTTAAAGATTTGGTGGATAATCTTAAAGCAGAAAAATATAGTGAATATATTAGGGTTTACCCGTCGTCAAAAGCACCAATGTATAGGATAAACGGAAAGTATCGCAATAGAATAGTGATGAAAGGAACGTATAATAAAAAGTTGTATGATATCCTGCATCGTTTGTCAGATATGCATTATACCGGACGGGGAAATATAAACTTAGTAATAGACGTTAATCCACAGAATATGTATTAGGAGGATGAAAAATGGCAATTAGAAATATAAGAAAAATAGGCGATGAGGTTTTAAATAAAAAATGCAGAGAGGTTACTGCAATAGATGACAGAATAATCCAGCTTCTTGACGATATGGCTGATACAATGTATGAAGCTGATGGTGTAGGTCTTGCCGCACCACAGGTTGGTATACTTAAAAGAATAGTCGTTATAGATATCGGCGACGGAGTAATTGAGCTTATAAACCCCGAAATAACTGCAATGGGTGGAGAACAGGTAGCACCTGAGGGTTGTTTAAGCGTTCCTGGACGTCAGGGAAAGGTTGTTCGTCCGGCAAAGGTTGCTGTAAGAGCAATGGATAGAAATGGCGAATATTTTGAAGTAATGGGAGAGGGTCTTTTAGCACAGGCATTGTGCCATGAAATAGACCATCTTGATGGTACACTTTTTGTAGATAAAGTAGTTGAATTTATTGAGGTGGAAGATTGATGAATATAATGTTTATGGGTACGCCTGATTTTGCGGTTGTATCTTTAAAATACCTTCTTGATAATGGCTTTAACGTTACGAGCGTTGTTACACAACCTGATAAGCCAAAGGGCAGAGGTCATAAGATGACACATCCGCCTGTATATGACTATGCAGCAGAAAATGATATTACCATTTATCAGCCGGAAAATATGAAAAAAGAGAGTTTTGAGGATATATTAAACAGCGAAAATCCCGACCTTATAGTGGTAGTGGCATACGGAAAGATACTTCCTGAGTATGTGTTAAACTTTCCAAAATACGGCTGTATAAATGTGCATGGTTCACTCCTTCCAAAATATCGTGGTGCTGCACCTATGCAGTGGAGTATCATAGATGGTGAAAAGGAAACAGGTATTACTACTATGTATATGGAAAAAGGCCTTGATACAGGTGATATGATACTTAAAGAGGTAGTTCCTATACTTGATGATGATAACTTTGAAGCACTTCATGATAAGATGGCTGAAGTAGGTGGAAGAGTGCTTGTGGACACAGTAAACCTTATAAAATCAGGAAATGCACCACGTGAAAAGCAGGATGATAGTTTGTCATCTTATGCAGTAATGATTGATAAAAATGTAGCTAAAATAGACTGGACAAAAGATGCTATAAGTATTCACAATCTTATAAGAGGACTTAGTCCATTTCCAAAAGCGATAACTAGCTACATGGAAAAACAAGTTAAAATACCTGCATCAAAGGTGGGGAATAATACTAACGAAGCTAGTTGCGGTAAAATAATTGAAGTTTCTGCAGACGGGATTTGTGTTGCTTGCGGAAACAATACATCGCTTATTATTACAGATATACAGTTTGAAGGTAAAAAGGCAATGAAGGTCGCAGAATATCTTAAGGGTAACAGTATCACCGTTGGAGAATTTTTTAAATAAAAGGAGATAATAATATGTATTTATACGGAATAGATTCCACATATATAATTTTAGTTATTCCTGCACTTATTATAAGCATGTATGCACAGTTTAAAGTGTCGGGAACATTTTCAAAGTATAATAAGGTAAGAAACGCCAGAGGACTTACTGCAAGTCAGGTTTGCAGAATGATTTTAGATAGAAATGGATTACACCATATAGCGATAGAGCATGTTGCCGGTAATCTTACTGACCACTACGATCCAAAGGCAAAGGTTGTCAGATTATCTGATGCAACATACAACAGCACATCTGTTGCGTCTATTGGGGTGGCGGCTCATGAAACTGGTCATGCTATTCAGCACAGTACAGCGTATGCACCTTTAAATATCAGAAATAGCATATATCCGGTTGTGAATATTTCATCAAACCTAGCTATGCCACTGGTTATTCTTGGTTTTGTGCTTTCGTTTCCATCACTGGTTAATTTTGGAATTATACTATTTATGGCAGTAGTTGCATTTCAGCTTATAACACTTCCTGTAGAATTTAACGCAAGTACACGTGCTAAAAGAATTTTACTTGAAAATGGAATACTTGACGAAGAAGAGATAAAGCCTGTTAAAAAGGTGCTTAGTGCAGCAGCTCTTACTTATGTTGCCGCAGCTATCGTTGCTGTAGCAAACCTTGCAAGACTTATTATTTTATCACGCAGACGGGACTGATATATATGGCTGTCAATCCAAGAAATACAGCACTTAAAATTTTATATGATATTGAAAACAATTTGTCGTACTTAAATATAAAGCTTAAAGCATCACTTGATAATGATGAGCTTTCAAGTATGGATAAACGTTTTATTACCGAGCTTGTGCATGGTGTAATTAAGATGAAAATTAACCTTGATTATATTATATCAAAGCATTCTAAGCTAAAGCTGAAAAAGTTATCACCTTGGGTAATAAACATATTACGTATGGGTATATATCAGATTTATTATATGGATAAAGTGCCATCATCTGCAGCGGTAAACGAGAGTGTTAAGCTTGCAAAAAAATATGCTAATAAGGGTGCTGTAGGATTTGTAAACGGCATTTTAAGAGCAGTTTCAAAATGCGAGGAGATTGTTTATCCGGATGATGAAATACAATATCTTAGCAAAAAATATTCATTTCCTGAGTGGATTGTTAAACGATGGATAAATGAATTTGGATTTGAATTTGCGAATAATCTTTTGGAGCATTCAAATAGCCGACCAAATGTATATTTCAGGGCTAATCTTCTAAAAACAGACACACTTTCACTTAAAAATCTGCTTGAAGATGAAGGTGTAATGTGTAGTGTTTATTCAAATGAAAAGCTATCGGGTATTGATTATTGCCTTGTCCCTGAAAAAACGGGTAATATTTCAAGCCTTAAATCATATAAATCTGGGTTGTTTTATGTTCAGGACGTTGGAGCTACTCAGATTGTAGAGGTATTATCGCCAAAGCCTGGCGAAACCATTATAGATATGTGTGCTGCACCCGGCGGTAAAACAACGCATATTGCTGAGAAAATGAAAAATGACGGCAAAGTATATGCATTTGATGTGTATGATCATAAGATAAAGCTTATACGTGATAACGCCAAAAGGCTTGGAATAGATATCATAGATGCATCAATTGGTGATGGAACGGTTTATGATGAAAAACTATCTAAAGTAGCCGACAGAGTTTTGGTAGATGCACCTTGCTCCGGTCTTGGAATTATTAGCCGAAAGCCTGATATTAAATATCTTCGAAGCGAGGAGGATATATCTAAGCTTTCAAAACTAAGCCTTGATATACTAAATAATGCTGCAAAATATGTTAAAACTGGTGGAACACTTGTGTTTTCCACTTGCACTATAGAAAAAGAAGAAAACGAAGACGTTGTTAATGAGTTTTTGAAGCTGAATAGTGATTTTTCACTTGACCCGATAAAAGAATATAGTAAAGATAATACAGGATATATTACGCTATATCCGTCTAAGCTAAATGATGGATTTTTTATATGCAGGTTCAAAAGGAGATAGTAATGGTTAACCTGAAGGATTTAACATTTGAAGAACTCGAAAAGTTTATAGAAGAATTAGGCGAGAAAAAATTTCGTGCAAAGCAAATTTTTAAATGGCTTCATTTGCCTGTTTCATCGTTTGATGAAATGACAAATATATCAGCTGCATTACGCCAAAAGCTTAGTGAGGTATCATACATAAGTAAAGCTGAGATAGAAGAAAAGTATGTTTCAAAGATTGATAATACCAAAAAATATCTGTTAAGGCTTGATGATGGTAATATTATAGAATGCGTAGTTATGTATTATAAGCATGGCATTACTATATGTATATCGTCGCAGGTTGGATGTGCAATGGGGTGTAAGTTTTGTGCATCAACAATAGGCGGAAAGGTCAGAAATCTTTCTGCCGGAGAAATACTTGATGAGGTATTGTTTGTCGAGAAAGATATCGGTGAAAGGATTTCCAATATTGTTATGATGGGAATAGGTGAGCCGTTAGATAACTTTGACAATGTAATAAAATTTTTGTATAATGTAAATAACGAAAACGGAATTAATATTGGCTTTAGGCATATTTCGCTATCAACGTGCGGTATAGTGCCTAATATCGACAAGCTTGCAGAGTATGAAATGCCAATAACACTTTCTATTTCTCTTCATGCGGTTACAGATGAAAAAAGAAGCAGTATTATGCCCGTAAATAATGCATATAACATTTTAAGCCTGATTGATTCATGTAAAAGATATATCGAAAAAACAGGCAGAAGAATAAGCTTTGAGTATTCGCTTATATCAGGAGTGAATGATACTCCAGCAGATGCTCATGCTTTGGCAAAGCTTTTAAAAGGAATGCTATGTCACGTGAATTTAATACCGGTAAATGCTGTAAAAGAAAACAGCTTTGAAAAACCATCAAAGGAAAGCATTGAACGGTTTAGAGCAATAATTGAAAAATATAATATTCCTGCTACAGTCCGCAGAGAGCTTGGTAGCGATATAAGTGCATCATGTGGTCAGCTCAGACGTAACAGGATAGAAAAAGAAAAGTAAGGACAGGAGGGGATAAACATGGAAACCGCTGCATATTCACATGTTGGAAATGTCAGACGTGCAAACGAAGATAATTACTTTGTATCTTCATTTGATGAAGATTACGGCTTTGCTCTGGTTGCCGATGGAATGGGTGGCCATAAGGGCGGGAAAATTGCAAGTAAAAAAGCGGTTGAGTGTATATCAGAATATCTGAGCACAGAATTTGACTTGGAAAATCTTGACATTGATAATTCTTCTTATGTTATCGAAACTGTAGGTGATGCTATTTCAAATGCAAATAGTGATATATACATTGAAGCATTAAGTGATGGCGATCTTATGGGGATGGGTACTACAGTTGTTATAGCTGTTGTAAAAGATAAAGAACTGTACGCAGCAAATGTTGGTGATAGTAGACTGTATATCATAAACAAAGAAGGTATTATTCAGGTTACCAAGGACCACTCGATGGTCCAGGAAATGATTGATAACGGAACATTAAAAGAAGATGATATTGAGAAGTCGGATCGTAGCCATGTCGT
>JAZQHR010000067.1:0-5906 GCA_045540695.1 Clostridia bacterium | reverse complement strand
TGTGCACATTAGAAGTTGACGGAATGACAGTGAATTTTCCTGACAGACTACATCAGTTTCTGAATCAAATGAAATAAGTGCATTTTTGTCTCCAACTTGACACGAACTTCTTCTTATAATCGGTTGCATCTAAACCTTATGCCTCGAAATTACCTAAAAAGACTGGCATCTAGATTATACAGTCTTTATAAAAGGAGATTAACTTATGAATTACATAGAAATAATTGCTCAGATTTTTGGGATATTTGGACTGATATTCTCAGCGTTATCCTATCAGGAGAAAAACAACAAAAGGTTCTTTATAAAGCAGGGCTTGGCAGGGCTTATGTTTTTTCTCAATTTTGCACTGATTGGTGCGATTTCTGCTGCATTATTCAATCTTACAAATTTGGTGCGTGGTGCTGTGTTTTCGAATAAAGAGAAGAAACTATGGAAGCTGATTACGGTTGTAAGCTTATACACGTTTTGCTTTGCATTTGCACTATATATAATAGGCAATAATCCATTTCAGATATTCCTTTCGGCACTTACATATTCAACACTTGAGCTTATGACTGTTCTTATGTGGAGAGGTAACGGTAAGCACATAAGATACGGGCAATTTTTTGTTTCATCACCATCATGGATAATTCATAACATATTCAATTTCTCACTTGGGGGAATATTGTGCGAGGTGTTTATGATGCTTTCTGTAGTTATATCATTCATAAGATATGGCAAGGACGGATTTGAAAAATAACAGACTAAATAAAAAAAGACTTCCGCATTGAATAGGAAGTCTTTTTTTGCATTTTTTGAAATTTTTTTCGTTTTGCTGTTGATTTTCTAAAATATATAATGTATAATGAATAAAAATATAAAGCAAAACGAAATTTTTTTGCATTTATTTAACGTTATAATAACGTATGGAGGGATAGCTTATGATCATACAGTCTGACTGGCACATACATAGTGAATATTCTTATGATGCTACTCTTTCGCTTTCTGAAATTTCGCAGAGAGCAAAGAGTTTTGGACTTAAAAAAGTAGGAATTGCTGACCATGCAAATTTTAACGATGAAAAATTTATAAATGATTTAAAGTGTTCAGCAGAAAATGTAAAGAATTTTCAAAAGATACACCCGGAGGTTATGCTGGGTGTTGAACTTACACCGATAGAAAAACCCGAATTTGACTATATCGCAAAATACGGCACAAGAGAAGGATATGCTGCGCCAATCATAACTGAGCCTTATGAAATAGAGCTTGCTGCAACTAAGGAAGAATTAATATCCTATGGAGTACGTTACGCAGTTGGAGCATCACATTGGAGAGTGGATGTTCCTGGGGCAAGATATCTTAAAGCGGATATAGATGCTATGATAAAAGAATGGTACCGTCAGCAAATGTGGCTTGCTTGTGATGACAGAGTTACAATCCTTGGTCATCCATGGTGTGTTGACGAGGGAGTGTGGTATGACGATTTTTCAGTAATACCTCGCTCGATGAATGAAGATATTGCAGCTGTACTTAAAGAAAACAAAAAATATGTTGAATGTAATGCATGCATGTTTTATTCACCGAAGATAACAGAAAAATTCCGCATACAATATGCCGAGTTTATAAGAGAGCTTTTTGAAAAGGGTATTCCTGTAACTTTTGGCTCGGATGCACACAGAGAATACACAGGTGCTCACCAGCAAGTAGAAAAATATCTGTGCAAGGTCGGTTTTAAAGAAGGGGATTTTTCTGAAATAGCTGACGAGCATCTATGGTAGATAATCATACGAAAAACCTTGAAATTAAAAATACAATAAAGGGGTAATTTATTATGGAAATCTTAAAGTTTGATTTATCAAAAAAAGAAGGAGCGTTTAAAATACTTAATGCAACTAATGGAGGACCATGGCATAAAAGACATGCGAATGACCAGTTCAGAAGCAATTTTGAAGAATACAAAGCGGCGAGAATACCGTATTCAAGAAATCACGATTCAGGTGTGGTAGGTATCTATGGCGGACCTTTCAGTCATGATATTACACGCATTTTTCCAAACTTTGATGCTGATGTAAATGACCCTGCATCGTATGACTTTGCTTGTACTGATGAATCGATTCTGGCTACACTTGATGCAGGTACAGAAACTTTTTTCAGACTTGGACAGACTATCGAGCATCAGATAAAAAAACACGGAACACTTCCACCTCCTGATTTTAATAAATGGGCAAAGATTTGTGAAAATATTATAAGACACTATAATTACGGTTGGGCAGATGGTTATAAATTAAATATTAAGTATTGGGAAATATGGAACGAGCCTGACCTTGACCCTGATGACAGTACACATAAACGTACATGGGGAGGCACAAAAGCGCAGTTCTTTGATTTGTATGAAATTGCAGCAAAACACCTTAAAGCGTGTTTTCCTGAACTGAAAATAGGTGGTCCAGCACTTGCAGGTAACGAAGAGTGGGCGGCGGATTTTTTAGCAGAAATGCAAAAAAGAAATGTTCCGATGGACTTTTTCTCATGGCATGTGTACGGAACAACTACACAGAAAATCACCGAAAAAGCTGTGCGTATTAAAAATATGCTTATAGATAACGGATATGGAGACGTCGAAACAATACTTAATGAATGGAACTATATAAGAGGGTGGAGAGACGACTTTAAATACTCTATTATGGCTATTCATGGACTTAAGGGTGCAGCTTTTGTAATGGCTAGTATATCAGCTGTACAAAAGTGTGATGCACTTAATATGCTTATGTATTATGACACACGTCCAAGTGCGCTTTGCGGAGCATTTGATTATTACAGTTATGAGCCGTTAAAAGGATATTATCCGCTTATGTGGTACGGAAAATTCTATGATATGGAATCAGAAATAAGATGCGAGTCAGAGCCTGAAAACATATACACATTATGCGGTGTAGATAAGGACGGTAAAGCAATGTGTGTTGTTACCAACTATTCAGAGGATGATGATTCGCCTGCTAAGGATATAAAGATTGACTTTGGCAGAGATGGAAAGTATGAAATATATGTAGTTGACGACGAAAAAGATGGTGAGCTTGTTGAGGTAACCGATAATCTGGAGTTTACATTGAAAAAACATTCGTTTATGCTAATAAAAGAAATATAAAAATATACAAAAAAAGGATGCATTTTAAGGGCACGTTCTCTTAGGGATTAATTGGTTTTGAAACTATATTTTCAATTTATACAGCATCAAAAAAGTCCGCAATACGTCAGTATTGCGGACTTTTTGTTCTTTGTCTAAATATGAAAATTTAACGTTCAAAACTGCCTTGCATCCAAAATTCTTTTGTTTGGGATGCAGAACAAGGAAAAATCATGCAGATATCCTGACGGATTTCAAATGATTTTGACGATGTAATGCACCGAAACAATACATTTTGGACATTTTATCCCTAAGAGAACGCGCCCAAATGCATCCTTTTTGTGTAGGGACAGGCGTCCTCGACTGTCCGAATCTTTTTGTTTACCCCTTATATAGCGACAGATGCACAGGCATACCGTCTTTTTCGTAGGTTTTTGCCTGACCGATTATAAGCGGTCTTGCGTATTTTATAAATTCATCAGTAACGTCATTACCTTCAGCATTTATATACTCGTCAGGAACGGTTTTTTCTGCGTTTGCTATTCCGTTTATATCCGAGGCTTGGTATGTGATTTCATACGGCTCTGACGAAATTCTTTTGTATATCATCATTTTTCCGCCCTCGCCGTTTAGTGCAAATTCAACCGCTTTTCTGCCGACTGTTCGTGCCTCGTCGATGTCGGTAGCTGATGCAAGGTGAGATGCACTTCTCTGTAAAACATTTATCTCTATACCACGACATTTTACGCCAAGCTTTTCTTTGACTAATCCTTCAAGCACTTTTGCCACACCGCCAAGCTGTGCGTGACCAAACGAATCGCTTTTGCCCACGAGCGAGCTTTCTGCTATATAGTTGCCGTTTTTATCCTTTATACCCTCCGATACTGCCACTATAACGTGATTGTACTTGTCAACGCCTTCTTTCATATCGGCTAAAAATTCATCTATGTCAAATGTTCTTTCGGGAAGGTATATGTACTGTGGTGCCACCATGTTTTTGCATCGTGCAAGTGCTGCGGCGGCTGTAAGCCAGCCTGCGTTTCTTCCCATGATTTCGAGTATCACGATAGTTTTTGTGTTATAGATAAAGCAATCGCGTGCAACCTCGCATACAGTAGTAGCAACGTATTTTGCTGCACTGCCATAGCCTGGGCAATGGTCGGTAGCTGCAAGGTCATTGTCGATAGTTTTTGGTATGCCAAGTGCGATAATGTCAAGATTTTGTTCTTTTATGTAAGCGTTTAACTTCATTACTGTGTCCATTGAGTCGTTTCCGCCGATGTAGAAGAAATATTTTATATCGTATTTTTTAAACTTCTCAATAAGCTTTGGTAAATCTTCATCTTTTAGTCTGTAACGGCAAGACTTTAGATACATTGCCGGAGTTGATGCAAGAATGTCAAGGTTTTCTGCGTCCTTAAAGGTATCGTTAAGCAGGGTTACGCGGTCCTCAAGTATTCCTGTGATGCCATGAATAGAACCGTATATTTTGTCAATTTTATCAGTGCCTAGCACCCCTTCGATAACGCCTGCAAGTGATGCGTTTATCGCAACGGTTGGTCCTCCTGATTGTCCTACTAATGCATTACTCATTTACTATTCCTCCATTTATATATTCTTTTGCCCATTTGTTTCCTATTTGTTTAAAATCAGCATATACGTCGCTTCTTTCTTTGGCTGGCAAGTCTATATAGTCAGGTGAAGATATTTTTATTTTCTCCTCACTCACAAATCTGTCATGTTCGTCATATAATGTGAATACGTATGTATCCTCTAATACATCTGTCAAAAGAAACCTGTGATGCTTATCTAAGACATCCATAATTTGCGGGAAATACTTTTGCTTAATAATCTCTATCATGCGGTCATCAATGCCAAGGTTAAATATAAGTACCTTTTCAAACATCTCCTGACAGGTGTTTACAAAACGTAATTTGTATTTTCCGTTAAATATAGTATTGTATATTTCGCTTCTTAAATGAGCATAGCTGGGTTTAGCCTCGTCGGTATTTACGATGATGGCAAACCCCTTCAAAAGGTCAAATGCAAAAATTTCCGTTTCATACCTGAATGTATTTTCACAAAATATACAGCTTGCCATGTTTAAAGTTTGATTTTTAAATTCATCCGCATGGTCTATGCGATATGATAGATTTATTACTTTGTTGTATGTGGCATGTATGCTCCTTTTACAATAGGGACAGATGCCAAAGCTTTCTTCAATATAATTTGCCATAGGTAATTCCTTTTGATTTTTATAACTTTATTATACAAAATTTGTCAGGCATAATCAACAATTTTTAAGGTTATAATAAAAAAATAAAAAAATTTCAAAAAAAGTATTGACAATTGATAAAAAAAAGGATATACTAATACATGTCGTTTGACGGAGAATGTATGGGAGCATAGCTCAGCTGGGAGAGCATCTGCCTTACAAGCAGAGGGTCATAGGTTCGAGCCCTATTGTTCCCACCACTTTCTTTTTAAAACTTCATACGGTCCGGTAGTTCAGTTGGTTAGAATGCCAGCCTGTCACGCTGGAGGTCGAGGGTTCGAGCCCCTTCCGGATCGCCATTAATATCTCAATTAGGCTTATGCCTTTTTGAGATTATTAGCCTCTGTAGCTCAGTAGGTAGAGCAGGGGACTGAAAATCCCCGTGTCGGTGGTTCGATTCCGCCCGGAGGCACCATTTTTATGCGGGAGTGGCTCAGTGGTAGAGCGTCACCTTGCCAAGGTGAACGTCGCGAGTTCGAATCTCGTCTTCCGCTCCAAATGATAAATTGAAAGACGTATGTTATATGC
>JAZQHR010000066.1:0-49242 GCA_045540695.1 Clostridia bacterium | reverse complement strand
CGTAGCCATGTCGTTCTGTGAGCCAAGGAGTTGGGGAAACATGTTGTCTTCCTAAGACCGCTTGGCCTCCGACTTATATAAGCCTTTCAACTGAAGTTCGTGGTGTGGAATGCTCGGTTGCACTTAAAAATGCTTATGCATTGGGGGTTGCTCTTGCAGTTGGTATGTCATACAAAAGAGAAGGAAGAGAGTTTGAACATTATAATTCTCAGGCAGGTTTATTTGCTCAGGCAACAAAGGAAATGTATCTTCTGTTAGATGTTTTCGAAGGGAAGTCTGTTCGTAATATTTTCTTGGGTATAGGCGACCTTTATGTTACAGTCTTCGGTGGAAGAAACAGAAGACTTGGTAATTTACTTGGACAGGGCTATACCTATGACGAGGCAATGGCAAAATTAGAAGGAATTACGCTTGAGGGTGTAGTAATAACTGAACGCACTGCAAAAGCAGTAGATCAACTCTCAGCGCTTGGAGAAGTAAACATTAATGATTTCCCGCTACTTATGCATATAAAAGAAATTCTGTTTGAAAACAAGAGAATTAATATTCCGTGGAAAGCGTTTGAAACTGAGTACGAAGGATAGGCACTATGAAGAAAGCCGTTCATCTGACACGTCAGCAAAACTATATGCTTAACATATTAATTGAAATGTGAGATTCTATTTAACACAACACTTTATAGTAAAACAAAGAAGATGTCCTTTTGGACATCTTCTTTGTTTTGGTGAGCCATCGGAGATTCGAACTCCGGACAACTTGATTAAAAGTCAAGTGCTCTGCCAACTGAGCTAATGGCCCATATTAAGTTGTTGCCCAGATAAAATTGGCTGGGCTGGCTGGACTCGAACCAGCGGAATGCCAGAATCAAAATCTGGTGCCTTACCACTTGGCGACAGCCCAATAAAGATATGTGGGGTGGATACTCGGATTCGAACCGAGGGCCTCTAGAGCCACAATCTAGCGCTCTAACCAACTGAGCTATACCCACCATACCATAAATTAAAGTGGCGCGCCTGAAGAGACTCGAACTCCTGACCCACTGCTTAGAAGGCAGTTGCTCTATCCAGCTGAGCTACAGGCGCATATATGTGTTAGAACACCATTCAGGCTACTATCTTAAAAGCCTTGGACTGCAATGCAGTTATGTAAAAGTGGAGCGGGTGATGGGAATCGAACCCACGCAATCAGCTTGGAAGGCTGAGATTCTACCATTGAACTACACCCGCAGACCGCGGTTATAACCAAATCGCCAACCGACTTTTAAAAGTATATCATCTCTAAGTGCATTTGTCAATAGTTTTTTCGAAACTTTTTTACAAAAAAGTAAAATTATTATAATTAACGCATACACAAAGTATATTTTTATCAAAAATCATATATTTTATACATAATCAATCACGGTAATATACAGGTAATATACAAGTTAGCGGAGATTATTACCATCTCCGCTAAAAAAATTATTCTGCCACTACTTTAATTTTGCCGTTTGGTGCTGTAACGTTTATCTTTGTCTTGCCCTCGTGCTCGCCCGAAAGGAGAATGCTTGCCACTTCATCCTCGATATTTGTCTGAATCTCACGTCTAAGCGGTCTTGCACCGTATTTAGGATTGTAACCATTCTTAATCATTATCTCTTTTGCCTTTTCGCTGACTGTTAGCTCAAGACCGATATGCTTAAGCTCCTTTCTAAGGTCAGACAGCATAAGCTCTATAATCTTTGAAAGCTCATCTTTTGTAAGTTCCTTAAACTGTATAACCTCGTCAACTCTGTTTAAAAATTCAGGGCGGAATATTTCCTTAAGTGCCGCTTGAACCTTTGAATCAACCTTAGCATTTTCACTGCCAAATCCCACATTATTTGACGAAGTAGAGGTACCCGCATTTGACGTCATAATGATAATGGTGTTTTTAAAATTAACCATTCTGCCCTGACTATCAGTTATTCTACCATCATCAAGTATCTGAAGCAGTATGTTAAACACATCTGCGTGTGCTTTTTCTATTTCATCCAAAAGTATAATAGAGTACGGTCTTCGTCTAACCTTTTCTGTAAGCTGACCTGCCTCGTCGTATCCAACGTATCCCGGAGGTGCACCTATAATCTTAGACACAGCATGCTTTTCCATATACTCACTCATATCCATTCTGACAAGAGCGCCTTCATCGTCAAATAAACACTCTGCAAGTGCTTTTACAAGCTCGGTTTTACCAACACCTGTAGGACCAACAAATATAAACGATACAGGTCGTTTTTTACTTATCATAAGTGCTCTGTTTCGTCTAACCGCTTTTGCCACACTTACAACTGCATCATGCTGACCGATAATGCGTTTGTGTAGTCTGTCTTCAAGGTTTATAAGCTTATCCTTGTCAGTTTCAGTAATATTTTTTACCGGAATACCTGTCCAAAGCTCGATAACCTGTGCAACATCTTCAAGTGTAAGCTTTGTCTGTTTCTGAAGCGCACGAAGTCCTGATAGCTCGCCGTCCAGCCTGCACTTGTCGCTCTTTAGTGTAGCAAGCTCCTCATACTGAACATTTTCAGTATCCGCTTCAAGCTCCTCAATCTTTTTGTCAATTTCTGCTATTTTTCCCTTTATACCAATTATGTTGTCAGTATACGGGCTGTCAATGTTAAGCTTTGACGCAGCTTCGTCAATAACGTCTATCGCTTTATCCGGTAAAAATCTGTCGTTTATATATCTGTTTGAAAGGCTGATAATCTCTTTTATTACATAATTATCTATAGTTACATTGTGGAAATCCTCGTAATAACCCTTAGTACCCACAAGTATCTCAAACGCCTCATCTTCGGTAGGCTCTTCTATGATAACCGTCTGGAAACGGCGTTCTAATGCCGCATCTTTTTCAATGTGCTTTCTGTACTCATCAAGAGTAGTAGCACCTATCACCTGAATATCTCCTCTGGCAAGTGCCGGCTTTAGGATATTAGCCGCATTCATAGCACCATCGGCATCGCCTGCACTTACTATAGAATGCACCTCGTCTATTACAAGCACCACATTGTCGCGTTTTGCCTCGTCAACTATCGCTTTAAGTCGGCTTTCAAACTGTCCGCGATACTGAGTGCCTGCTACAACTGATGCAAGGTCAAGCAGATACACCTGCTTGTCAAGTAGCTTTTCAGGCACCTCACCCTTGGCAATCTTCTGTGCTACGCCTTCTGCGATAGCGGTCTTACCAACACCTGGCACACCAAGTAAAACTGGATTATTTTTAGTACGTCTGTTAAGAATCTGGATTATTCTGTCCGTTTCCTTTTCACGTCCTACCACCCTGTCAAGCTCGCCCGCTTTTGCTTTTTCGGTAAGATTTATACCAAATGTAGGAAGGCATTTTTTCTTTTCACGTTTTTTGAAGCCTTTTTCCTTTTTAGGACTTTTCTCATTAACATTTGACGGTGCGTCTTCCTCATCGTCAAACTCTTCGTCTGCTCCATCACTTGCCATATTCATAAGGTTTCCACCCATAAGACCTGAAAGTGCCTCTTCAAAATTGCCGTTTGACATCATATCCTGCATTTCATCAACCATATTTTTAAGCTCATCAGGTTCTACTCCAAGCTGCGATGCAAGCTGTTCCACAGGCGTTACCCCTGTCTGTATGGCACACGAAAGGCAATATCCCTTACTCACCATTTTTCCTGCTTCATATTTAGAAATAAAAACCACTGCCGGGTTTTCATTACATACTGAACACATTCTCATTGTTGTCACCTCTTTTTTAAATCGGCTAAATGAAGTTTAAATCTCCATCCGCATTTGCCTTGTTTGTTTTAATAACAATATCAAAGGAAAGATTAGTAACAATCTTTCCTTTGAGAAATTTACTCATTACTTGTACTTTTATAAATCTTCACCTTAACGTCGGCATCAGCTTCGTTTACAAGCTTTACTCCTTCAGGAAGTATAAGCTTTGTAACAGATTCAGTTTCTTCCGAGATAGCAGATACGTCTATCGGTTCGGTGGTTATGTTTTCAAGTAGGTTAAGCACATCCGAATCCGCAGTAAGCTGTACCATTGTCGATGACAAGATAGTGTATTCCAGCTTTTCGCCATTTTCGTTCACTCCCTCGCCAATATCAACTATAACGTCAACCATTTTGGTTTCAGCGAACAAGTCATGCACCTGAACATACTCAATATTATGTGTAATTAACGAATTAATAATCTCATTATCATTTACATCATAAAGTTTTATTTTGAAAAGGCTTTCAGGATTTTGCGAAGCCTGAGCCAAATCAACCGTAACCCTTGCCGATGATACTGTGTTTATAACAGATTCAGGTCCTGTAAGCTTCACACTTTCAGGCTCAATAACCATATCACCCATTACAAGTCCCTGTGCAGGAGTACCCTTGGTATCAACAGTAATTCTCTTTTCCACGGTAACTATCTTGTCCACCTTTATAGTCGCATGCGATGGACTTTTTTGAACTATCTCTATACCATCCATAGGTACAGTGATACTTATAGGAAGCGAATAAACGCCCTCACTTTTTACTCCCAGCATATCTATAATGGCAACAATATTATTTTGGTTTACAGCGGATACATCCTTTCTGTCGCCGCGAACCTTCACATCCACCTTGTCGGTAGCACCCTCCATTATCACAAGCTTGCCGTTTTCAAAGTCTTGCGAAAGGTTAGTCTGCACTACATCGACCCCGCGTATCCAAGTTTCATACTGTGGCTTTTGCTCGTATGATATATATATCCATAAAATGATAGCTATAACAAGTGAAATTATTCTTAAAAACCAGTCAGTTTTGTAAAAAGGTTTCATTTTTTCTTCACCGCCCAACCAAGTTTTTCTTTCTTAATAGGTGCTTCAATATTTCTCACAAGAGCCTTTTTAAGAAACTTTCTGAGCGTATCCATATTAAGATTACGTGTAAGGCTACCATTTACCGCCACAGATATTTTACCTGTTTCTTCCGATACAACAACTACTACGCAGTCAGCCACCTCACTCATACCAAGAGCAGCTCTGTGTCTTGTGCCAAGTTCTTTTGAAAGGTCGTTATTTTTGGTAAGCGGAAGGAAACACGCTGCCGCCTTCACCTTTCCGTCACCTATAAGTACTGCGCCGTCATGAAGCGGCGTATTTGGAATAAATATGTTTATAAGAAGTCCCGAGCTTACTAACGAATCAAGCTTTGTACCGGTAGAGCCGATATCAGCAAGCTTAGTAGTGTTTTCCATTACTATAAGAGCACCGATTTTCTGTGATGACATATATCCTGATGCCACTACAACCTCTTCTATTACCTCTTCTATATTGTCATTTTCCTGAATAAACAAATTTTTGAAGCTGGTTCTTCCCACCTTTTCAAGCATACTTCTAAGCTCCGGCTGGAACACAACCAAAAGTGCAAGCACTCCGACCTCCATAGCATATACCAAGATAGAATTAAGCACGTTTAAGTCTAGCCATCCTGAAATCTGTGCTGCAGCCACCAAAACCACAATACCCTTTATAAGCTGGACAGCTCTTGTTTCACGCACAAGCTTCACGCCGGTATAAATAAGATATGCAACGATAAGTACATCAAGTACATCTCTTACTCTTAAAAGCTTAAGATTTTCGGCAATTACTGAGAAAATTTCAGCCACAAAAAAACACCCTCTTTACACCAAAGTAAACATATATTTTGATTATACTACGTTTTTGGCGATTTGATAAGTGTTTTTTTGAAAATTTATTAAAAAATTTACAATTTTATATATTTGCAATTTCTTCAACAGCTCCGCACAATGCCAAAATATCATTCTCTGTATTGAACGCACCTATGCTAACCCTTACAGTACCAAGTGCCTTACTGCCTATCGTACAGTGTGCCCCATACGCACAGTGATATCCTGCCCTTACGGCAATTCCATATTTTTCATCGAGGATTTTTGCCACCTCAACGCTGTCTTTTCCTAAAATATTAAAGCTAACCACTCCCAGACGGTTTTCGGTGTGCAAATATCCATATACAACAACATTTTTTATAAAAGCAAGTCTTTCCAAAAGCTTTCCGGTAAGCCTTTTTTCGTGTGCGTATATCTCGTCAATACCTATTTTATTTATAAAATCAACACCAGCCATAAGTCCCATAATGCCTACCGTATTTAACGTTCCGCTTTCAAACTTATCGGGCATCTGTATTGGCTGAAAGGCATTCATCGAATAGCTTCCAGTTCCGCCCTCTCTAAATGTATCAACCATATTCGCATCACGTATATACAATACACCCGTTCCAACCGGACCGAGAAGTCCTTTATGTCCTGCGGTAGCAAGTATATCTATGTTGTCTTTTTTCACATCAATAGGAATAATTCCCGCACTCTGCGACGCATCAACCATAAAAATTATTCCGTATTTTTTTGCCATTTCGCCAACCTCGCGGATAGGGTTTATCGTTCCGCACACATTGGAAACGTGTGTAAGCGCTATCAGCTTTGTGTTAGGTCTGATAAGACTTTCAATGTTTTTTACACTTACATATCCATATATATCACCATTAGCAACGCTGAATGTCACACCATTTCTTTCAGCCATAGCGTTAACAGGACGAACGACAGAGTTATGTTCCATACTTGAATATATAACATGGTCGCCATTTTTAAGTATTCCCTTTATCGCGATGTTTAGTGCATCGGTAGCATTAAGCGTAAATATTACCTTTGATGGGTCATCAATTCCAAAAAAATCAGAAATCGTCATTCGGCATTTAAACACCTGTTCACCGGCGGATATAGCCATAGCGTGACCTGACCTGCCGGGATTTGCACCATATTTTTTCACAGCATCAACTATCGACAAATACACTTCTTTTGGCTTTGGCCATGAGGTGGCACTGTTGTCAAGATATATCATATCCTCACCTCACCTTGCTGTAATCACCGGCATATAACGCAGCATTTGACATTACACCAATCGCCTTCATAGCATCATAAACCTTCCCAAGCTCGTTTCGTTTTACCATAAGGCTATAGCTGCATCCACCGGATGACACCGATTTTGGTGTCTGCACAACCCTTGCACTTATACCGTATCTTTTTTCTATATAAAACTTTATTTTATTAGCATCCGTCATTGACGCAAATACAACAAGCACATCACTCATACTTTTTCCTCCTCACATTATTATTTTATTCCAAAAAACATCATAAGTTGACAAATATATACAAGAATAAAAATGCCACTTGCAAAATATACATTTATACATAAAGGATGTGAAAATATGAAAATATATGTAGTCGAGAAAAAACACGTCATTGCTTATATGATGCTATTTATATTTCTCGCAGGTTTTGCGGTATTTAACTGGAGTGAGATAGGCGGTGTTATAGAAACAATGGCACCCAAAAAGGACCTGCCTATATACAGCGTACAAAAGGACGAAAAGATATGTGCAATATCATTTGATGCGGCATGGGGAAACGAGGACACGCATGACCTTATAAAGATACTTGAAAAATATAATGTTAAGACTACCTTCTTTGTAGTAGGGTCGTGGGTGGATAAATATCCAGAGTCGGTAAAGGAGCTTTCGGATGCAGGACACGAGATAATGAACCATTCCAACACTCACCCGCACATGACAAAGCTGTCAAAAGAGCAGATGCAAGAGGAAATCACCCTTTGCAGTGATAAAATAGAAAAAATCACAGGTAAACGCCCTACGCTGTTCAGACCTCCGTACGGCGACTATAACGATGCGGTAGTTGGAAACACTCGTGAAATATCACATTTTACCATTCAGTGGTCGGTAGATAGCCTTGACTGGAAAGATTTAGAGCCACAGGCAATATGCGACAGAGTAATAAACGGCGTTGTCCCCGGTTCAATAGTGCTTTTCCACAATGCTGCAAAAAACACCCCTGCTGCACTGCCGACAATACTCGAAACGCTCATAAATGATGGCTATAAAATAGTGCCGATATCCGAGCTTATATATAAAGAGAACTTCTCAATAGACCACACGGGTATGCAGATACCTGACAACACAAGTGCAGACAATAATTGATATGGATATAAAAAAGGCTCCCCTGTGTAAGGGGAGCTGGCAAAACCCAGTTTTGACTGAGGGGTTGTCAATCAAAACAAACACCCCTCTTTTTCTTTACTTCACAAAATTCACCCTCCTATCACTTAGGGGGTATATTTAAATCTATGCTAATTAAAAATCATGACATCCGCCTGCATCAATTTCGTATTTTTCAAATATGCATACTATTTCTTCTACAATATCAAAATCCGACCTGTCGCCATCGACAATGTTACCACTTTTTATTACATCCTGTATTTCTTTAAGTGCCTTGGTAGCAATAGTATCATCATGCAGAGCAATATCGTGTAAATGCTTTGTAAGTACATCTTCTATCTCACATTTTATCATTTCTATTTTTTCGTCCATTTTTATCCCTCCTGAAACAAAAAAATGCGCCAGCAATACACTGACGCATTGCATAACGAAGTCTTTATTGTGATTTGATTTGCGACAATCTTCACACAAAATTAATAGACACATAGACATTCTATTAAAGACTATCGTTGATGCCAACTAATAGTCTATGTGTCTTTTGTAAATTTATGAAGAATGTCGCAAAATCATCTTATCACATTTAACTTGTTTCGTCAATGTCTTTATCCCTCCTGAAATTAAAAAAGTGCATAGCCGAAGCCATGCACAAAAAACGCACCGCCTCGAAAGTTTGCGAACCAAATTTAACATACCTTATAAAAGCGTGCTAAAATGAAGCGTGCATTTTTATCAGAATAAAAACGACAAGCTTTTATAAGGTTATGCATTTGCATATTATATATTCAATTTGGTTCGCAAAATTATCTTATCATATTTGACTCTTTTCGTCAATGCATTGTATTTAAATTTGTGTGTCGGGTCCAGGGCGAAGCCTTGGTCGGGAGGGGTCCGGGACGCTTTTCGGGCATTTTGGCAGTCAAAATGCCCCCGCCGGAGGCAAAATTCGAGAATACACTATGGCTAGCACGAATACCAAGCAGAACGCAAAAAGCTTGAAATTTTTTAAATTATAAATAACAGTAAAAAAATTTCTTGATTTTTTTCTAAAAATCACATATAATAATATTGTAAGAAAATCAGAAAATCAGAAAACACAAGAGGTGATTAAATATGTTAGCAGAACTAAGAGGACGTTCTCAAATAACAATACCCGCCGAAATCATTAAAAAGCTTGGAATTTCCGAAGGTGATAAATTTGACATAGTAGAAAAGGATGGCGGAATATTTCTGTGTCCTGTTATAGTATATCCAAAGGATAAAATATTAAAAATCGCAAAACTAATAAAGGATTCCGAACTGGAACTTTCAACACAAGACAGCTTTGATAGCATTGAAGATATGTTTTCGGATATGGGGATAGATATCGACAATGTATAAATTAAAGTATACAAAAGAGTTTGAAAAAAACCTCAAGGCACTTACAAATCAAGAGCAAAAATTAGTTGCAAACAAGCTAAAGATTTTTATTCAAAATCCATTTCATCCTTCCCTGCGTACAAAAAAGATTCAAGGACTTAACAATGTTTTCGAAATGAGCGTAAATATGGATATCCGCATATTATGGAAGTATGAAAATGGCATTATCATTTTGCTACTTGATGTAGGACATCATAAAAACATATTAGGATTATAACATACTTTTTACCTATCAAAAAAAGCTTGAAATTTTTTCAAATTTCAAGCTTTATTTATTCTTTTTATTTATTTTTTGTAAGAAGCAGATGATTTAGCTCATCCAAGAATGTATTTACATCCTTAAACTCACGATACACTGATGCGAAACGAACATACGCAATATCATTGATATATTTAAGTCTGTCCATTACCATCTCGCCTATATGCTTTGAAGATACTTCTCTGTCCATTGAATTGTATAGTGTAACCTCTATTTCGTTTACTATGTCATTCATTTGGGCAAAGGTAACTTCTGTCTTTTCACAAGCACGCAGGATACCGTTCATAAGCTTTTGTCTGTCATACACCTGACGTGTGCCGTCTTTTTTAACAATGACTATAGGAATAGACTCTATTATCTCATAAGTGGTAAATCTCTTTTCACACTTAAGACATTCACGCCTACGTCTGATAGATACTCCCTCGTCTGTTGGTCGGGAATCGACAACTTTACTTTCGCTATGTTCACAAAACGGACACTTCATAACACGTCACCTCAGAATTATTCTTTTCTACCTGTTAAAAAACCAGGGATTTCAAGATCTTCAACGTCATACTTTGAGCTCCAAGGGCTGTCTTCTTCTTTTGCTTCAGCTTCTGCTTTTTTGTTTTCAGCATCAAAGCCAGTAGCTACTACTGTGATAACAATTTCTTCGCCAAGATTTTCGTCTATAGATGTACCAAATATGATATTTGCATCGTCAGATACAAGATCATGTACAAGCTCAGATGCACTTTCGATTTCGAATAGTGTAAGGTCTGAACCACCTGAAATATTTATAACAACCTTAGTAGCACCATTGATAGTAGTTTCAAGTAGTGGAGAATTGATAGCCGCTTTTACAGCAACTTCAGCTCTGTTTTCGCCAGAAGCTCTGCCAATACCCATGTGTGCTATACCTGTATCTCTCATTACTGAGCAGATGTCAGCAAAGTCAACGTTTATGTAACCTGGGTATGCGATAAGGTCTGAAATACCCTTTACGCCCTGGAATAGTACGTCGTCAGCCATCTTGAATGCACCCTGCATAGATGTCTTTTTGTCACATACTTCAAGTAGCTTATCATTTGGAATGATAACAAGTGCGTCAACGCAGCCTTTTAAAGCTTCAATACCGCGTTCAGCCTGTTCCAATCTCTTTTTACCTTCAAATCTGAACGGTTTTGTAACCACACCAACAGTAAGTATACCCATATCCTTAGCGATAGAAGCTACTATTGGAGCAGCACCTGTACCTGTTCCGCCGCCCATACCTGAAGTAACGAAAAGCATTTCTGTGCCCTGAAGTGCTTTTGCAATTTCATCTCTGCTTTCTTCAGCAGCTCTCTGACCAATCTCAGGATTTGCACCTGCACCACGGCCGTTTGTAAGCTTTTCACCTATCTGAATTTTAACATTTGCTCTAGAGCCTGATGAACCGAAAAGTGCCAATGCATCTGTATTAACTGCGATAAATTCCACTCCGCCCATTTTCTCTTCGATCATTCTGTTTACAGCGTTGTTTCCGCCGCCGCCAACGCCAATAACTTTCATATTAGCGCCGATGATTTCTTTTTCGTTATCGAATTCTAACACTTAATTTCCTCCTCCATAGTGTGCCGCTTAGTCCTTGTCACACTAAGTTTTATCAATTATTTTTAAGCACAATTCAAAGTTTATTATAAGTATTATAACACACCTTTTTTCAAATTGCTAGTATATTTTGTAATTTTTTTGTAATATTTTTAATTTTTATCCGTTTTATCAGTATTTAAGCTCTTTTTAGTCATATACATACCGAGGAAATAACGTCTTACATAGGCAAAATTGTGAAAAAGTCTGCTGCCAAATACAATTACTGCCGCAAGATGAATATCCACATCAAGTTTTTTACCAATAAAAGTAAGCATTGCTGCCAAAACGGCATTACCAAAAAGTCCTGTTATAAATATACTTAATTCAAACTTTTTTTCAAGTGTCGATCTGTATGCTCCAAATACCGAGTCAAGTGCTGCAAGGATTATTATCGCAACATAAGATGATAAATGAGCAGGAATATATACATCAAGTGTAAGTGCAAGTGCCACACCTACTACAATAGAAACCAGTATTATCATATTATCTCCGTTCTGCCACTAAGGCCTTATCTGTTTTTAGTATTGTTTTCTGTAGCGTTTGTGTTTTTCACAGTTTCAGCATATTTGAAGTTTAATATACCATTATACTTTTCTACTGTCTGCTTGGCTGTTTTTGAAACCTTTATCTCAAGGTTGTAAAACTTAAGCTCTTCTACCACTCCGCCTCTGATATTTAACGCTGCCTCCATAGTAGACGAATCACCTATCGCCTTTATCACGTATGGCGGTGCATATTTGTTTCCGTTAATTGTGATGGTAGAACCCACACATCTTATCTCCGAGTTTGATACTATTCTCTCGCCATTTATAGATATCGCTTCTGCTCCCGCAGAGTTAAGCTCATTTACTATAGAACGCAGGTCACTGTCGTGAATTATATATGCACTTTCGGTAATTGTTTCACTTGCAGCCACCTTACTGTCACTTACAGTTACGGTAACACCCGGTCCCTCTACCTCAGTAAGACCAGCTAGTATCATATATCTGTCCATTTCTGCGGTAAGAGCCTTATTTCCTTCGTTATTCTGTTCCGCTTCATTTCTGTATATCTGAAGGCTATTGTTAGCTTCAAGAAGCTGTTTATTTAAGTCAACATTTTTCTCCTGCTCTTTTATAAGCTGCTGCTGAACCTCCTCAAGACGTTTAAACTGCATGGTAGATATAGCCGAATTTTTGTACACACTTTTAAACTGCAGCGTTATTATAAACGAAAGCAGGAAAAACACTCCGGCAAGTGCAAGCTGTAATTTTTTGTTGCGAAACATATTTATTCCTCCAAATTTCAAATCAATTTGCTCTATAAGTAACCTTTTCGATATCCTTCATATCAATTATGCCACCTCTGGCGTCACCAAGCTCTGCCACTACTTTTTTCAAAAATGCAACCTTATATGATAGCTTGTCCATATCACCAAACAGCACATCGGCTTCATTTCTCAGCTTAAGCGTGATGTTATTTTCATCATTAAGATCCATAGCAGACACGCTCTGTAAAAGCTCGTTTTTACCAAGCTCGTCCAAAAACTGCGGAAGAAGCTTTGATATCTGCTCATTTTCTATTTCCACTATCTGACCTATGCCAAACTTTTCAAGCTCCACTCCGTATATAAGCGGACACTCTACCGTGCCCAGCTCCGACTTCACCTCAAGCACCTTTCCGCTTTCATTTATACCTATATAGTTTCCTATAAATGGTATATATGCCGTTGCTGTGCTTTCCTTTATGGTAATAAGCACTGTATTTGGAAACTGAATTTTTATATCCACATCATCCACATACGCCATGGTAGAAATGTTCTTTTTGGCTATAGATGTATTTATCCTTAGTATATTTACTCCCGTGGTGATACCCGAAGCATTTATTACGGCATTTTTATCTAAAACACCTGTACCTTCAACAGTTATATGCTTAATATTGAAAAGCGGCGAAAAAAGTGTCAGCACAACTATAGCAACCACTATACTTATAATAACAAATATTTTTGCATTTGTCTTGGGTTTTTTCACTTTTTCCCCGGCAAATTTTAAATATCTTACATTATCGGTATCTTTCATGCTTGGTATCACATCCTTCCTATGTAAAAATCAATCAAGCTTCCGCATTAAAACGCATCTTCAACACGCGTTATATCTGCACCAAGCTTTTTTAAATTATCTTCAAATCTTTCATAACCTCTGTCGATATATTTAGTATTAAAAATCTCCGTAGTGCCATCCGCACCAAGAGCCGCTACCGCAAGTGCAGCACCCGACCTTAAATCACGTGCAAACACCGGTGCACCATTTAATTTTTCCACTCCGTTTATATACGCCTTAGCACCACAAACCTTTATATCAGCACCCATCTTAACAAGCTCATATACGGTTGCAAAGCGTTGGTCAAATATTTTTTCCTCTATAATGCTTTCTCCGTCGGCTATTGATAGTACCGCCATCATTACCGACTGACAGTCGGTAGGAAATCCCGGATATGGCTTAGTGGTTATATTTGGTATAGATTTTATTACGTCCGGTGTCTTTACCGCCAACCGGTTATATGTTTTGTCAAATTTTACACCGCATTTTTCAAAAATATCCAGTACACTTTCAAAATGAACAGGATTTACATTTATAAGCTCTATCTCACCACGCGATGCAACAGCCGCGGCAATATATGTGCATGCAGCTATTCTGTCGGGCATTACACAGTACGTTGTGTCATGAAGCCTTCTTACACCATTTATCACCACAGTATCTGTGCCTGCACCAATTATATTTGCTCCCATTGAATTTAAAAAGTTTTGCAAATCCACTATCTCAGGCTCTTTCGCAGCATTTCTTATAGTGGTTACCCCTTCCGAGATGCACGAAACAAGCATTATATTTTCTGTAGCACCCACCGATGGAAACGGAAGACATATTTCACAAGGATGTAATTTGGTAAGACTGCAAAGTATCTCTCCATTTTCTTCAATAATATCCACGCCAAGCTTTTTAAATGATTCAAGGTGTATGTCAATAGGTCGTTTTCCAAGCACGCATCCACCGGGCAAACTTACCGAAGCCCTTCCGCAACGTGCCAGCATAGACCCGGCAAATATTATTGACGAACGCATTTTCTGCATTAACACTTCCGGTATAAAATCTGCACATGCATTTTTAGAATTGACCATAACAGTTCCGTTGCACATTCTCACGTCACAGCCAAGAAATTTTAATATGTCAAGCGATGCCGTCACATCTGTCAGATTTGGACAATTATGTATCTCACTTATATTACCACTTAAAAGCGTAGCTGAAAGTATAGGCAATACTGCATTTTTTGCACCCTGAACCGATATACATCCGCTAAGCCTGCGACCGCCTTCTATGATAAGGTAACTCATATAATATGCTCACTCCTCCAAGAGTTTCATATTATATAGTATGCTTTATCTTAAAAAAGGTGATAGACGCTAAAATTATACTATTTATTTTTAGCTATAAGCTCTTTTGCCTTTACATATATCATATCAGTTGCCGTTGTCATTCTAAGGCTGTGTGCCTTTTTAGACATTGCATCAAGTGTTTCTTCACTTTCCAGGCATAATGATATTTCTTTTTTTAGTGTATCTAAACAAAAATCTTTTTCAAGTATTATCTTTGCCGCACCTACATCAGATAACGCTCTGGCATTATATTCCTGATGATTGTGTGTAACATTCGGTGACGGAATAAGTATTGACGGACGACCAAGAACGCATATCTCCGATACCGTCATCGCACCCGATCTGCATATAACAAGGTCGGAAGCCGCAAGCACTTCGTCCATATTGTGTATATATTTTTGAATACATATACCTTTGCTGTTTTTTACTTTTTCATCAAGAGATGCACATACTCTGCCGTAATCCCTCTCGCCTGTGGCAAAGCACACAGAAATGTTTTCATCAGTTAAATCAAGTATATACTCTGTCATTACATTGTTGATTTTTTTTGCACCAAGGCTTCCGCCAAATGCAACAATAAACTTTTTATTTTCCACGCCAAGCTTTTCTCTGGCAGCTTTTCTGTCAACTTCCAATATAGCAGGACGAATAGGATTGCCTACTGTTATTATTTCATTTGCACCCAAAAGGTATTTTCTGCTCTCGTCAAAGCTTATAGCTGTGACGCTTGATTTTTTAGAAAGAAGCTTTATAGCACTTCCCGGAAACACATTCTGCTCATGGATAATGGTAGGTATTTTAAGCAAATTTGCCGCATATACCACAGGTGCACACACATACCCGCCTGTACCTATCACTATATCAGGTTTATAATTTTTAAGTATTTTTTTACATTTTACAATAGCATTTGCAAATTTCACAAGTGCGCTAACGTTCTTTAACGAAAAACTCGTTTTGAGTCCGTCAACGTCTATAAATTCTATTGGGAATTTTTCTCTCGGCACAAGTGTACTTTCAAGTCCCTTCTTGGTACCGATAAAAAGTATTTCGGAGTCTTTTTCCATATCGCGTATATAGCTGGCAATGGATAGTGCAGGATTGATATGTCCGCCCGTTCCGCCGCCGGATAGTACTGCTCTCATATAAAACTCCTTTCAAAAATGATATAATGCATAATACTCTATGAACCAGTTTAGATTAGGCAGAACATAAATGCTCTGCCTAATCCACGTCCAAATGGCATATGTGTGACAGGTCTTGAACTTCACAAGCCTTAAACTTGTGAAGTTCAAGACCTGTCACACTAAGAAAAGGGGAAAACTTATGCCGTCTTATTTTCTTTTTACATTCTTCCCAGAATATCTGGAAATGTTTAATACCACGCCCATGCTCGCAAGCATAAACAGTAGTGAAGTTCCGCCGTAGCTAAAGAACGGTAGCGGCACACCTGTTGCCGGCATCGAACTTGTAACAACGGCTATGTTCATAAGCACCTGTATGGCAACAAGTGATATGATACCGCCTGATAAAAGGCTTGAAAATTTATCCGGAGCAAGAAGTGATATTCTTATTCCTCGCCATATAAGCATTATAAATAGTATAATAGCAAGTGCAGCACCCACAAAACCAAGCTCTTCACATATTATTGAAAATATAAAGTCGTTGTGCGGTTCAGGTATATACAAAAATTTCTGCCTACTCTGACCAAGACCAAGACCGAATAGTCCTCCCGAACCTATTGCATAAAGTGACTGAACAACCTGCCATCCATCGCCGAGTGTATCGGCAAACGGGTCTAAAAATGTGATAAATCTCTTCATTCTGTACGGCTCTATTATAATCGCCGCAGCTAACGCTACACCGCCAAGCGGTATTAGTGTAAGCATGTGTTTCATATTTGCACCCGCCATATACAATATAACAAGGCTCACAAGTGCAACAACCATTGCACCGCTAAGGTGCGGTTCTATAAGGATAATAAGTGCAATACCGCCTATAATACACAGGTATGCCCAAAATCCTTTTACATAATCGTTTAAGTTAAATTTATTGTCAGAAAGCAGCTTTGACAAAAATATTATCATAGCAAATTTTGCAAGCTCGGAAGGCTGAAAACCAAACGAACCAAAACCAAGCCATCTTTTTGCACCGTTTATCTCTCTTCCGACAATCGGCACAAGCACAAGACACACTACACTGACAGCAAATATAGGAAGTGCAAGCTTATACACTACCTTGTAAGGTATTCTGGATATGACAAACATAGCAATAATACCCAGCACAGCCCACAAAAGCTGACGTTTTATAAAGTAAAGTGCATCGTCCTGATAGTAATGAGCAGAGGCACTGCTTGCACTAAAAACCATAATAAGTCCATATATTACCAGCATTAGTACTATAACCAGGAATGAAAAATCCATTTTCCCGAGCCTTACTCTGTTTTTGCCCATGGCAAGCTACCCCTTTCGTTTAATATCAAAAATATATTATTAACAAGCTATATAGCCTATAATTGCCAAAATAACAGTTATTATTACCGCGGTGGAAACTATTTTATTTTCGCTCCAGCCACACATTTCGAAGTGATGATGAATAGGGCTCATCTTAAACACCCTTTTACCTGTAAGCTTAAAGCTTGTAACCTGAATAATAACCGAAAGTGTTTCAATAACATACACTAAACCTACTATAGCAAGTATAACAGGCATTTTTAAGATTAACGCCATACCGCATACCGCACCGCCAAGGTAAAGTGAACCGGTGTCACCCATAAACACCTTAGCCGGATGAATATTAAATATTAAAAACCCTATAAGTGCACCTGAAAGTGCTCCCGAGAAAATTGCTACACTAAGCTCATTTGCTGCAAGTGCCACTATTGTAAAGAACAGTGATACCACTATAGTTATACTTGTTGCAAGACCATCCACACCATCTGTAAGATTTACACTGTTTGTTCCACCTATTATTATAAAAAGAACAAGCGGGATGTAAAACCAACCAATATCAAGCGTCGAATTTGCAAATGGAATGATGATTTTAGAGTCAAACATTTCAAAACGCATACCTAAATATATAAACAATACTGACGCTACAAGCTGCATTAAGAATTTCTGCTTTTCAGTAAGGCCAAGATTCCTTTTCATAACGACTTTTATAAAATCGTCTGCCAAGCCTATAAGCCCAAATGCAAGGCTTAAAGCCACAAGCATAATTGCCTTTTTGTCGCGGTCAAATATAAGAGTTACCAAAATGGTAGCGATGATAAATATTATACCGCCCATAGTAGGGGTACCACGTTTTGACTTGTGCCACGATGGGCCTATCTCTCTTATTTCCTGCCCAAACTTAAGTCGTCTTAAAAACGGTATGAAAAACGGACCGATACACACACATATAGTAAAGGCTATAAGTGCTGCAAATGCTACTGCAAATATGTTTTCTCTCACGTTTATCCCTCCGTTAATTTTCAGACAGTACTCCGAGTGCCTTGGCAATGCTTTCAAGCTTCATTGCTCTTGACCCTTTTACCAATATGCAGTCGCCGTTATTGGCAAATGCATTTATATAGCTTACTATCTCATCGTTATTTTCAAAAAAATGAATGTTTTTATCGCTTATTCCATACGCCATTGCACCATCGGCAATATGCTGTTTGTGTTCACCTATCAAAAGAAGCACATCTGCTGCACCTTCCTTTGCGGCATACGCTCCAACGTCATAGTGATATTTTGGAGATTTTTCTCCAAGCTCCTTCATATCACCAAGCACAGCGATTTTTATGCATTTACCGCCAAGGCTTTTTAGCACTTCAAGTGATGCACACATTGACTGCGGACTTGCGTTATAGCAATCATTTATTATAGTGTATTTATCAAGCTTAATAATATTTTGTCTGATGCCATCACTTTTGTATTTTAAAAGTCCTTCTTTTATCTCGGTATTATCTATTCCAAGACATCTGCCTACAGCAATAGCAACAAGTGCGTTATACACATTGTGCACACCGATAATATTTATGCGGTATTCTTCTCCGTCAAGTGTAAATGAGGTTCCTTCGTTGTCAGATACTACATTTTTTGCTGCAAGATTACAGCTTTTATCTTTTATACCAACTGTTATCTTATCATACATTACCTCTGTATCGCCTAAGTATTCGTCATCACCGTTTACTATCAGCTTTCCGTCGGCACGAAGTCCTTTTAGTATTTCAAGCTTTGCTTTTAAAATACCCTCCTGACTTCCAAGATATTCTATATGAGAAGTGCCGATATTTGTTATAACCGCAATATCAGGCTTAGCACATTTTGATAAGCGTTCTATCTCGCCAAAATTACTCATGCCCATCTCTATGACCGCCATTTTATGATGGCTTCTAAGGCCGAAAAGTGTGAGTGGAAGGCCTATTTCGTTATTGAAGTTACCTTCTGTTTTAAGTGTACTGCCATGCTCTGACAATACGGAATATATAAACTCCTTAGTGGTAGTCTTGCCAACACTTCCGGTTACTCCCACCACCGCTACATTAAACTTGCTTCGGTAATATGATGCTATGTCAAGAAGTGCCTTTCTTGTAGATGGCACCTTAATGCAAAATCCATCGCCACAGTTTATGTCCTGTTCTGTAATGTATCCTGCGATATTGTCGCATATATTTTCTATAAATGTGTGACCATCAAAATTGTCACCTTTTACAGGAATGAACAATGTAGAAGTATCTACTGTTCTGCTGTCTGTTGATATACCCTTCACTATAGTGGTTTTTTCACCGCGAATAAGCTCTCCGCCGGTAGCAACTATAATTTCTTCAACTGTTAATGCCTCGATGCTGTATATCATTTAACCACTCATTCCTTTCTTATAATGATAATTCTCTGTATATTTCCTTTACTATCTTTCTTTCGTCAAACTCTATCGTACCGGTATTTAGTATCTGGTATGTTTCGTGACCCTTTCCTGCAAGAATTATTACGTCATTTTCCTTAGCATTTTCCATAGCATACTTTATAGCATCTTTTCTGCTTTCAATGACTTCATATTCTACGCCTGTGTCCTTTATACCCTCCAGTATATCGTCAATTATCTTTGAAGGCTGTTCGCTTCGCGGATTGTCGCTTGTCACCACGCAAAAGTCCGAAAGCTCACCGGCAACCCTTCCCATTATAGGGCGTTTTGTTCTGTCGCGGTCACCGCCACAGCCAAACACAGTAACTACTCTACCCTTGCAAAAGCCTTTTACTGTATTTATTATATTTTCAAGACCGTCAGGAGTATGTGCATAATCTATCATAACTGTGTAATTTGACGGAATATTTACTACTTCCGCTCTTCCTACTACTCCGTTTGCAAGCATAAGTGCCTTGGCAATGTCACCTATACCTATACCCACATGCTGACATATTCCTATAGCCGCCATTGCATTATACACCGAGAATTTGCCCGGTATACCAAGTCTTACCTGACTTTTTCCAAATGGCGTTTCCACATCAAACATTACACCCTTCTGGCTAAGATTTATATTTTTTCCTTCAAGAGTGCTTTTCTTATTGATGCCATATTTTACAACCTTACATGTTGCATCCTTTGTCACCAAATCCACATACTCATCATCTGCATTCACAAGACCAATTTTACACATTTTAAATAACTGTGATTTTGCCTCGGCATAGTTTTCCATAGTTTCATGGAAATCCAGGTGGTCCTGAGTAAGGTTTGTAAATGCACCCACCTCAAACTCAAGTCCGTACACCCTGTCAAGTGATAGTGAATGTGATGATATTTCCATTATTACATAATCAACATTTTCATCCGCCATCTGTTTGAAAAGCTTATGAAGGTCTATTGATTCGGGTGTGGTTCTTTCTGTTTCTATCACCCTGTTGCCAATCATATTTTGGTTTGTACCGATAAGGCCTACCTTGTATCCGCTAAATTCAAGAACTGATTTTACAAGATATGTTGTGGTAGTTTTGCCGTTAGTACCGGTAACTCCTATCAGTTTAAAGCTTTTTGCAGGTTCACCGTAATATTTTGCACCTGCATACGCCAATGCTTTTCTGGTATTATTGCATACTATCTGGGGTATGCCTACATCGGTATAATCCTCAGTAATAATGGCTGCGGCACCTTTACTTACAGCATCTAAAATATATTTATGCCCGTCTGTTTTAAAGCCTTTTATAGCAACGAAAACTGAACCGACTGTTACATCTGCAGAATTTGCGCAAACGTGTTTTATTTCAATGTCAGTATTTCCGTATGTTTCTATTACATTTGATGTTTCAACAAGCTCTATAAGTTTCATTTGCCGAGCGTCCCCCATTTCTATAATTATTTTTTGTGCTTAATGCACATCTGTAAATACAAATTCCACACTTACTACCGAACCCTTTTGAACTTCTGTTCCTGCAGGTGGGTTTTGTAGATTTACAAACGCTTCGCCTTCCTTAACCTTTGACGAATTGTTTACTATTCTTATGTTTAGACCTGCATTTGTAATAGCGGCATTTGATTCAACTACGCCCATTCCTACTACATTTGGAACGGTAACAACTGATTTAGACTCTTCTTCGCTGTACAATAGCACTGTAGAATCCTGCTGAAGTGACGAACCACCGATAGGCACCTGGCTTAATACTGTTTCGCCCTCACCTACTATGCGGTAGTTTAGTCCGCTACCCGAAAATGCATTTTTAGCTTCGTCTATTGTAAGTCCTACTACGTTTGGAACATCTATCTCAAGTGTAGATAGCTCTTCCTCTGTGTACTGTGTATCAATGTTAAGGTATTTTAACACATCTTCAAATATCATACCGAATGTCGGAGCGGCTATCTGTCCGCCGAAGTATACTCCGCCCATTGGCTCGTCAAGTATTACAAGACCGATTATTTCAGGGTCGTTTGCCGGAGCAAAGCCTAAAAACGATGCAACATACTTGCCGTTTCCACGTGGTATTTTTTCACTTGTACCTGTTTTACCGGCTACGCGGTATCCTTTTATATATGCATTTGAGCTTGTGCCGTTTGATACAACTGTCTCAAGCACATCTCTTACTGTCTGTGCGGTTTCCTTGGATATTACCTGACGGATATTTTCAGTGGCATAGCTTTTAACAATGTTTCCTTCATCATCGGTAAGCTCTTTTACTATACGAGGTTTTACCATTACACCGTCATTTGTAATCGCAGTAAGTGCTGTTACTACCTGAAGCGGTGTTACTATAGGTCCCTGACCGAATGATGATGTAGCAAGCTCTACTTCGTTAAACGCCCCATCGGCATAGAATACACCCTTTGCTTCACCCGGAAGCTCAAAGCCTGTAGCCTGTGTAAAACCAAACGCTTTGTAATATTTCTTAAATGCAGTCGGACCTATTCTCTGTCCTACAGCCATAAATACAGGGTTACACGAGCCCTGTACACCCTGCTGAAATGTTACCGCACCATGGCCGCCACCCTTCCAGCAGTTTATGCTTTCGCCGGCTACGGTATACGAGCCGTTACATACAAACGGATCGTTTAATGTTACTACATTTTCTTCTAGAGCCATAGCTGTTACAAATGATTTAAATGTTGAACCCGGTTCATAAGCATCCACAACCGCTTTGTTTCGCCACATCTTTTGGCGTGCCTCTGTAAGCTTGGCTGTTCTCTCATCACCGGTAAATGTATTTATTTCATCTATTATAGCCTGATTGTTAAGTGTAAACGGGTCGTTTAGATTGTAGTCTGGTTTTGTAGCCATAGCAAGTATTTCGCCTGTTTTGGCATTCATTATGATACATGCAGCACCATTTTCAACCTGATATTTGTCTATCGCCTCTTCAAGGCCTTTTTCAGCAAAATGCTGTATTACTCTGTCTATAGTTAGCACTACGTTTACGCCGTTTTCCGCATCAACATACTTCTCATACTGATACGGCATATCTGTTCCAACGGCATTTTGTGCAGATATCACACGTCCGGGTACACCCTTTAAATAGTTGTCAAACACCATTTCTATACCATCCAGACCCTGGTTATCCATACCAACAAAGCCTATAACGTGCGATGCAAGATTTGAATATGGATAGTATCTTTTGGAATCCTCCGTTAAATGCACTCCTGTAAATCCAAGCTTTCTTATTTCATCTGCCTGCTCGGACTCTACTTTTCTTTTTACTATTTCGTAGTTAGAGTTTTTAGTTATAATATTCTTAACCTCGGCTGCATCCATTCCAAGCACTTTAGCTAGACCTGCGGCAACTTCATCGGCATTGCCTTTTGCTGCTATTTCACTTGGCGTAACTGTAACAGTTTCAACTGAGGCACTCTGTGCAAGCACCTGAGAATTTCTGTCATAAATCACACCGCGTTTTGAATTTATAGTCTTATCTCTTGTCTGCTGTTCCATAGCAGATATCTTTAAATCTTTACCATTTACAAACTGTATCCATGCAGTTCTTCCGGCAAGAAGGATAAAAAGAAATACGAAAAAAAATATAAGTGTAAGTATTCTTTTTTTGATTTTTAAACCAGGCATACTTCTTTATTCCCCTTTACCTTTTTATATATAATTCGACAAAATCTGCATCAAGACGAAAAATGCGGGCATGAGCCCGCAACTTCTTAACACAGAATCAAAACTGTACAAAGTTCGGATTCTTTTACACATAGAACATAACGTTCTCATTTATTTAATTCTATTGCAAATATCCTAAAACATTCCTTACACCGCTCATTATTACACTAAAATTCGGTTTAAATGTTTTTGTTTTCTCTTCCTTCTTTTCGTTTTTTAGTTCAGCATAGTCTTCCTGCTCTACTGCAACATATACTGTCTGGTACTTTTCTATTCTGCGAAGTCCAAGCTGTGTTTCAGCTATTTCTTCTACCTTTACAAGGTCAAGCTTGTTTTCAAGCTCTACGTTTTTCTTTGCGTTTTTATCTTTCGCCATCTGAAGTTCTGATTTTAGGGTGTTCACCTGTGAAAGATTATTTATAATTACTGCGTTTCTGTATAGCATAACTGATGCAAGTACAAATACTAGCATCATACCGGCAAGTAATCTTACTCTTGCCTGAAACATCTTTTTCCTTTTATAATTTTTTCTTTCTCTCTCCTGAGTCTCAAGTCTTCTTGCATACTCATCTATTTTGTACGCAGAAGTACCATTATAAAGACTATTCAAAATATTCACCCCATAGATATTTTTTCATTAGTATTTATAGCTTCTCTATTATCCTGAGCTTAGAACTCTTGGATCGTGCATTTAGCTCCATCTCCGCATCCGACGGAATAACAGGTTTTTTAGATACAAGCTTTCCTTTTGGCTTATTGCCGCAAACACATATTGGAAATTCCTTTGGACAAGTGCACCCTTTGGTAAATGATGCAAATGTGTTTTTTACTATTCTGTCCTCCAGTGAATGGAAGGTTATCACACAAAGTCTGCCGCCACTTTCGAGCTTTTCAAAGAAATCCCTAAGTGCTCCTTCAAGCATATCAAGCTCGCCGTTTACCTCTATACGAATAGCCTGAAAAACTCTTTTTGCAGGATGTGAACCCTTCACTCTCAGTCTCTCGGGTATCGCCCTTTTTATAATGTCAACCAGCTCTGCTGTAGTTTCAACAGGCTTTTCTAAGCGTTTCTCACAGATAATCTTTGCAATTTTTCTTGAAAACTTCTCTTCGCCGTACTTAAAGAATATATCTGCAAGCTTTTCCTCTGTGTACTCGTTTACCACGTTATATGCTGAAAATGAATTGTCGCGGTTCATTCTCATATCAAGCTTGGCGTCGCCCATATAGCTGAATCCTCTTTCACGCTCGTCAAGCTGATATGATGACACGCCCAGGTCAAGTACCGCTCCCGATATAGCATCTACATTTATACTGTCCAAGATGCTTTTGATGTTTTTAAAGTTGTCATTTATATATGTAACATTACTAAAGTCTTTCAGCCTTTTAGATGCTGCATTTATCGCATCTTTGTCTTGGTCAATTCCTATAAGACGTCCGCCATCTGAAAGCTTTTTTAATATCTCCAGCGAATGTCCTCCACCGCCGAGTGTAGCGTCTACATATATACCGTCAGGCTTAATGTTTAATCCTTCAACAGATTCATTCAAAAGAACAGATATGTGTTTAAATTCCATCAATTATATTCCGAGATATTCCATATTTGATGCGATTTCATCAGGGTTGAGATTTTCACTTGAATTGTATACCTGCCACTTGTCGCTGTCCCAAATCTCCACTCTGGTTCCGGCACCTATTACCGAAACGTCTTTTGTTATCTCACCATACGTTCTTAGGTTTTGCGGAAGAAGTATTCTTCCCTGCTTGTCCACTTCGCACTCTATAGCGCCTGACAAGAAAAATCTGACAAAGGCTCTGGCATTTGCGTTAGTAACCGGCAGTCCTTTTAACTTTTCACAAAAAGCGTTCCACTCCTCACATGAGTAAACGAATAAACAGTTATCTAATCCCTTTGTCACGACAAACCTTTCGCCTAGTATGTCTCTAAACTTTGAAGGGACTATCATTCTGCCCTTTGCATCCACGCTGTGGGCATATTCACCGATAAACATTTACTCACCACCTTTTGCATAAAATTAAAATTTTCTACCACTTTCCACCACAAAGTGCCACTTTTATTAAATTTTAACCCATTTTTAAAGATTTTGCAATAGTTTTTTTAAGAAAATTTCGCAAAAGGGCAATAAAAATAAGGTTTTTGCAAAATTTTGTGAAAATTATACAAAAACCTTATCTATATTTGTGCTATTTAACTATAAGTTGTTTTGCTGTTTTTTCTGCTTCAAACCGAGAAAAAGAAGTGTCAATCCGACCAAGAAACATACTATCGCTACAAGCTGCGAAATTCTGACAGGACCCAGCATAAGACTGTCTGTTCTAAGTCCTTCAATAAGAAAACGCCCAAGCCCGTAAGCTGTTATGTAGGACAGAAAAATCTGCCCGTCAAATTTTCTCTTTTTAAATACACAAAGAAGAAGTACAAGCGTTGCCAAATTCCAAAGTGATTCATAAAGAAAAGTGGGATGCACACCATAAGCTTCACCATATATATCCATACGCCACGGAAGAGATGTTTGACCGCCATAAGCCTCGCCATTTACAAAGTTACCCCATCTGCCTATAGCCTGCCCTATCAAAAGACCTATAGCACCTATGTCTGCAACCTTTTTAAAATCAGTTTTAGTCACCCTGCAATACACATAAGCCGTAGCAACAGCACCGATAATTCCGCCATATACAGCAAGTCCGCCGTTCCATATTCTAAAAATATCCAAAGGATTGTCCCTGTACGCTTCAAAATTGAATATCACATAATACAGTCTTGCGCAAATAATCGCTACAGGCAGGGCATATATTACCACATCAAGCATCACGTCCTTGCCAAGATTTTCTTTTCTGGCAAGATGGGTTGCTACTATAACCGCAAGAATTAGGCCCGATGCAATAATAATGCCATACCAGTGTATGTCCCAGCCAAATACTGAAAACGCAACCGGATCAATATTAAATTTAATTCCCAGCTTCGGAAATCCAATCGTGTTCATACTTATCACTCCTGATTTGCAAGTGGCCACACTATACTCATAGCCATATTTTCCATACGGAATATATCTTTAAACACTTCGTTTATATACTCAGGTGTAAGCTCCTTGTATACAGTCATATAATCAAAAGTGTTTATTCCCTTTAACACATTTCTGATAAACGTGCCTGCTATTACCTCTACATCGTTAAACTGTCTTAAAAAGTCGCCATACTGTGCTTTTTTCGCACGTTCTATTTCATCAGCATCTATGCCTTCCTCAAGCTTTAGAGAAATATATTTTTCTATCTTCTCCTTCACCTCCATAGGCTTTTCGCTTTCGCCCTCTATCATTGCACACGAAAACTCTTCTTCCATCATAAAGTCCGAGCCAAACTTCTCGTTTACAAGACCTTCCGAGTACAAATCGGTAAACAGCTTACTGCTTTTACCCGAAATAATTCTCATTATAACAGATACAGCCATCTCTCTTTTGTAAAGATCTATACCGCGAAGGGTTTTATTATCTTTAAATCCAATCTCAAAAAGCGGAATAGACACATCAAGGTTCATCTCAACAAGCTTTTTGTTAACCGCATTTGGTTCATTTATCTCCTCGCGTTCAACCTTTCCGCTTTCTCTGTCTACGATTAACCTTTCCACCATCTCACCAATTTTATCTACATCCACATCACCGGCTATACACACAGCCATATTAGATGGATTGTAGAAGGTATTGTAGCATTTGTAAAGTATGTCCTTGTCTATCTTTGCAATGCTTTCAACTGTTCCGGCAATATCCGTTTTAACAGGATTTTGAGAATATAGTGCACCAAGGAGATTAAACATTACTCTCCATCCCGGGTCATCGTCATACATGCGTATTTCCTGACCTATTATTCCCTGTTCCTTTGCGACATTTTCTTTTGTAAAATGAGGCTGTTGAACAAAGTTTAGAAGGTGCTCAAAATTTTCATAAAAGTTGTTGGTACACGCAAAAAGGTAGCATGTGTTTGTAAATGAAGTGTACGCATTGGCGTTTGCGCCATACTTTGAAAATTCGGAAAATGCATCCGAGCCGTCAGGCTGTTCAAACATCTTATGCTCAAGAAAATGTGCAATACCGTCAGGAACAGTTATCATATCACTTTCGCCAAGCGGAACAAATTTTCTGTCTATTGAGCCGTATTTGGTGCCAAATATTGCGTATTTTTTGGTAAAGCCTTTTTTGGGAATTACAAACACTTTAAGTCCGCTTTTATGCTCACCTGCATATACACTCTCGTCAAAGTACTCGTTATATACTCTTATAAAATTCATCTGTCTATTCCCTCCCCACTTAGACCTGTAAGGTAATATCTTACATCAAGCTTTACCTTTTCAAAAGCTGACTTTATTCTATCAGGTGTTACATTTCTAACCTTTTCTATAGCCTGCTCGATAGTTTCATCTATACCATAAAGAATGTTTCCTATATAGTAATCTCTTAAATAAAACTGGCTGTCAAAGTAAGAACGATACACATTTATAATGCTTTCCTTTGCCACCTTAACCTCCTCATCGGTAAAGTCACCGTTTCTTACCGCGTCAAACTGTACCATTATCTCATCTTCTGCTTTTTTAAAGTTTGCAAACTCTACACCCGAGCTTACAAGCATTATACCGCTAAATTTTGTAAACCTTGATGAAACATAGTATGCAAGGCTCAGCTTTTCACGTACATTGGCAAAAAGCTTTGAATGTGCTCCTCCGCCAAACACAGAGTTTGCCACAAGCATTGCATAATAGTCGTCATCGCCTGCAAATGTATACGTTCTAAAGCCCATCGCAAGCTTACCCTGATTTACCTCAAACTTGTCAACTACTGTTTTGCCCGATACTTCCTTTGGCTCATCTATAATATTTTCAAGTGGTTTTATACAAAATTCAACATCCGCAAGATAAGCTTTAAATACATCCACTACTTTTTCAATATCCACATCACCCGATACAAATATGTCTATAGGGCTGGTAGTGATAATATTTTTATAATGCTTATAAAGGCTTTCAGGAGTGATACCAGCGATATCCTCTACATATCCGGTATCCTTTATACCCATAAGCTCACCCTCGCACATTTCCTCTACGCATCTAAGGTTAGCATACGAGCGTTTGTCATTTGAAAGACCTTCTATATAATCTTTAAGATTTTTCTTTTCACTATCGACATACGACGCATCAAACACACCATCCGAAAGCTTAGGGTCATATATAAAGTCAAGCATTATATTTATACATTTTTCCACAGTATTCTCACCGGTATATTTATCCGACACAGTAGAAAATGCTGATATAATGCTCTGCACGCCGTATTTCTTTCCGATATTCACTTCGCACACCGCACCATACAATCCTTCTAAATATTTATTTAACGCGTTTATATCCGGAAGCTTTCTTGTACCTCTGTTTAACACACTTGCAAGAAGTGAATTGTAGGTTACCTCATCGCGTCTTATAGCACGATGAAGATAAAACGCCGCACTTACTGTTTTGTGTTTTTTATCTTCTATATAGTATAAGTTTATACCATTTTTAATTTCATATTTTTGCATGTAACATTATCCGCCTTTCATTTGCAAATATATTATTATATTTTACCACTTTTTTATAATATTTACAACAAATTTATTTTATATTTACAAATCACACTTTTTATGATAAAATATATTTACACTCTACACTGGGAAACGGAGGCGATATATTATGAAAAAGCTATACAAGACAGAACAAGGCAAAAAGATTTGCGGAGTATGCGGAGGCATTGCAGAGTATTTTAATTTGGATCCTTCTATAGTGCGAATAATATGGGCTGCCGTTACTATTTTCTATGGTACCGGACTTGTACTTTATATCATAGCAGCATTTATATTGCCAAGCAAAAGCGAAGTGTATTACGAAACCGTAAAAGACGATAAGGAAAATACTGACGGACCTTTAGACGGCGAAGTAATTGACAACGATAAATAAAAAAATATTTTATAAAGCAAAAAAGGAACAAGCCTGCACAATTTTATGCGCGCTTGTTCCTTTTTTATTATCAAAATTTATATACACATTATAATCGCCGACATACATTTAGCCGATGTAGCAAGTGAGGAGATATATGTATATTCGTCTTTTGAATGGATTTCTCCTCCGACAACACCTATGTTGTCAAGACAAGGAATACCCTTCTGAGTGATATATGCAGCATCGCTTCCACCAGGAGAATACCACATTTCACGTTTTTCAAGACCGTTTGCCTCAAATATTTCGTTTACTTTGTCAAATAGCTGTATGTTTGTATCAGTATGTGGCATTGACGGACGATAGCTTACTTCTTCTATCTCGCACTTTGTGCCTTCTATATATGATGTATCGCATACCTTGTTAGCAAAATCTCTCGCTGTTTTTTCCTCTTCGTCATTTGAAAAACGAATGTCTAATATAAAGCTACACTTTTCAGGCACAGTATTTCCTACAGTTCCGCCCTCTATAACTCCACAGTTAAATGTAATAGTATCCTCGTCTTTCATCTTCTCAAGCTCAAGTATCTTATGTGCCGCTTCAGCAATGGCATTTATACCCTGAGTACACCTTGATGAATGTGCAGCCTTTCCTGTTATGTTATATTTCAAACGTAGAATACCTTTTCTTCTAAGCACAAGCTTGTGCTGATTTGCAAGGGCTAATCCTTCAGTATTTAAAAATGCCACTGCACCTTTTGCTTTTTCACACATAAACTCTATAGTTTTCTTTCCACTCTGTTTACTGCTTGTTTCTTCGTCAGACTGAATAATAAACTTTACAGGACGATCGGTAAACCCAACCTGACAAAGTGCGTCCATAGCAAGAAAGCAAGCTACACATCCGCCTTTGCAGTCGGTAGTGCCGGGGCCGTACATAATGTCACCATCTATTTTTACTGGTGGATAACCAAATATACCTCGTGGCTGTACTGTGTCTATATGACCTGACAAGCACACCGGTGCACCCTTTGCATTTGGATTAAGTGTGATACATGCTACATCACCTGCTATTTCCTGCTTGGATATTTCAATATCCCAACCGCGCTTCTCTGCCATTTTAACAAAGTAACGGCATACCTCATCTACGCCCTCTTTATAGTTTGTAGGGCTTTCGATATTGCACACATCCTCAAGCACATTTACGTACATTGGATATAATTCATCTATTTTTCTAAAAACCTCTTCGCATTTCATAGCTATCATATCTCCCCGTAGTTTTTCCATTCTTCTTTTGCAAGAGTATCATCCATCTTCTTTTGAAGAGCAAGCATTTCAGAAGGCATAGTAAATATCTTGTCAAAATTGGTTTCGGTATCGCCATAGCAATAATATTTCGCTTTATACGCATCTACATCAAAATCAGAAAGCAGTGATGCATCGTTATAAAAATCATATCTTTGTCCCTCGCATTTCTTACCTGTTATAGCACTGTATGCAGCGATAGCGGTAAGATATCCAGATAAAAGGTTTCCATGATGACCGTCTTCCTCGCTCTGTCTTATGATAAATGTATTGTTAGTGTATTTCTCGCTTCCGCCTTCTACACATCCATCGTTTAATATATCATAAAGCGCCTTTCCCCAGTCGCATATTATAACACCTTTTTTGGCTATTTCTTTTAGATTGTATAAAACGCCAGTAGTATTTTTCATGTGATTACGAAGGTGACAAAGATATACAAACTTGACATTTGGATTTACATCTGTAAACATCTTCATCATTTCTTCCATTTCAGATAAAAAATCACCAAGAGGACGGCTACCTTCTGATATAACTACATAATCATAATAACGATCATTAAGGTATGATTTATGATTTGGACTGCCATTTCCCTTTTTATCACAATATTCACATCCGTCAGAAAGCAAATCTCTAAGCTGATGTCCGCCAAACGTCCAGTTTGTCACCGATACATCCACACCGTGTGACGCACAAATCTGTTTAAAATAACCCCTGTCATTTTCTCTCTTTTCTTGCTCAAGATTGGTATTTCTCTCAACACACATACCATAATATATCATCGAATTACCAATGAATATTATCTTTTTGCCGTCAAGCTTTTCCGAATAATATGTATCTTTCATAATAATTCTCCTAGTATTTTATCATACTCTATATCAATTATAATATTTTCTCTTAAGATAAGCAAATACAAATAAAAGCATAATAGATATAACTTTAACTTATATCTATTATGCTTTTAAATTATATCCGTTTATTTATTCATATATTCGTCAACAAGTTTTTGGATTTCCATCATATCATATGGACTTTCCATTATCTCGTCGGCATCGGTTTCTTCTGTACCATTTTTATAATAATACGATATATAGTCAGGTATGTCAAGCCTGAAATGCTGTGACTTGTCATTGTAGAAATAGTACGGCTGACCTATAGCTTTTTCGCCTGTTAAAGTACAGTATGCATAAAGCGCTGTAATGTATCCGGCAAGCATATTCTGATGATATCCGTCTGATACGATAAACGAGCTTTTGTTGTAATCAAACGCTGTACCATCTACTTTGGCGGTACCGTTTATAAGGTCACTTACAAGCTTGCCCCAGTCGGAAATCTCGAGTCCAAGCGATTCAACGTCATCAAATTTATCCAATATTTCCTGATAAACGGTGTTATTCTGATTAACGCCGTAATAAGCAGCACAACCAAGGAAAACAAATTTAACGTCAGGGTTTACTTCTCTAAACAGATTCATTATATATTCAATATCAGGTATAAGGTTTTTTGAAGATGTAGTTCCACGTCCCGGTTGGATAAATACATAGTCGAAATATCTGTCTGTAAGGTAACTTTCGTGGTTTACACCATTGCACTCACCCTTTACTTCACAATCTTTTATAAATATGTTGTGAAGAGCGTGAGAACCGAATGTCCAGTTTGTTACGGCAACATCTGCGCCGTTAGCCTTGCATAGCTGATAGAAATAACCCAAATCGTTTGAACGTTCTTCCTGTGTAAGAACGCTTAAGTTTTCCTGAAGCACACATAGGCCTCTGTATGTAAATGAATTGCCTATAAATATTACTTTTTTGCCGTCAAGGATATGAGGGGTAGTCTCTTTTGTTGTTATAGCTACAGTGTTTGTTTCATTATCCCATTTTGCATCGTACCCAAGTGCATCTGATACAAATTTTACTGGTACCATAGTTCTTCCTGATACTAGCTTTGCAGGAGTATCGAGTAAGATTTCGCGATCATTTACTTTTGCGATATTATTTTCAATTTGAAGTGATACTGATATATCGTTTTTTGTTGCGATGACTGTCATTGTATCGTCACTCCACAAAATATCAGCGCCAAGAGCTTCAAATATACCTCTCATTGGCACAAGTACCTTGTTTTCTTCCATTACAGGCATTACGTCAAATATTCTTGGCTTTCCGTCGATAGTGATGCTGATTTCATCGTTAGCGTTAGCTGATATGGTACAAGCCGACATAATAAGCGATAGCGAAATGATGATTGATAGTAGTTTTTTCATAATAATCTCTCCCAAATAATTATTATATGGCTTCATCTCCGTTTTCTCCATCGCCATTTTATTTTGTTACTTGATTATATTATATATTAGTGATATAATCAAATACAAATAAGTTTATAAAAGATATAAATTAAATTTATAGGTGATGGAAATGCTTGATAACTTATCTAAATACGTATATGAGGTTTATCGTTCAAAGAGTGTGTCTGCTGCAGCAAAGAAGCTATTTATATCGCAGCCTGCTTTAAGTGCATCGATTAAAAAGGCGGAAAAAGAACTTGGTGCGACGATATTTAACAGAAAGACTATTCCGTTTACACTAACCGCTGAAGGTAAGATATACATTGAATCGATAGAAAAAGTTATGAAGCTTGAAACGGAAACACTTGAGAAAATTCACGATATATCTGAGATAAAGGGTGGACTTTTAAATATTGCTACGTCATCGTACCTTGCATACTTTGTTATACCTAAAGTGTGCGAAATGTTTGCAAAAAAATATCCTAACGTAAATATAAACATATCTATAGCCAGTACAGAAGCACTTGCGGGAAAGCTTTATAACAATACTGCGGATATTGTTTTTATGCCGACTGAAAATGATGCACCAGGATTCTTTACTGTGCCACTTATGGAGGAAAATATCATCGTAGCGTTAAGGCGGGATTATAAGGGTGCTGATAATCTTTATCCATATGCACTTTCCTATGACGATGTAGTAAGCAGAAATTATTCGAGCGAAAAAAAGATAGAAGATATGAGCATATTTCACAGCATAGAATTTATATATTCTCCGCCAAAGAGCAGGGTTTTTAAAAAGAAAAAGATTCTTTTCGGTGATACAGATTCTGAACATTTAGTCGGTGTAAGTTCGCCAAACCAAAGACTTAATTATAATCTTATGCTGTCTGGGTTTGGAGCGTTTTTAACTACTGATTCAGCGGTTGCTATTATGTCTGACAATGATAAGTGTATGTACTTCGTGCTTGAAAACCCAAACGCTAAACAGCATTTTTCACTCGCTTACTCGGCTACTGAAGATTCACCTTCATACAAGCTGATATGCGAATTTGTAAATACCGCAAAAGAGTTTTTTGACTGCGACAATCCGCTGTTAAAATTAAAATAAATAATAAAAGTACGTTTGGGTGACAAACGTATTTTTTATTTTTCGGGACATATACATATTATAAAGGATGTGTGTATGTTTTGAGCAAAAAACTTTTTATTATAAATACATTTCTGCTTACGTTTACTACTATATTTTTAAGGCTTATAGGAATGTTTTTCAGAATCTATCTGTCAAACAAGATAGGCACGGAGGGTATGGGATTATATCAGCTGATACTGTCTGTGTATATGGTATTTATCTCATTTGCAAATGCGGGTATAAGTGTATCGGTGACAAGGCTTATATCAGAAAACATGGATAAATATCACTCACACAGAATAGTCGCAAAAACTCTTTTGTATCAGCTATGCATCGGAACAATTACGGCAGTTGTGCTATATATCGTGTCAGGAATACTTTGCAGTGTATTTTTGAAAGATACGCGAATTGTATCGGCACTTAAGGTTATCAGCTTAAGCCTTCCATTTATAGCTATGTCATCGTGCTTTAAGGGTTTTTTTATAGCCAAAAGCAAGGTGATAAAGACTACCACCGCACAGGTGCTTGAGGACATAGTAAAGATAGCTATAATATTTGTAATAATAGATATGTATATAGACAAAGGGCTTGACAAAACGTGTGTTGCTATTGCGGTTGGTACTGCGCTTTCCGAGGTAGCATCGTGGGGATATCTTGGCATTTTATATGCACTTGACAAAGGCAAAGCAACAAGGTCAAATAAAAAGCCACCGTCAAACATCATTAAAAATATGCTTCATATCTCACTTCCGCTTGCAGGCTCGGCGTATATTACCTCTACCTTAAAGCTTGTGGAAAATATGCTCATTCCGTCAGGCTTTCAAAAGTATGGTATGAACATAAGCACTTCTTTATCACAGTATGGTATGCTAAAGGGTATGGCTCTTCCGCTAATTTTATTTCCGTCAGCACTGCTTACATCCTTTTCTACTCTGCTCGTTCCCGAAATAACAAGGGCTAAGGTATCAGGCAGAAACAATCTTATACGATACACCACCGACAGAGTATGCAAACTCACTATGCTTGTATCTATGCTTATATGCGGACTTTTCATAGTGTTTTCATACGACATAGGAAATATCGTCTACAAAAATGTGCAGGTAGGCTCAATTATAAAAATGCTTGCACCGCTCGTGCCTTTTATATACCTTGACGGATCCATCACGGGTATACTTATGGGACTTGACAAGCAAAAAAGCATATTTTTGTATAATACTATCGATTCGGTAGGCAGGATTGTACTTATGTATATTTTCATACCGCTTTATGGGTTTAACGGACTGATTGGTGTAATGTACCTAAGCAACATCCTTCTCCCGTCTGCATATTTGTTTAAACTTGCAAGTGTTACGGGTCTTAAGATGGACGTGGTAAATCTTCTTATAAAGCCACTTGCGTCAATAACTGTTTCGTGCATAGCCGGATATACTTTTGCCATGCAAACAGCTTACGGCAATTCTATTATGTTTGTAATTATAGGATTTTGTGTAGTTTCAATTGTGTATATCATGCTTTTAATTCTATCAGGATGCATAACAAAAGACGATTTTTCACACATAGTAAAATCTGTCAAAAGAAATTGACAAAAACATATAAATATTATATAATATCATAGATTAGGTATATAAATTTTTATGATATAGATTGTTTACGAAAGGAAAGACGGATTATGAAAATAATTTACAACGACGGACATGTGGATGAATGTCCTAAGGACGAAGAATTACACGTAATACGCCACAGTGCTGCTCATATAATGGCACAGGCTATACAAAGACTTTATCCTGATGCTAAATTTGCTTACGGCCCTGCAAACGAAAAAGGATTCCACTACGATGTAGACCTTGGCGATGCTAAGCTTTCAGAGGAAGATTTAGCTAAAATCGAGCAGGAAATGAAGAAAATTACAAAGGAAAACCTTCCTATTAAGTCTTTTATTCTTCCAAGAGATGAAGCTATAAAGCTTATGAAGGACAGAGGAGAAATATATAAGGTTGAGCATATTGACGACCTTCCCCCTGATGCCCAGATAAGCTTCTATCAGCAGGGTGATTACATTGATATGTGTACAGGTCCGCACCTTTGCTATACAAAGGCGCTAAAGGCGTTCAAGATAATGAGTGTATCGGGTGCATACTGGAAAAATGACAAAAACAACACTATGCTTACTCGTGTAAACGGTATTGCATTTGCTACAAATCAAGAGCTTGAGGATTACCTAAAGCTACTTGAAGAGGCTGAAAAGAGAGACCACAGAAAAATAGGCAAGGAAATGGGACTATTTATGATGAGCGAAGAAGCTCCTGGCTTCCCATTCTTCCTACCAAAGGGTATGGCTCTTAAAAATGCTCTTATTGAGTACTGGAGAGAAATCCACACTCGTGAAAATTATGTTGAAATAAGCACTCCGCTTATTATGAACAGACATCTTTGGGAAACAAGCGGTCACTGGGACCACTACAAAGACAATATGTATTCTACTACTATTGATGAGGAAACATACTGCGTTAAGCCTATGAACTGTCCTGGCGGTGTTATGGTATATGCATCAAAACCACACAGCTATCGTGAGCTTCCACTTAGAGCAGGCGAGCTTGGACTAGTACACAGACATGAACTTAAAGGTGCTCTACACGGACTATTTAGAGTAAGATGCTTTACTCAGGACGATGCACACATTTTTATGCGTCGTGACCAGATAAGAGATGAGATAGTAAACGTAGTTCATCTTATAAACGAAGTATATGAAAAATTTGGATTTAACTATTTTGTAGAGCTTTCTACAAGACCTGAAGACAGCATGGGTAGTGACGAGGATTGGGAAGCAGCTACAGAGGGCTTAAGAAGTGCACTTGAGGCACTTGAGCTTCCATACATTATAAACGAAGGTGACGGTGCGTTCTACGGACCAAAGATTGACTTCCACCTACAGGATTCACTTGGCAGAACATGGCAGTGCGGTACTATTCAGCTTGACTTCCAGATGCCTATCAACTTTGATTTGGAATACACTGACGAAAACGGCGAAAAGCAGAAGCCTATTATGATTCACCGCGTATGCTTTGGTTCTATCGAAAGATTTATCGGTATCATCACAGAGCATTTTGCAGGTAAGTTCCCTGTATGGCTATCACCTGTTCAGGCAAAAGTTTTACTTGTATCTGAAAAGAGTGCTGAATACGCAAACGATGTATACGAAAAACTAAAAGCTTCAGGCATCAGAGTTGAAATAGACAGACGTAATGAAAAAATTGGCTATATGATAAGAGAAGCACAGGTTGTAGACCGTATTCCGTATATGATTATCATCGGTCAGAGTGAAATAGAAAACAACAACATCTCAATCAGAAACAGAGATAACGGCGAAACTCTTACTATGACAGTAGACGAATTTATCGCTAAAATCAAAACTGAAATTAAAGACAGAGTATAATTTAATAATAAAAGAGGACTTAAGGTATAATTACCTCGGTCCTTCTTTATTTTAAATGTTTTGTAAACGTTTACATTATATAATGATAGGAGGATATATATGGACATAAAAAAGCTAATTAAAAAAATGTCCCTTGAAGAAAAAATTGGTCAGCTTAATCAGTATGCATACATTCTCGATAACATAGAAGGAATTGAAGAAAAAATAAGGCAAGGAAAAATTGGTTCTATAATCCTTGCCGACACCGCTTTTGCAGGAAATGATGATTCATATTCGGTTGAGTATGAAGTGGTAAACAGACTTCAAAAAATTGCTGTGGAAGAAACAAGAACGCATATTCCAATTATATTTGGCAGAGATGTTATTCACGGGCATAAAACAGTGTTCCCTATCCCACTTGCCATGTCAGCATCATTTAATATGGAACTTATAAAAGAATCGTATGAATGTATCGCAAAAGAAGCGTACAACGACGGAATAAAATGGACGTTTGCTCCTATGCTTGATGTAAGCCGCGACCCCCGCTGGGGCAGAATTATTGAGTCGCCGGGTGAAGACCCGTACCTTGGCGGTAAGGTAGCCGAAGCAGTAATACAAGGTTTTCAGGGTGATGATTATAGCAGTGCCGGAAAATTATGTGCCTGTGCAAAGCATTATATTGGTTATGGTGCATCTGAGGGTGGAAGAGATTATAACAGAACTGAAATTTCAGAATATACATTAAGAAACTTCTATCTCAGAGCATTTAAAAGTGCTGTTGAAGCAGGTGTAGGAACAGTTATGAGTTCCTTTAACGAAATTGGTGGTCAGCCTGTCACATCATCAAAGCACCTGATTACAGACGTTTTGAAAAAAGAACTTGGTTTTGATGGTTTTGTAATAAGCGATTGGGATGCTATAAAACAGCTTATGAATCAAGGTGTTGCAGAAGATGAAAAAGCATGTGCATATCTTTCGTTAAGTGCAGGCGTTGATATGGATATGGTAGACGAGATATATCTTAAACACACCGCAGACCTTGTAAGAGAAGGAAAAATTTCTGAGGACATTATTGACGATGCGGTATATCGTATCCTTTACATAAAAGAAAAAGCAGGTCTTTTCGATAATCCATATATAACACCTGTTGACACAGATAAAACATTTAATGCAAGCATGGCAAAGAAAATGGCGGAAGAATCAATGGTTCTTTTGAAAAACAACAACAATATACTTCCATTGTCAGTTTCGCAGAAAATATATATTGACGGCGAAATGAAGGATGAGGTAAGAACACTACTCGGAAGCTGGACGCTTGACGGTGTTTTGGAAAGTACTGTTACCATTTCGCATGGAATTGAGAAATATATAACACCTGTTTCGGATGCAAGCGTTGCTGATATTGTTATTCTAGCAATTGGCGAAAGTCACGAGGTTACGGGAGAAGCACGTTCCTTAGCGGATATTGATATGAAACAGGAGCATATCGACCTTGCAAAAAAATACAAAGATATGGGGAAAAAGGTTATAGGAGTGTTTGTATATGGCAGACCTATTGCAATGGAAAATGGCATAGAATATTTTGATGCCGTTTTGTATGCATGGCATTCTGGCTCCCAGACCGGAAATGCGGTGGCTGACATTTTGTTTGGCAAGGTTAATCCAAGCGGGCATCTACCTGTAACATTACCTAGAAAAACAGGACAGATACCACTATATTATAATTTTACAAAGGGCGCCAGAGCGGTTAATGAATATTACGACCATTTTGACGACAGAACCATCAAAAATTATGAGGATTGCAAAGGCTCTCCGCTTTATCCTTTCGGATACGGACTAAGCTATACAGAGTTTGAATATTCGAATCCAAGAATTGTAAGCAACAACGGAGATGAATTTGTCGTTGGAATTACAGTAAAAAACGTTGGTAAAACTGACGGCAAGGAGCTTGTGCAGTGTTACATTCACGACGAAGTTGCATCATCAGCACGACCAATGAGAGAACTAAAAGGCTTTGAAAAAGTTTATTTAGAAAAATGTCAGGAAAAAGAAATACTATTTACGCTTGGCAAAAACGAGCTTGGTTTTTATAATATGAATACCGAGTTTGTTGTCGAAGAAGGAATATTTACTGTTTACCTTGGGGCAAACGCGTATTGCGATAACAAATTAACCCTAAACTACAAAACAAAGTAATTTTAGATAACTAACACAAAAAGGCACTTGGTGGCCAAACCAAGTGCCTTTTTTATTTTAATTAAAATTTAATCTCATCAAGGAGATACACTGTAGTTAGGAGCTTCTTTTGTGATGTTAATGTCATGAGGATGGCTTTCCTTAAGACCTGCACCTGTTATCTTAACAAACTTACCGTTTTTCTTAAGCTCTTCTACATTTTTAGTTCCGCAGTATCCCATACCTGAACGAAGTCCGCCAAGGAACTGGAATATTGTTTCAGATACGTGACCCTTGTATGGTACACGACCTTCTACACCTTCAGGAACAAGCTTTTTACTACCTGTCTGGAAATATCTGTCCTTACTGCCCTTTTCCATAGCAGCGATAGAACCCATACCACGATATACCTTAAACTGTCTACCCTGATATATTTCAGATTCGCCTGGGCTTTCCTCACAACCTGCTAAAACGCTTCCAAGCATAACTACGTTTGCACCTGCAGCAATAGCCTTTGGAAGGTCACCTGAATACTTGATACCGCCGTCAGCGATAACAGGGATATTATATTTATGAGCTACCTTTGCAGCTTCATATACAGCAGTTATCTGTGGCACACCTATACCTGCTACAACACGTGTAGTACAGATAGAGCCAGGTCCTATACCAACCTTTATAGCGTCTACGCCGGCTTCTATAAGGTCCTTGGCAGCTTCAGCAGTAGCGATATTACCTGCTATCAATTCAACCTCAGGGAATGCTTCTTTTATCTTTTTAACACAGTTTATAATGTTCTGTGAATGTCCGTGAGCAGAGTCAAGCACAAGCACGTCAACCTTAGCATCTACTAAAGCTTTTGCACGGTCCAGCACGTCATTTGTAACACCAAGTGCTGCACCAACCAAAAGTCTGCCGTTTTTATCCTTTGCAGAATTTGGATATTTTTCAATCTTCTCTATGTCTTTGATAGTGATAAGGCCCTTAAGGTTCATATCATCATCAACTATAGGAAGCTTTTCTATTTTATATTTCATAAGGATTTCCTGAGCTTCCGCAAGCGTAGTGCCCTGAGGAGCAGTAACAAGCTTTTCCTTTGTCATTACTTCAGAAATCTTTCTACTAAAATCCTTTTCAAATCTTAAATCTCTGTTAGTTAAGATACCTACTAGCTTTCCATCAACAGTGATAGGCACACCTGATATCTTATACTTACCCATAAGCTGGTCAGCTTCTAAAAGAGTATGGTCAGGCGATAACGAAAACGGATCAACTATAACTCCATGTTCAGAGCGTTTAACCTTGTCTACCTCTGTTGCCTGCTGTTCGATAGTCATATTCTTGTGTATAATACCTATACCGCCTTCTCTTGCAATAGCAATAGCCATAGCTGACTCTGTAACAGTATCCATAGCCGCACTCATAATAGGTATATTAAGCTTGATGTTTTTTGTCAAATACGTAGATGTATCAATCTCATTAGGCAATACATCCGACTTTTGAGGAATCAAAAGCACATCATCATAGGTTAGACCTTCCAGCTGAAACTTATCATTAAACACAAAAATTACCTCCTAATCCACTTATAGTTACAATATATTACTATATAGTTTATCAAAAATTACACAATTCGTCAACATATTTTAACGGCTATTACAATAAAATATTTAAAAAAGTATAATTATGCACGCAAATCGCATCGAATTTTAGTGCAAATCGCGCAAAATAATTTGAGTATGGGAGCTGAAAAAGTATGAACGAGATTTATCTTACCGACGCTTATGGTACAAAATGGATTTTCTACATAAGCCACACAAAATGTCTTTGTTATACAAAAGGCGGTGCCAAAGATGAGATACTCACCCGAAACATTGCAGATACGTTTGACATAGTTATGGACGAAAACGGACATTTTCACATTATATGCGAAGATACCGACGGAACTCTTTTATATATAAAATACAACTACCATGAATGGAAAAAATACGAGATATTAAAAAGCAAATCAGGCATACCAAAAATATTTTCCATAAAGCTATTTATGGCTGACAGAATGCCTATAGCTTTTTATATACTTGAGCATGACGGACAAAAGCTTCTTGCAGAGCATAAAATACGAGAAGGACTAAGCACAGCACCTATAATAATAGACATACTGGGTAAAAACGCATCCTTCTGTGTCTATTTAGATACTAAAAAGTGCTTTCACCTCTTTTATAAAAACGAGCTTGAAAAGCCTGTATACAAGATAGCTCCGTATGGTGCAAAAACATTTTCAAATACCGATTTTCCTGCAGAACACGATATAGCAACGCTTTCTGTCACAGAAGACGTTGACGGAACAATACACGTATCTTATGTGGCAAACATAAACTCGTATTATACAATGTGCTATTACAACACAAAATCACGTATTATAAAAAATCTTGCATTTGGAATAAGTGCAAAATCTACACCCGTCGTGATTGCAGCCGACGAAAAAATCCGCATACAATGGTGTGATAACTTACGCTTATTCGAATGTGTATCCTCAAATGGTGGTGATACATTTTCAAAGCCCGCAATTATACAACGCGGAGTGAAGATGTTTCGTGTTTTTAGTGGCAACTCCACCGCTCTATGCATATCGGATATGCCAAATTCATTTGCCAGGCATAGCGTAACACCTCAGCTAGCCACTGATAACGCAAAAACTTCTATAGAGCATGCTCAGCTTAAAAAAAGGCTTCAAAGCACAGAAGCCAGATTAAAGCAGATGATGGAGAAGTATGACCGCCTCAGCTTAAAGCTTGACAGCATTAGTGCAAAAATCGAAAACATCTCTCAAATCCAAACCCCACAAAAAGATGATACGAAAATTATTCACAACTATACCGATATAAAAGCCAAACTCGAAGCATCGGGAGATAACGCAAAGGATTTATTTGATAAGCTTAATTTTGATGATGTTGATTTTCAGAATGCGTTTTCTGTGTCCTCCAAAAACCTGCCTGCCGTAAGATTTGACGAGACATCAAAACCTTAAACATATTATTGTGTTATTTTGGCATAATTTATCAATAAAACACTTGAATGAAAAGGGGATTTGTGCTATAATATTGCCATAAATAAATCTAAAGAATTGGACGATACATTATGATAAAAAACAAGAAATGGATTATTAACAATCCGAACCCATCAGATGTTTCGGATTTTTCAGCTAAGTATCAAGTATCAGAGATATTGTCTAAAGTACTTTTGAACAGGAATATAGAAAATATTCCTGAGTTTTTAAATGAGGATACGTTTTGTTTTTATGACCCGTTTCTCCTCACAGATATGGCAAAAGCCGTTGACAGAATAAAGTCAGCAATTATAAACAAAGAAAAAATTGCCATATACGGCGACTATGATGTAGACGGCATTACCTCCACGTATATCCTTACAGACTATCTGTTGGAGTGCGGAGCTGATGCGTCTTTTTATATTCCCAGCCGTAGTGATGAAGGTTACGGACTAAACGTTTCTGCTATTGATGCTTTAAAAGATGACGGCATCTCGCTTATAATAACCGTTGACACCGGTATTACTGCTGTCGACGAAGCAGATTATGCACAAAAAAGTGGTATTGATCTTATCATTACAGACCATCACATGCTAAAGGATACTATCCCACAGGCGTATGCTGTTATCAACCCAAAACGCGATAAGGATATATATCCGTTCTCGGATCTTGCAGGTGTAGGTGTGTGCTTTAAGCTCATATACGCCCTTGCCAATATGGATAAAAGCATAATAGAAAAGTACTCGGACATGGTAGCTATCGGCACGATAGCTGATATGGTTCCTCTTTACTTGGAAAACCGTTTTATAGTAAAAAAAGGAATTGAAAAATTAAAAAACTGCGAAAACATCGGACTAAATGCTCTCTTTGAAGTATCCGGTATAAACAAATGTGAAATTGGCTGTGGCAATGTAGGGTTTGGTATAGCACCAAGACTGAATGCTACGGGAAGACTTGACTCTGCCCTTACTTCAGTAGAGCTTTTAATGGAAAAAGAAAAGTCAAAAGCATTAAAACTTGCACGCGACCTTGAAAGCACAAACAAGCAACGTCAAATGGATGAACAGGAAATATTTAAAAGTGCTATTGACAAGATAAACGAAAACAAGCTATACGAAAACAACGTAATAGTGGTAAGCGGCGAAGGCTGGCATAATGGCATAATAGGCATAGTGTCATCACGTATAACTGAAATGTTTTACAAGCCATCGGTGGTCATCACTATAAACGAAAATGGCGAAGGCAAAGCATCCGGAAGAAGCATAAAAGGCTTCAATCTTTTTGATGCACTTGAGCATTGCCAGGAGATTCTTATAAAGTTTGGCGGACACGAGCTTGCCGCAGGACTTACACTTGAAGCGAGCAAAATTGATGAGTTTAACACCGCAATAAATAATTATGCAAGCAGTGTTATAGACAACGATGTTCTCACCCCTACGCTTGACATTGATGCCGAAATTGGCCCTAACGACCTTTCAGAAGATGTACTTAACGAACTAAAGCATCTCGAGCCATGCGGTATAGGCAATAAGCAACCTATGTTTTGTATAATGGATGCAAAAATCACCGGTATTCGTGAAACCACAGGCAATCAGCACGCATTTCTTACCCTTGAAAAAGATGGTATCAAGATTGACGCACCGGGATTTAATATGCATAGTGAAATTCAGGATTTTTCAGTGGGTGACTATGTTAACATAGCCGGTGTTATGGGTATGAACGAATTTCGCGGCACTATCACATATCAGTTGGTGCTTAAGGGAATAAAATATTCTCATTTAAACACAGTTATCCGCGAGGATGTGGGAATAGTATACACATACATAAAAAATAACACTTACAAAAGCAATACTACCCTAAACACTACACTCAAAAAAATATCGCAATATATCACAGCTGTAAAAAAACCATACCAGAGCAATCAGAAAATAAATGTTTGCCTTATGGTATTAAAGGAGCTTGGAGCTATAGATTTTCACTATACACGCGACGAGCTTACCATAAAGATAACACCTACGTTTTATCACACTACCGATTTAAAGCTATCCCCTACTTTTTTAAAGTACGGAAAAATATAAACGAAAGGAAGGTGCACAGATGGACAAAAGATTACAGGACCTGCTTGAGAAAATAAAAAAATATAATCCTAATGTTAAAGAGGATTTGATAATAAAGGCTTATGAAATAGCAGAAAACGCTCATAAAGAGCAAAAAAGAATTTCCGGACTTCCATACATTGAGCATCCTGTTCAGGTGGCAAGCATTGTAGCCGATATGGAAATGGACGTGGAGTCTATTTGTGCTGCACTCCTGCACGATGTAGTAGAAGACACCGACTACACAAAAGAAGACCTCGAAGAGATATTTGGCAAAAACATCACCGAGCTTGTTGACGGTGTCACAAAGCTTGAAAAAATCGCTTTTTCTTCCAAGGAAGAGCGCGATATGGAAAACCTTCGAAAAATGTTTCTGGCAATGGCAAAGGATATTCGAGTTATCATTATAAAATTTGCAGACAGACTTCACAACTTATCTACCCTTATAAGTATGTCCGAGGAAAAGCAGCGCGAAAAAGCAAGAGAAACGCTTAGTATATTTGCACCGCTTGCACATAGACTTGGTATGTACAAGATAAAATGGGAGCTTGAGGATTTATCACTTAAGTACATTGACCCTGTTGCATACCACGAAATAGTTGAGGGCATTTCGCAAAAACGTCACGACAGAGAGCAGTTTATAGCTACTATCAAGATGGTACTCAAAGAAAAGCTTGAGGAAAGCAACATAGATTGTGTTATAGACGGACGACCTAAGCATTTTTACAGTATATACAGAAAAATGTTTACACAAAACAAGACTCTCGACCAGATATATGACCTTTTTGCTGTGCGAATTGTTACCAATACCGTAAGTGACTGCTACACTGCGCTTGGTATAGCACACGAAATGTATACCCCTATGCCGGGACGATTTAAAGACTATATTGCAATGCCAAAGCCAAACATGTATCAGTCGCTTCACACTACAGTTATCGGTCCAAACGGTATTCCGTTTGAAATACAGATACGTACCAAGGAAATGCATGAAATCGCCGAAAAGGGTATCGCTGCACACTGGAAATACAAAGAAGGTGGAAAAGGCGATGACAAGATAGATCAGAAGCTTACATGGGTAAGACAGCTTCTGGAAATACAAAATGACGTGCGTGATGAAGAAGATTTCCTTAACGCACTAAAAATTGACCTGTTTACCGACCAGGTGTTTGTTTTCACGCCTAAGGGTGATGTGGTAAGCTTCCCCGCCGGTGCTACACCTATCGACTTTGCGTTTAACATTCACAGTGCTATAGGCTGCAAGATGCAGGGGGCAAGGGTAAACGGAAAGATAGTTCCGCTTGACTATAATCTTCAAAATGGAGATATAGTTGAGATTATAACATCAGCTACCATTCACGGACCTAGCCGCGACTGGCTGAAGATAGTAAAAACAACAAATGCAAAGAATAAAATAAACCAGTGGTTTAAGAAGGAAAACCGCGAAGAAAACATTATACGCGGAAAAGAAGCAATAACCGCTGAAATAAAGAAGCAGGGATTCCAAAATATGCATCTTACAAAAATGGAATACTTGGAACCGCTTTTAAAACGATATGGTTTCCTATGTGCTGATGACCTTTATTCTACCATCGGTTACGGTGGTATGCCTGTAATAAAGGTTGTGGCAAGGCTTCACGAGGAATACAAAAAAAGACATCCCGAGCCACCAAGCATGGATATTATTGAGCAGATTGGCGAAGGCACCGAAAAGAAAGGCGGAAGCAAAAATGCCGAAGGTATATCTGTAGAAGGTGTACAAGGCTGTCTTGTAAGATTTGCCGGATGCTGCAATCCTGTACCGGGAGATAAGATTATCGGTTATATTACCCGTGGCAGAGGTGTATCTATCCACAGACAAGACTGTGTAAACATTTCTCTTGCATACGGAGATGAAGAAGAAAAAGCAAGACTTATAGACGTGTCATGGGAAAGAAATATGTCGTCTTCTTACCACGCAAATCTTAAAGTGGTTGGTCACGACAGAGAGGGTATGCTTCTTGAGATTACTACTGTTATTGCAAACGAAAAGATATCTCTAAAGTCGCTTAACGCCCGTTCTACAAAAGATATGCTGGCTATAATAGATGCAGCGATTGAAATTTCAAATACTGACCAGTTAAACTCTATTATTAAAAAATTACGAAACATAGAAGGCGTAATAGACGTAACACGAAGCACTCAGTAACAAAAGAAAGGCGCACTACAAATGATATTTAAAAAACTAGTATTAGGTATGCTCCATACAAACTGCTATATCATAGGCGATGAAAATACCGACGAGGTTGCCATAGTAGACCCCGGAGCTAAAGTGCAAAATATAATTAACGAAATAGAAAAAAATGTACTTTCAGTAAAATACATTATAATTACACACGCACATTTCGACCACGTGCTTGCACTTGATGAGCTAAAGGATTATTTCCCCGATGCAAAAATAGTAATACACGAGGCGGACGAGCCATATTTAAACGTTGACTCAGGAAACTTTTCAAGACATTTTAAGACTTATCCGCCAAAATGCAAAGCGGATATCGCTGTAAAAGACGGTGATACACTAAAGCTTGGAGAGCTTGAGCTTAAGTTTATGCACACTCCAGGTCACAGCAGAGGAAGTATGTGTATACTGTGCGAGGACAATCTTATATCAGGTGACACACTTTTCTATATGTCTATCGGCAGAACTGATTTTGACGGTGGAAATTATGATGAAATAATAAAGTCGCTTGAAAGACTTGCCAAATTACCTGATAATACAAAGGTGTTCCCGGGACACGGCGATGCTACTACTATTGGGTACGAAAAAGCAAACAACGAGTATATGAGAGGTTAACTTAAAGTATGAAGGTTATCTTAAAGGGGCACGACGAAACGTACGCTATGAGCGACATTATAAAGGCGTTTATGCCCAATGAGAAAATTGAATATACCGACACTATCCCCGATGGTGACTTTGTGATTAGCACAGTTACCGAAACAAACGGGGAGTTTGTTTATTATACAAAATTTTCTTATGACAAAAAAATATACGAAAACACTCTTGTGAAAGACAGATATGACAAAACCTTCGTTAAAATGTCGTTTAACGAGATAGGCAAGGAAGTTTTTAACATCATTCTTCCGTGGGGACTTTTAACGGGAATACGCCCAAGCAAGATAGTTCGTACACGTATGGAAAATGGTCAAACAGAGGATGAGGTAAAGGATTACTTTAGAAATACATACCTTGTAACCGAGCCAAAAATTGATCTTGTAACAAAGATTGCAAAAAAAGAACACGAGATTATAAAAGGCATGAAAAAGGATTGCGTAAGCCTTTATGTAGGCATACCATTCTGCCCTACCCGATGTCTTTATTGCTCGTTTGTATCGCAGTCGTTAAGGCATGCAAAAACGCTGGTTGAACCATATCTCGATTGTTTAAAAAAGGAAATAGAATATACAAGTAATATTTTAAAAGAGCTTGGGATTGGCGTAGAAACCATATACATTGGCGGTGGTACACCCACGACACTTTCGGATGTCCAGCTTGACTTTCTGTTAAACGAGCTATGTCAAAATTTTGATGTGTCAAAGCTTAGAGAATTTTCAGTGGAAGCAGGCAGACCTGATACCATTACCTACGAAAAGCTAAAAGCTCTGTCGCACTATCCTATCGACAGAATAAGCATAAACCCACAGACTATGAACGAAAAAACGCTTAGAAAAATAGGACGAAACCACTCGGAAAAGGATATTTACGACAGTCTGGATATAGCAGCAAAATGTGGATTTGACAATATAAATATGGATTTAATAGCAGGACTACCCGATGAAACGGCAGAAGATTTTTCGCACACACTCGACAAAATATGTGATATAAATCCTAAAAACGTAACAGTGCATACCATGTGCATAAAGAGGTCATCGTATCTGTCCGAAAAATACGATATGTACAACATCACCGCTTCAAACACTGTAAACAAGATGCTTAACGAAGCTATAACGCGTATGGCAGGTCTTAAAAAAGAGCCATATTATATGTACAGACAGAAAAATATTCTTGGCAACCTTGAAAACATCGGTTTTTCCGACGAAGGCTTTGAATGTCTGTACAACATCTATATTATGGAAGAGGTGCAAAGCATCCTCGCGATGGGCGTAGGAGCTTCATCCAAGCTTGTGGTCGGTGACCAGACACACAAAATATATAACGTTAAAGAGGTTTACGAGTATGTCACTCGTATTGACGAAATGCTTCACAGAAAAGATGAAGTGTTGGATATATTAAAATAATTTGCTTTATAATTGTTAAAGGATGCGTTTGACGCATCCTTTTTATTATTCATTATTGTGTAAACAAATATTTCAATATTTACGATTTTAGCATAATTAACGATAATGTGTTTTGGGTCCAGGGTATCCCTGGTCGGGAGGAAAAGCCCTCCTTGCCTAAAGGAGGGGGGACCGCTTTAGCGGTGGGTGGATTTTTGAGATGTCCATTAATTAGTATGGAATTGCAAACATCCATTAACACTATGATATATAA
>JAZQHR010000065.1:0-11672 GCA_045540695.1 Clostridia bacterium | reverse complement strand
TCGTAATATTCGTCGTATTCGACGTCATAAATATCGTCTAAGCATATCCTGGTTTTTACTATGGTAATGTATTTTTCAGGGATGTTTATATCCGATACCAACCCCTCAACCGAGATATAATCACCTTCAGAATAATATACCACTTTCACCATCATACCTTCTTCTAGCGAAAGCACCTTTCTTGAAAGAATTTCAGCGTAATCTTCCGAAAGCTCCTTTTTGGGCACTATTACTCTTTCTTTTGTACGAAGAAGCTCATAGTAGCCTTTTAGTGCCGCAAACGGCATAAATTGTCTTGCTCTGTCACTCACCATTATGACCTCCTATAAGCTTATTTCTCTCGCGTGTTGTTGCATTTTCCAAAAGGTTCATTCCACGTAAAATGGAATTTTTTCCATATTTGTTTTTTATGCCAACTATTGCTCTTTGAACCTTTAATTCTTTTTCATCTTTTAGATAATCGGAAAAAAAGTCAAGGTTTACATACTCTGTACTTGGTGTAAGATGATTAAAACCAATATTTAACTTTCTTATAGGATAATCAGGATTTGTAGTTTTTTTATAATAAGCAGTAAAATACTCAATCAGCCGCCTTGCTGAATTGGTTGGTTCGTTAAGCTTCATGGTACCGCCTGTTGATTTAATGGTATCCTTTGAATAACCTACCCTAAGCGAAATTGAATCTGTAACAAGGTCCTTATCCACTAAATCCAACGATAACAAATCCACCATTTCTTTAAGTGCTAAAAGAGCGTTATCGTAGTTATAGTCATGGAAAAGTATTTGCCCATTTGATATAGAGCTGGTTTCAGGCACGTAGCGTTGTATCTCTGCTATAGTACACGGTTCAACTCCATGTGCATGGTCAATAAGAAACTCCGCATTAACACCAAATTCTTTATACAGCATTCTCTCATCAGCATGAGCAACTCCGTATAAATCAAATATTCCGTATTTTTCAAGACGGTTTGCAATTCCACGTCCTATATTCCAGATATCTGTAATAGGTCTGTGATACCATATAGTTTTTTTAAATATTTCCTCGTCGAGATATCCTATATTGTCATCTACGTGCTTAGCGGTGATATCAAGTGCAACCTTTGCGAGAAACAAATTTGTGCCCACACCAACTGTTGCACAAATACCAGTTTCTTCAAACACTGCATTGGTAAGCATCTTTGCCATTTCTTTGGGCGTTTTTTTATACATTTTAAGGTACGATGTAATATCAAAAAAACACTCATCTATGGAATACGGATGAATATCATCCTTACTAATATATTTTAAGTATGTGGCATAGATTTTTGCCGAGTATTCCATATAAAGCTTCATTCTTGGAAGTGCTGTTATATACTCGACACCACGCGGTATTTCAAATATTCTGCAACGATTTTTCACACCAAGTGCTTTAAGTGCGGGTGTGATTGCAAGGCAAATAGCCCCGTTTCCGCGAGATGGATCTGCCACGACAAGGTTTGTTGTAAAAGGGTCAAGACCTCTTTCTACCGCTTCAACAGATGCATAAAAGCTTTTTAAATCAATACACAAATAATATTTTTCACCCACTTATAATCACCTATATATATTTTATCAATTTTTTCACAAAAGGTCAACAGGTGTAAATAATTACATATTATCTAGGAACGCCACGCAAGGTGTTCCCTATAAGTTGATTGATATTACAATTTCAAATAAAAAAGGATGTGTCAAATGCACATCCTTAAATACGTATTATTATAATTCACATAAAAATTTAAATGATTTATCAGGTTGCCCTTTCATACCCTCGTGTCCGTATTCGGGATACAAGATAACATTTTTCTTTGAAGTTACTTTATTGTACATTGCAAACTGTGTTGACGGTGGACAGGTAGTATCTACAAGTCCTGTGAACATAAGTAGCTCTGCCTTCATACGTTTTGCAAGGTTTTGTATATCTATGTAACCGAGCTTTTCAAATATTTCATTTTCTCTTTCGTGAGTTGGGTCAAAGCTTCTGAAATAATATCTTAACCCCTCGTATGCGCCTTTATTTAAATCCATATCATACACACGTTTGTAGTCTGACAGATAAGGAAAGTTTATGGCACATTTTTTAATCTCAGGAACAAGGCAAGCACACGCAACGCTAAGTCCACCGCCCTGTGAACCGCCTGTAACTCCTACTCTGTTTTCATCTACAAAGTCAAGACCCATAACAATTTTGGCAAGAAGCGCGGTATCGAGAAATACATCTCGCATAAGCATATCGTGCTTTTCGCCGTCAAGACCTCTTGTAAAAGGCGTAGTATATGTAGTACCTACATGACCGCCTACATCCTGCGATTCACCGCCCTGACCGCGCACGTCCATAGATGCTACTACAAAACCTTGTGATGCAAAGTCCAAAAGTCCTAAAAAATCACCGCAGTGTCCTGAAAGTCCATGGAATTTTAAAACTGCAGGTACTTTCTTACCCTCGATATTTTTAGGAAATGCAACTTTTGCGTGAATACGCGCACCTTTTGTACCTGTGAAGTACAAATCATACATATCCGCACATACGGAAGGGAAATCTGTTTTTACAAATTCTGTATTAGGCTCTACTTCGTTCATTTCAGCTATTGCTTTGTCCCAATACTCATCAAAATCAGCAGGACAAGGTGTAGATCCCTGATACTGAAATAATTTTTCGACTGACATATCTACTACAGGCATAGTATATTCCTCCACGAATAATATTAAAAATTTTGTATATTGTATCACTAAACACAAGCTATTTCAAGGATTTTTTGCAAAATCAAACTTATTCTAATGAATTTCTAACTTATATTATATAAAAGTGTTATAAATTATAAAAAAATTATGTTACCTCTATAAATTCTGTACTTCCAAATTTCTTTTTTATCTCATCAGAGAATTTATAGTCTGTGATGATGCCAGATATATCTCCAAGCGTAGCAATATTATTTGAAAGCTGTACACCTACTTTATCGTGGTCGGCGAGAAAATATGATTTTTTAGAATTTTTTATCATTATATTATGAAGAAGGTCGTATACAGCTTTTCCTATTATACCATCTTCGCTGATGCCACCTGTTGAAAAAAAGCAGATATCAGCATTGAATTTCATAGCGTTTTCTATTGAGAGATTACCACCAAGCATAGAAGGTGCCTCACGCATTTCCCCACCAAGACAGATGCATTTTACATTGTACTGACTTAAGTACGCTACAAGTGAAATATTGTTTGTGATAACCGTGATATCCTTTTTATTAACTAAATATTTTCCTATATACTCCGTGCTGGTAGTGCCATCCATAAATATGATATCACCGTCGTTTACAAGGCTTGCTGCCATTTCACCCATTTTATTTTTAACAGGCTTCATAAGGTGATATCGAAATGGAAGTGCAACACCCTTTCTCTTTACAAGCTCTACGCCACCGTAAGTACGTGTGACAAGTTTTTGCTTTTGCATTACATTCAAATCGCGGTTTATGGTAGCGGTGCTGTAATGCAATTGCTCAGTTAAGTATTTTACCGACACGTATCCGTTTGCTTTAAGTATACCAAGTATATTTTCTATTCTTTCCTTCTGATACATTTTATCGCCTTCTTTTGATAATTGTTGAGAATTCTTCAATGTTTTGAACATACTTGAAAAATCAAAATAATGTGTTAGACTAATTATAGAACAATTTATTACATTTTTCAAGCTATTTTGGAGGGTTTAATAATGAAAGACTTAACAAAAGGCAATATTTACAAAACATTTATACTGTTTGCTATTCCGCTTGTACTTTCAGGTATACTTACAAATGCATTTGGAATAGTAAACTCTGTTATTGCAGGTAAATTTCTTGGTGCAGACGGTATAGCGGCAATCGGTGCTACTTCGCAACTAGTTACATTTATATCGTCAATATTCTGGGGATATTCGACTGGTGTATCGGTATATACTGCTGTTCTTTTTGGTTCCAAAAACTATGAACAACTAAAAACCAGTCTTTTTAGTAATACTATTATCATTATTTTAGTAAATATTCTTATAAGCCTTATAGCAATAATTTTCAGAAATCCCATTATGGATTTATTAAACGTAGACTCAACCATTCGAGGCGAGGCAATAAAATATTTTATAATCATATACGTAGGTAACGTATCGATAGTGTTAAGTACATTTTTTAATTTTACAATGAATGCATTAGGACTTAGCGAGTATCCGCTTAGAATGTCTATCATCTCAACTGTACTTACCATACTTGGAAACATTGTAAGCACTGCGTTTCTCGGCTTTGGTGTAGCAGGTATTGCTACAACTACAATTATAGCAAATGTTGTGGTACTTGTATTTTACATAAGGAAGCTTTTAAAGTGCTTTAAAGAAATGGAAGTAGAAGATTATCCGTTTGAATTTAGTATAGGTACAGTTGGTAAGTCGGTTTCTTATTCACTGCCCGTTACAATTCAGCAGATGGTAATGAGCGTTTCGTCCCTTTTATTATCGCCTATCATAAACGGTATAGGAAGCGCAGGAACAGCGGCTTATTCGATTGCATTAAAGGTATACACCTTAAATGCAAGCATATATCAGAATTCATCAAAAACCCTTACAAACTACACAGCGCAGTCAATCGGTGCTGAAAAATATCAAAATGTTAAAAAAGGTCTGCGTGTCGGCGCACTTCAGGGTATACTGCTTCTTACACCACCGCTTTTACTTACAGTAATATTTGCAAGGCAGATATGTGAAGCCTTCTTCTCATCAGGATTTTCAGGAGATGCGCTTACATATTCTGTGACATTTGTAAGGTTTTTCTTGCCTATGTTATTTTTCAATATGATAAACAACCTGTTCCACGCATTTTTCAGAGGAACCAAATCAATGGGACTACTTGTTTTCTTTACTGCGTTTGGCTCTGTGGTAAACCTTGTGGCAAGTGCTATATTGGCACGCATATACGGCATTTACGGCATTTACGGTGGCTGGGCTATTTCGTGGATAGCAGAGGCGGTATTTATATTTATAGCTTACCTTACAGGAATATGGAAAAAACCGCTTAAGAAAAAGCTTGAGCAAGAAGGAAAAGAATTTCCGTTCTAAGGAGTTTAGACAAATGATAATTAACGAAGAATATTTTACTATGTCTGATGGAGTAAGGCTATATACCAGAATAGTATTACCCGAAGTTGACAAGAAATTTCCGATTGTATTTATCCGCACGCCTTACGAGGAAAAACGCGACGGTGAGCCGTACCCTATCGAAAAGTACAAAAATAATCCGTTTATCAAAAATGGATATGCCATTATTCTGCAACATACAAGAGGACGCGGTGACAGCGAAGGCGAGTGTATTCCGTACAACGAGAAAAGCGACGGACTTGACACACTGGAAATAATACGCTCACTCCCATTTTACAATGGCGAGATATACATAACAGGCGAAAGCTATCTTGCCACAGTTCATCTAAGCTATCTTGATACAAATCCGCACGATGTAAAGGCGGCTGCGCTAAGCATACAGACTGATAGGATGTATTTTCGAAACTACCGAAACGGATGCTGTTATGATTACTGCAACATTAGCTGGTGGCTTAGAATGCTTCAAAACAGATATCCAAATCAGCTTCCATATGAGGATGCTCTTTACAGACCATATTATAAAATTATGGAAAGAGTGGTTGGCGTGGATGTTCCCGAATATACAGGTATGCTTACAAATGACACTTACAATGAATTTTGGAAATCCGATTCAAGGACAAACGTAATAGACAATTTAAAAATACCTGTTCTGTTTACTGAAGGATGGTATGATTTTTACGTTGACGGAATGTTTTCAATGTGGGAAAGACTTCCTGAAAACACCAAAGAAAAATCAGCGTTTATCGTTGGTCCATGGGAGCATTCAACACATACAAAGGATAAATTTGAATATACATTTGAAAACGGCAATATTTCTGACGATTATATTGTTAAATATTTCAACAGTATACGTGATAATACCTCATATACGGAATTTAAGCTTGGAAAGGTTAACTATTACTCTGTTGGTGGCAATTTCTGGGCAACAGATAAAGGTGATGCACAGTGCAAAAGAATGTATTTTAACAATGATAGCACCTTATCGGATAAGATGCATACAAAAGGTGAACATAGCTATGTATATGACCCTAACAAGCCTCTAAATTATTTTAAGCATCGTGGCATTTTCAAAGCGGAAAACGGCAATGAAAATGTATTGTCATTTGTATCTGCACCATTTAAAGAAGACACAGATTTCTACGGCAGAATCAAATGGAATATGAAGGTTAAAAGCACCTGTGACGACACTGCGTTTTTTATGCGTGTATATTTTATAGAAGATGGGGTATCGTACAACCTTACCGAAACCATCACTTCGCTTTCATATATTAATAAAGACTATACCGCTGGCAGCGAATGTAAAATTAATATCTCCACTCCGCCGATTGGATTCACTGTAAAAAAAGGAAATTCAATTAGAGTTGATATATCATCACACTCAGATATATACGTTCCTCACTCAAACACTAAAGGTCATTGGGCAAAAGTGAGTGAAAGTAAAATTGCAACAAACACCATCTTGTGCGATGAGCATTCATATATAGATCTTCCTGTTTGCGAAAAATAAATATATTAAAAATGCAACCGAATTTGGCTGCATTTTATTTTTTTCTTTTCTTATTTTATCTCAATTTGTCCAAGTTTATAGTATCTGTCGTTTCTTACGGCATTTGTTGCAAAGTAGACAAGCGGATAATTTTGTCCGTAAATACCGATTTCGATATCGTATTTTCCGCTTTTGATATCGTCTGGAAGTTTTATCGATATATCATTAACATGCTTACCTGGAAGCCATTTTTTAACATTGATATCTGTCTTAAACTCATAATTTTTATTACCAAAAAGTCTTACATAAACAGGAATTTGGTCATACATAGGTGCTACGCCTACGTTATCGATACCAAGTTCAAGTGTAATTTCCTCATCTCTATTAGCACTTTCAGGAAATTTAAAATAATCTATCGCAAAGTGATAACCCATTTTAGCTACCCAATCGTCAATCTTATCTTTCCATTCATACGGAATAGGAAGCGATTTTGCATTAAATGAGCTTACATGCCACTGGAGTGAAATTTTTATAATATCGTCTATATCCCACCCCTGTCTTTTCCATTCGCCAAGCCACCAAAATGCCTCGAATGATACAGGTGCATTTTTCCATAAATCGCCTACCATTTCAAAGGCAACAGGATATCTTTCGTATATATGCTTTGGCTCACCAAACCCGTCACCGCGTATACCAACACTACATTTTTTTGATGCACGAAGGATTAGCTCAGGTTTAAACACCTGACCGATAAGTCGTGTGTTTTTAAAGGTTGATGTATACACATCAAACAGCTTTTCCAAATCCTCTTCGGGGTACAATTCAAGCTTATGACCTTCACCCCACGCACCCGGAAGAGAAATATCCATTGTTTCAAATGTAGGTTCTTTATCAAATACCTCGCCAAGCTTTTTTATAGCCTCACCAAATAGCTCTATAAAAAGAGGGTCAGTTGGCGAATCCTTTACTCTCATTCCATCAGGTCTTTCGGGACAATCTATAAGTTTCTTAAGCCAATCAGGAACATCATCACACGCACGTGTACTATGTGCAATAAGACGAAATGTGAGCGTCTGATTGTGTGCTTTTGCTTTATCTATAATGCTTTGTATAAAGTCGTAGTTATACTTTCCTCGCTCCGGCTCCCATTCTTTCCATAATACTCTTATGTACACAATCGATGTATCAGGATAATAGCCTTCCTCCCTTCCATTCTCTGCCACGTAATCAGGTATAGGATAACACTCATAATGCTCTGTTTCGGTCATATTATTTTCAGGACGGACAATGCAGTCAGAATACAGTCTTTCACCCCTGAAATGCTGAAAACTCATAAAACCTGTATTGGGATTCTGACCTTCTTCGCGTTTATATGTAAATTGATTTATTTTTGTCATCAAATCCACCTCAAAAGTATATTTTCATTAGTGTATCACAGATATTTTTTAAAGTCAACGATTGTTAAAAAGTAAACAGAAAAAGCATTCTGCTTTATGCAAAATGCTTTTTTGTTTTTATGTTTTATTCTTATCTTTTAATTGAATAAGTATTCCAATTACAATTGTTACAAGTCCTGCTACAAATAACATATTTAATTTTTCCTTTAGTATAACCGATGTCCACACAAGCGACAAAAATGGTGTTATGTATGCAAGATTTGAAACTTTAGCTGTATTTTTGGCAGATGTAAGTGCAAACACCCAAAGCGTATTTGCAATAGCCATTGTAAATATTCCGTTCCATGCAAATCCAAGAAGTTCAACAGGATTTGGCATAAATAAATTGCCATTTACAGCGTTTATAACTGTAGTAACTATAAATGTTACAAAATACGAAAGCGTCATTGTAATACGATTATCGTATTTCATTTTCTGATTAAGCGCGGTAAATATTCCGTAAGATATTGCTCCCAGTACACAACATACTGTTCCGATAAGCATATTTAGATTAAAAGAGGTAAGCTCTCCCACGGTAACTATTACAACTCCCAAAAATGAAAGGAGTATGGCTATAACCTTTCGGAAAGTCATCTGTTCTTTTAATATAATACACGCAAAAACAACACTCATTATCGGCCACAAATAGTTTATTATAAACGCTTGTGATGCAAGCATTAAATCTGTGCCTGCATAGTAGAAAAGATAGTAAAACAATGTGCTTGGAATACCAATAAGTATAGATATTACTATATCTTTAGCTGAATATGTTTTAAGCTTTTTTATATTACCTGTCGCAATATTTACAAAAAGAAGTGATAGTCCTGCAAAAACTGAACTTATCCATAACACTTGAAAGTTATTAAACGAGCCTAAAAGCAGCTTGGTTACTACTGCAACTGTTGACCAGCAAAGAATAGCTGTAAATGCGTAAATATATGACTTTTTCATCAGTGTAACACCTTCGTTAATTTAACTGTCAGAAATTAAATAGTTTTGCCTTTAATTCATCATCTGGTTGTCTTCCATATTCACAAACTTCAAAAGCTTCAGCAAAGCGAACTTTCAAGCCTCTTTCTTCGCCATACTGCTCAATAAGCTCTTTTCTAAATCTTGCTGCAGTTTTAGCATATCTAACAGCATAACCACGCTCTGCTTTCATTACTTCTTCATCAGTGGTATCTTCTGTAATTTCCATTCCCTTTAACCATTCAAAACGCTCCTCAGGGTCATCAGGTACTACGTAACCTTTTTCATAAGCAAGCCACTCATATACCTGAGATACATTAAGGTCGGCTATTTTTAGTTTAATATCTACTACATCATCAACCGGTACTATGATATCACCTGAAAATGGAGGATATTTAAAACTATCTTCATTATAAATTATAACTGGCATTTTTTTCATGGCAGGAACTTCCGGACATTCATTCGGAACAGTAAGAAGATATGATGCGTCCTGAACAAGCTGTCCTGATGCTCTGTGGTCTGCATGATAATCGTTTGGTCTATGAGCAATTACCAAATCAGGATTAAACTCACGGATATATCTTATAAGACGTTTACGTGTAGGTAAATCTGCAACTATATTGCAATCATCAACATCGCTCCATATATCATACTGTATGCCAAGAAGCTCTGCAACTGCCTGCGATTCTTTAGCACGACGTGCAGAAATTTCCTTCGGTCCTAATATATGATGTCCTCCACAGCCATTACACATACTTAAAAATCTAACTTCATAACCCATCTGCACATATTTATATGCAAGTCCTCCACAACGAAATTCGTTGTCATCCTGATGAGCACCAATCATTAATATTTTCATAAAATAGCCTCCATTTTTAATGTTTTTATATTTATTATTATAGACTTTTAAAAATTTCAAGTCAACAAATAATATTGCTAAGTTGTATATCTATTTTTAGAATTATATTGCTATTTTTTAAAATATGTATTAATGAAATTTCTTGCGTGCCGTTCCGTTATATAAATTTTTGTATAGAAATACCTGAGCGTAGTTTTGCCAAATAAGCATTTTGTAGGGAACGGATTTATCCGTTCCGTTTTAAATAAAACTTTTTTCACAATATAAAAAGCCTTGAGAATTATCTCAAGGCTTTACTTTGTCATATCAAAAAATTTTATTTAAAAACAAATCCTAAATCTTCTAAAGTGTATTTAGCATTATGTTCAAGTAGATAGGATTGACAACATCTTATTACAAAATCAATTCCAACTGTAGCGGTATCTTCCTGTATTTTTATTTCATCTTGATTATGATAAACTGTTTCATAATTCACATATAATTCATAAGGGCTAACACAGTCTATAATTTTATATTCTGGCTTACCATATCCAACTAACCCAACATCTCGATAATAAGATCTATAGCTATATTCAAGTTCATTATCAGATGATATAATAACTTTAAAAATAGCACACGCTCCAATAAATTTACCAGTATTGTAAAAGGAATAAGTATCGTTGTTATTCTGTAAAATCATTAAAAGTTCAATAGTTCCATTGTTGTCCATACGATATTTATAATTTATGTAATATGATGTATTATCAAATGTTTTGTCGTCATTAATTACATAAAAATTATTTTCTCTTGATTTATCGAAACCATTTAACTTAATAAAATCTCTAATATACTCAAAAGCTATTTTCTGTGTGTAAGGATTGGTTGTACTCCACCCCAATCTTCTATAATAATCAATCTCGCTTTCGTATATCAAAGAGCTATTACCGTATTTGTCATATACGTAACATACAGGCGCTTCATACCAACCATTGCTAACGTGCAGTGAAACATCATTCTTATGTACAAGCGTTTGCTCGCCACATTCAGAATACAGTATTTGGTAGTCTGTTATATCCTCCAAAAATCCCTTTTCAAGATAATAATCTTTTTCTATTAGATTTATAATTTCCTCTCTTCCATCAGGAGCATACAGAATGCATACCGGATATTCGTACCATCCATCTAAAAGAGCAGTTGAAACCTTATTTTGACCGACGATTCTTTGTCTTCCATCCACCGAATACATCACAACATCATCGCTCGCGGCCACATTCAATGTTGATAATAATATAACCACCACCATTGTAAACAAAACAAACTTCTTTATATTCATTTAGATACTCCTTTTCCAAATTTATACAAGATATATTTTATCATATCACAAATAATAAATAATATCAAGTTGATATTGTAGTAAAAAAATTTTGATGCAATTGTAGGGATAGGCGTCCACGACGGTCCGTTTTGAAAATACTTTTCTTTCTTCGTATGGAACTATCTGAATATCGTTCATTTTATTGGAAACGACCTATATGTCGTTCCGTTATATAAGCATTTTGCAAGGAATACCTAAGCATCGTTCATTTTGTAAGGAACGACCTGTGTGTCGTTCCGTATTATCTAACCCAATTTGCTTACTGTAGGGAACGGATTTATCCGTTCCGTTTTTAAAAACTCTTTTTCACAATATAAAAAGCCTTGAGAATTATCTCAAGGCTTTACTTTGTCTTAGCGACTTCCTACCTTCCCGGGCGGTCTCCCACCAAGTATTATCGGCACTACAGAGCTTAACTGCTGTGTTCGGTATGGGTACAGGTG
>JAZQHR010000064.1:0-13665 GCA_045540695.1 Clostridia bacterium | reverse complement strand
AGTCTTAAGCTCGTCGCTTATGAATGCAGCATAAGGATATGGATCAAGGTATTTGTTGATGTTTGCAACAAATTCAGGATATCTTTCATCAACTGGCTCTCTGCCTACTGCAGGGAATAGTTCGACGTTTGCAACTGCTTCATAAGCTGTGTCATATTTTTCAGCTTCGATGTAACCCTTGAACGGAGATACGATACCCCATTCGATAGGTGATGAACCGCCGTTTACACGAGCGAAGTCGTTGTCTCTGTTAGCCATAAATTCTTCAGTATTGAAGTATACTTCACCGTTTTCATTTATGTCATAGTGTCTGCCCTGGATACCATATACAGAAATCATTCTGCCCTCTTTTGAGTGCATCCATTCCATAAACTTAAGTGTAGCAAGGATTTCAGCTTCGTCTGTGATAGACGCTGGGATACAAGCTACTCTCCACTGTGGAGCAAAACCGCCGTAAGACTGTATGCCTGTAGGTCCCTTTGGTGCTGGAGGCCATACTGTAGTTGTTCCGATAGCATCATACATCTGCTCGTCACAACCTGCAGAGTTGTACCACATACCAGCTTTACCACCTATGAATCTGTCGTTCATAGCAGTTGTACCAGAGATAGTTCTCCAGTCAGCATTTATTAGACCTTCCTGATATAGCTTTCTAACATATTTTAGAGCTTCTTTGTTCATATCAGAAATTAGATAGTCTTCAAACTGACCTTTTTCATTTTCATAGAACATAGGGTAGTTTGTATTTGTTAGGTACTGACCGCCGTAAGCAAGAAATGCCCATCTGAATCTTGCAACGCTATCACCAATGAATGGAGATTCATCAGCTTTAGTAACCTTTTTCTCTTTGAAGTTCTTTAGCATTTCGTAAATTTCTTCAGTAGTTTCAGGTACTTTACCGCCGTTTGCAGTATCAAGCCATTCCTTGTTGATTCTGATACCAAGGTTAGTTACATAGTTGACACAAGGAATAACATAAGTTTCGCCGTTGTCGCCCTTCATAGCTTTAAACATTTCGTCGTTTGCAAGCATGTAAAGAGTTGGAAGTTCATCTTTATATTTTTCAAGATATGGAGTAAGGTCGTTTAGGAAACCATTTTCACCCCACTCTTTGTATGGCTGTGAGTCTGAAAGGTTAACCCAGTTAACTTTTTCACCTGTAGTGATGATAAGTGCAGCTCTCTGTGCAGATGTATCACCGCCACCACTTTCAACAATTTCAAGCTTAATGCCTGCTTTTTTGCCAATTTCATCGATAACGTTCTGTGCGTTAGCGATGTTAAGGCTAGGTATGTACATCTTAATAGTAGGTGTACCTTCAATTGTTACTTTTTCCTCGCCACAGCCTGCAAAGCATGAAAGCATCATGATTGTAGAAAGTGCCATAGCGATGAATTTGATCCACATTGTTCTCTTCATTTTTTTACCTCCGTTTTTAATGAATTACTTCCCCAAGTTTATAATATTATTTTACCACTCTATCGTTTTATTTTCAACATGACAAAATAATCTCAATAATATTTCGTAAATCGCAGTAAGATTTCGTAAATCATATATTTTTTTGGCAAAAAAGAGAGCTCCATCGGAACTCTCTTTTAAAAATATTTACGAGTAATTAGTCAAGATTAACCTTACCGTATTTCTTGATCATACCATTGAATACTTCAAGTGCTTTTGTACCGCCGGCTTTGTTGTATTCTTCAACAAATTTTGGCCATTCAGCATCAATATCAAAGTTTGGTTTTTCGATACAATCTGCATAGAAGTTAGTCATAACTTCGTTAGAACCAACAGAAGCCTGTTTAAGTTCATCACTGATATATGCAGCATAAGGATATGGATCAATATACTTGTTGATGTTTGCTACATAACCCATGTAGTTTTCATCAATTGGTTCAGCCTTTTTAATAGGGAATAGCTCAATGTTTGCAACAGCCTCGTAAGCTGTGTTGTATTTTGTAGCATCAATAGCACCCTTGAACGGAGATACTATACCCCACTCAAATGGGCTGCCGCCGCCGTTTACACGAGCGTAGTCGTTATCTCTGTTTTTAATGAATTCTTCAGTATCGTTGTAGATTTCACCATTTTCATTTATGTCATAGTGTCTACCCTTTATACCGATTGTACATAGAAGTCTTGCTTCTTCAGAATGCATCCATTCCATAAATTTAAGAGTTGCAAGGATTTCAGCTTCATCTGTGACAGCTGCTGGAATACAAGATACTCTCCACTGTGGAGCAAAACCGCCGTAAGACTGTACGCCTGTAGGTCCCTTTGGTGCTGGAGGCCATACTGTAGTAGTACCTATAGCATTGTACATCTGTTCGTCAGAACCTGCAGATCTGTACCACATACCAGCTTTACCACCAATAAATCTGTCATTTTCCTGAGTAGTACCAGAGATAGTTCTCCAGTCTTTGTTGATTAGACCTTCATCATAAAGCTTTCTTACATATTTAAGAGCTTCTTTGTTCATATCTGAAATTAGGTAATCTTCAAATTCACCTTTTTCGTTTTCATAGAACATAGGATAGTTTGTGTTTGTTAGGTACTGACCGCCATAAGCAAGCATTGCCCATCTAAAGCTTGATACGCCACTTGCGATAAATGGAGAATCGTCAGCTTTTACTACTTTCTTCTCCTTGAAGTTCTTTAGCATTTCATAAACTTCTTCAGTAGTTTCAGGCACTTTGCCAGCATTTGCAGTTTCAAGCCATTCTTTGTTAATTCTTATACCAAGGTTTGTAACGTAGTTGATACAAGGAATAACATAAGTTTCGCCATTGTCCCCCTTCATAGCTTTGAACATTTCGTCGTTTGCAAGCATGTAAAGAGTTGGCACTTCATCTTTGTACTTTTCAAGGTAAGGAGTAAGGTCGTTTAAGAAACCACTTTCTCCCCACTCTTTGTACGGCTGATCATCGCCTAAGTTAACCCAGTTAACTTTTTCACCTGTAGTGATGATAAGTGCAGCTCTCTGTGCAGATGTATCACCGCCACCACTCTCTACGATCTGTAGGTCAATTCCTGCAAGCTTATTGATTTCATCAATGATACACTGCGCGTTTGCAATGTTTAGACCAGGAATGTACATCTTGATAGTAGGAGTACCTTCAATAGTAACCTTTTCATCACCACAACCTGCAAAGCATGAAAGCATCATGATAGCAGTAAGTGCCATGGCGATAAATCTTCCCCATTTTTTTCTTCTCATTTTTTATTCCTCCGTTTTTGTTTATATTTCTTTATATATAAAAGATATAAAAAGAAGACAAATTTATTAACCCTTTACGGCTCCAACCATGATACCTTTTACAAAGTATTTCTGTAGCCAAGGATATATAAGTAGGATCGGAATCATTGATACGAATACAGATGCCATGTTCATACCAACTGTAAATGTCTTAGACTTAGCTTCTGCCTGCTGCATATCAGCATTTGCAGCACCTGTTAGAAGTGTTCTGATAACAAGTGGTAATGTAAACATTCTTGATTCGTTCATGTATAATAGTGCACCCATGTATGCGTTCCAGTAACCAACCGCGTAGAAAAGAACTAGTGTAGCAAGGATTGGTTTAGATAGAGGTACAACTATTTTTGCAAGTATAGTAAACTCACTCGCACCGTCAATTCTCGCCGATTCTTCAAGCGAAGCCGGAAGTGACAAGAAGTAGTTACGTGCAAGTATACAGTTAAATGTACTAATCAAACATGGAAGGATAAGTGCCCATATAGTGTTATCAAGGTGAAGTGTCTTAACAAGTAGGTATATAGGAACGATACCACCTGAGAAATACATTGTAAATAGTGCTGCTTTGTACAAGAAGCCCATACCAGGAAGATGTGACTTAGAGAATATGTAACCTGCCATAGCAGTAGCAATTATAGAAAGTATAGTACCGATAACAGTTACCTCAACTGATAAGCCAAACGCTCTAAATATAAACTTATCAAGTACGATAGCCTTGTAGCTTGCTAGTGTAAATGAGTTTGGTATGATATGGTAAATATCATTATAGTAGCCAGCCTGAGTTGAGATGGATACTACGAAAACGTACCACAATGGGTAAAAACATATAAATGTTAAAAGTGCGATTAAAATGGTATTAAACCAGTCAAACCAAGTAACTTTCTGTTTCATTGTACATCCACCTCCTTAATATATTCCGTTTCCTGTAAGCTTCTTACTGATTGCATTAGTAGTAAGAAGTAGGAAAATACTGATAATTGAGTTAAATAGTCCCATAGCAGTTGACATTGAGAACTTACCTGATGAAAGACCTACTCTAAATAGGTATGTAGGAATGATATCACCTGTCTCATATACTGCTGAGTTATACATCATATATACCTGGTCAAAGTCACCATTAATCATATGGCTTATCTGAATAAGAAGCATAGTCATGATGGTAGGGATAAGGCTAGGTAGTGTGATGCTCCAGCACTTTCTGAATCTTGAAGCACCATCAACGCTGGCAGCTTCATAAAGTTCAGCAGGAATACCGGCTATAGCAGCAAGGTAGATGATAGTATTGTAACCTGTGCTTTTAAATACGTGTGACCATACAAGTATCCATCTGAAAGCTTTATTGCTTGTAAGAAGTGATACCGATTCACCACCGTTAAATAGCTTGATAACTTCTGTAACAACACCGCCTGTAGTAGATAGTAGCTGAATTACTATACCACCGATAACAACCCAAGAGAAGAAATGTGGCAGATACATGATAGTCTGTGTTAATTTCTTGAATTTAGGAAGTCTTAATTCGTTTAATAGTAAAACAACTATAATAGTTACAGGGAACTGAACAACGAGCTTCATAACACTGATGATAAGAGTGTTTTTGAACGCTCTCCAGAATAGTGGGTCGGTCATAACTTCCTGGAAGTATTTAAGGCCGACAAACTTTCCTCCGAATAAAAGTTTCCAAATACCGCCCGGCTGGAATGTCTTGAACGCCAAAGTCAGACCATACATTGGAACATACGCAAAAATCAAATAGAAAAGTGCGATAGGAATAGCCATAAAGTACAGATATCTGTATGCATATATAGTACTCCAAGTTTTGTTTCTCTTGTGATTGCGCAAATCAGTATTTGCTACTGTAACGCTTTTTGTACTCATTTGATCCAAATCCTTTCTTAAAATGTATTTACAAAAAATTAAAATATTATTAACTTTATCATAATTATACACCCAAAATTCCAAATAAACAATGCAATAAATCTAATATTTAGTCAAAATTTTTAATATTTTGTGAAGGATTTTTGAACAAAACGGAAAAAAATACATATCGGTTTTATGTAAAATGAATAAAAATAAGACCGTTTTTACACGGTCTTATCAGAAATCACATAATTTTTATTTCTCTATTAAGCTTTCGCCTTCCATTTCGGCAGGCTTTTCTATCTCCATTATATCAAGCATTGTAGGAGTTAGGTCTGCAAGTCTGCCTTTTTTTAGCTTAACATCCTTGCCCATTACATATAGCGGAACGATGTTTGTTGTGTGTGCAGTAAATACTGATTTGTCCTGTGGGTCAATCATCTGTTCTGCGTTACCATGGTCAGCAGTGATAAGGATAACACCGCCCTTTTCCATAACCTTGTCAGTAACCTTGCCTATGCAAGTGTCAACCGCTTCAACCGCCTTAACAGCAGCTTCCATAACGCCTGTATGGCCTACCATATCGCAGTTTGCAAAGTTAAGAATTATGCAGTCGTATTTATCAGTATCAATAGCTTCAATAACCTTATCTGTTACTTCATAAGCACTCATTTCAGGTTGAAGGTCATAAGTTGCAACCTTTGGTGACTGGACAAGTATTCTGTCCTCGCCAGGATAAACCTTTTCCACACCGCCGTTAAAGAAGAATGTAACGTGTGCATATTTTTCTGTTTCAGCAATTCTAAGCTGAGTTAAACCAAGCGAGCTGATATATTCACCAAATGTGTTTGTAAGCACCTGTGGTTTAAATGCCACTTCCACGTTTGGCATACTAGCATCGTATTGAGTCATACATACGTAGTTTGTTTTAAAATATTTTCTGTCAAAGCCTGTAAATTCTTCGTCAACGATAGTTCTTGAAATTTCTCTTGCTCTGTCAGGACGGAAGTTGAAGAATACTACTGAATCACCTTCAGATATCACACCTGTTGGTTTGCCGTCCTTTGTGATAACAGTAGGAACGATAAATTCGTCAGTAACGTCAGCATTGTACGATTTTTCTACGCACTCAACAGCCGATGTAGCATACTCGCCTTTTCCAAGTACCATAGCATTATAAGCCTGTTCTACTCTCTCCCATCTGTTATCTCTGTCCATTGCGTAGTAACGTCCGTTTATAGTAGCTATCTCGCCCACGCCGATATCGCGCATTTTAGCTACAAGCTCTTTTACAAATTCAACACCGCTTGTAGGAGAAACGTCACGTCCGTCCATAAAGCAATGTACATACACCTTGTCAAGCTCATATTTTTTTGCCATCTGTAGTAGTGCAAAAAGGTGTCCTATATGGCTGTGAACACCACCGTCAGATAAAAGTCCCATAAGGTGAAGGGCTTTTCTGTTTTCTTTACAGCTTGTCATAGCATTTGATAGCGCTTCATTTTCAAAAAATTTTCCATCTTCAATAGCTTTTGTAATTCTGGTAAGTTCCTGATATACTATTCTGCCTGCACCGATGTTTGTGTGACCAACCTCAGAGTTTCCCATCTGTCCGTCAGGAAGACCAACATCAAGGCCGCTTGCATGAATAATAGTAGAAGAAGATTTTTCTGCGATTTCGTCAAGTCTTGGGGTAGCCGCAGCCTTTACCGCGTTGCCCTCTTCAATAGTGCTTATGCCAAATCCGTCAAGAATTGCCAATACTACCGGTTTATGTTTCATATTATTTCCTCCTTAAGTCTATGAGAGCAAAATCCCATAAGTCTTATTACCCAAAACAAAGGCAGGTATCAAAACCTGCCTTCGCATTATTAGTCAAAAATCAAATTAGCTGTTTGTGATAACGCTGAAGTCCTCAGCTTTAAGGCTTGCACCGCCAACCAAACCGCCATCAATGTCAGGTTTTGCAAAAAGTTCAGCTGCATTTTTAGCATTTACACTGCCGCCGTACTGGATAGTAATAACGTCTGCAACGTCCTGTCCGTATACTTCTGCAACGCTTTCTCTGATTTTTGCACAAACTTCCTGAGCCTGCTCACTTGTAGCAGTTTTACCTGTACCGATTGCCCAGATTGGCTCGTAAGCAATGATAGCTTTCTTCACGTCTTCTTTATCAAGGCCAAGAAGAGCGATTTTAGTCTGCATGCTAACAAGTTCAAAAGTGATACCCTGTTCTCTCTGCTCTAGTGATTCACCAACGCAGATGATTGGAATAAGCTTGTGTTCAAAAGCTTTTTTAACCTTTAAATTAACAGTTTCATCAGTTTCTGCGAAGTACTGTCTTCTTTCAGAGTGACCGATTACTACATATTCAACGCCAATTTCAGTAAGCATTGAAGGTGCGATTTCACCAGTATATGCACCACTTTCTTCAAAGTACATATTCTGTGCACCTACTTTTATGTTTGTACCCTTACAAGCTTCAACAGCTGTGTAAAGTGAAGTATAAGGTACGCAGATTACGCAATCATTTTTAGCATCTTTAACAAGTGGTTTTAACTCGTTTATAAGCTCTACTGTCTGTGCAGGAGTTTTGTTCATTTTCCAGTTACCTGCTGCTACTATTTTTCTCATAATATTATGCCCCCATATAGTATTTTTATAAAGTAATATAAGGGGAATTGATCATTCCCCTTAAAAAATATTATTTATCGTTAAGTGCTGCGATACCAGGAAGTTCGATACCCTCAAGGAATTCAAGAGATGCACCGCCACCTGTAGAAATGTGAGTCATCTTGTCAGCAAATCCAAGCTGTTCAACAGCTGCTGCAGAGTCACCACCGCCAATGATAGTGATAGCACCTGATTCAGCTACTGCTTTAGCTACAGCTTTTGTACCTTCAGCGAAGTTAGAAAATTCAAATACGCCCATAGGTCCGTTCCAGATAACAGTTTTAGCTTTTGTGATAACTTCAGAGAATAGCTCGATAGTCTTAGGACCGATATCCATACCCATAAAGTCAGAAGGTATGTTGTCAGATGGAACGATTTTTCTTTCAGCATCGTTAGAAAATTCGCTTGCGCATACGTTTTCGATAGGAAGTAGAAGCTCTACGCCCTTAGCCTGAGCTTTTTCCATAAGGCTTCTAGCAAGGTCAAGCTTTTCGTCCTCGCAGATAGAAGTACCGATTTCATAACCTTTAGCTTTTAGGAAAGTATAAGCCATACCGCCACCGATAATTAGGTAGTCAACCTTTTCAAGAAGGTTTTCTATAACACCGATTTTATCAGAAACCTTTGCACCGCCAAGGATAGCTACGAATGGTCTTTCAGGGTTTGAAAGAGCACCGCCCATGATTTCGATTTCTTTCTGGATAAGATATCCGCATACTGCTGGAATGTACGCAGCAACACCTGCTGTAGAAGCGTGTGCTCTGTGTGCAGTACCGAATGCATCGTTTACATATACATCAGCAAATTCTGCTAGCTTTTTAGAAAATTCTGCATCGTTCTTTTCTTCTTCTTTGTGATATCTAACGTTTTCAAGAAGCATAACTTCGCCGTCTTTAAGACCAGCTACAAGCTCTTTTGCACTGTCGCCAATAACGTCTTTAGCCATTTTAACTTCCTGACCTAGCATTTCAGATAGTCTTTTAGCTACTGGCTGAAGGCTGTATTTTTCGTTAAATTCACCCTTTGGTCTGCCAAGGTGTGAGCAAAGGATAACCTTTGCACCCTGACCTACTAAGTATTTAATAGTAGGAAGAGCACCGTTTAATCTGTTCTCGTCTGTAATGTTTTTGTTTTCATCTAGCGGAACGTTAAAGTCGCATCTTACTAATACTTTTTTGCCAGCAACGGCAATATCTTCGATAGTTTTTTTGTTCATTTAAAAGTCACCTCATAAATATATTATATATTGTTAAATTTTTTACAATTTAATTCCAAGATTTATTTTACCGCAAACTCAAACATTTTGCAAGTAATTTATACAAATTTTCACATTATCACTTTTTAAAGTAGATAATTCCTATTACGCCAGGGCCTGTGTGCGAGCCTACGGTAGGGCCTACCACACCGACAACAATGTTACCTATATCTGCTTTGGATTTAAGCGTTTCCACTACCATATTGCCCTTTTCCTCGTCGTTTCCGTGCACAACTACTATGGTATCAAGATTTTCAGACTCAGCTATAGCAGTATCTGCTGATTTTGACACTGCATTTTTAAAACCTCTCACCTTGTCAACTGTCATTACAAGACCGTTTTCTATAGTAAGAATCGGTTTTATATCAAGCACAGTTGCAAATAACTTTGCAGTACCGCTTATTCTTCCGCCTTTTTTAAGATAGTCAAGTGTGTCAACTACAAAACGAACATCTGTTTTTGCAAGGCCTTCTTCGATAAATGATATTATCTCTTCCTTTGTAGCACCTGCATTTAACTTTTTAGCAGCTTCCATTACCCAGTAACCATACATATACGAAAATCCCTTTCCGTCGATAATGGTAATATCAGCATCAGGATTTTCATCAAGCACCGCCTCTTTTGCGATGTGTGCAGACTGGTATGTGCCGCTCGCCTGCGATGCTATGGTAATGTAGATTATGCTGTGGTCATCGGAAAATTTTTTAAATTCATCAAAATGCTCCTGAACAGTAATCTGCGATGTTTTAGGCATACCTTCCATACTCGACATCTTAGCATAAAACTCGTCTGTACCAAGCTCGTATTTATCCTTATAAGAAACATCCTCAAGTATGATATTTATCGGTATAAGGTGTATGCCAAGTTCACTTGCTGTTTCAAGAGTTATGTCAGATGTAGTGTCTGTCATTATTTTTATTTTATCCATAATTTTCATGCCTCATTCCCAAGAATATTTTGTAAGGGTTCCTTCTTCTTTAAGTTCAAAGAAACCATTTTGCCTTAGTGCTTCATATACTATTATAGCCACAGAGTTTGACAGATTAAGGCTTCTGGCATCGTTTATCATAGGGATCCTTATGCAGCCTTCCTGATTGTCTTTTAAAAGCTCCTCTGAAAGTCCCTTTGTTTCCTTGCCGAATAGTATAAAATCACCATCAGAAAACGTAGCCTCTGCATAGTTTTTTGGAGCTTTGGTAGTAGCAAAGTGAAACCTGCCATTTTTATTCACCTCAAAAAATTCTGCTATGTTTTCGTAGTATCTTACATCCAAAAGATGCCAGTAATCAAGGCCTGCACGCTTTAAGGTTCTGTCGCTTATTTCAAAGCCGATTGGTTTTACTATATGAAGGCGTGAGCCTGTAGCCGCACAGGTTCTTGCAATATTGCCTGTGTTTTGCGGTATCTCCGGCTCAACCAGTACTATATTAAACATTTATCTTCCCCCGATGCATCAAAGCTCATCCATAAACGATTTCAGTCTTTCAAGTGCTTCATTTATCTGTGCTATACTGTAAGCATACGACACTCTGACAAAGCCTTCACCGCACGCACCAAATGCTGTACCAGGCACAAGCGCGAGCTTTTTAGACATAAGCAGTTTTTCGCAAAATTCTGCCGATGTATATCCAGTCGACTTGATTGAAGGAAATATATAAAACGCTCCCTTTGGATCAAAGCAAGTAAGACCAAGGCTGTTAAATCCGTCTACTATAAGCTTTCTTCTGTAATTGTATTCATTTTTCATTTTTTCAATAGATTCATCGCCATTTCTAAGTGCCTCAACCGCCGCAAACTGACTGACAGTAGGAGCACACATTATAGCATACTGATGAACCTTTGTCATAGCCTTTACTAAAGCCTTGTTTGCCGCAACAAACCCAAGTCGCCAGCCTGTCATAGCAAACGCCTTCGAAAAGCCGTTTATAATGATAGTTCTGTCTCTCATACCTGGAAGCGATGCTATAGATACGTGGCTTCCCTCATAAGTAAGCTCTGCGTATATCTCGTCAGACAATACCATAATATTTTTCTCAATTACGACTTTTGCTATCTCCTCAAGCTCTTCTTTAGTCATAATAGCACCTGTAGGGTTGTTTGGATATGATAGCACAAGCATCTTTGTCTTGTCGGTAATCGAGCCTAGTAAATCCTCTTTTGTAAGCTTAAATTCATTTTCTGCCTTTGTTACAACAGGAACTGCAGTTCCGCCGGCTAACGTAACGCAAGGCTTATAGCATACAAATGATGGTTCAGGAACAAGCACCTCATCACCACTTGATATAAGTGTACGAATAGCGAGGTCAACTGCCTCACTGCCGCCTACGGTAACAAGTGTTTCCTCAGGCACGTAAGATAAATCAAATCTTCTTTTTAAATAATTGCATATTTCTTCTCGAAGCTCCATTAAACCTGAGTTAGATGTGTACCATGTTTTACCGCGTTCAAGCGAGTAAATAGCTGCATCCCTTATGTGCCAAGGTGTAACAAAGTCAGGTTCGCCAACACCAAGCGATATTGCACCTTCCATAGTATTTACTATATCAAAGAACTTTCTTATACCAGAAGGTTCCATATCTGCAACATGTTTGTTTATAAAGCTTTCCGGTTTAAAATCTGTCATATCGTAATCACCTGTCTTCCATCTTCTACTTTGTCAGCATACACCACGCCGTCATCTTTGTATTTTTTAAGTACAAAGTGTGTAGCTGTGCTTATTACACATTCCATTGGCGCAAGCTTTGTAGAAACAAATCTCGACACATCCTGAAGTGTTTTGCCTTCTATAATAACATTTAAATCATAAGTACCTGCCATAAGGTAAAGTGACTTAACCTCAGGGTACTGATATATTCTTTCTGCTATTTTCTCAAATCCGTCACCACGCTGTGGTGTAACCTTAAGCTCGATAGATGCAGTTACAAACTCCTTGTCTGTCTTTTCCCAGTTTATAACGCATTTGTTTCCTAGGATAACCATATCGTCCTTAAGCTTTTTTATTATCTTTGCGATTTCTTCTTCCTTCATATCAAGCATTACTGCTATCTGCTCGTTTGTAGCATCGCAGTTTGTTTCAAGTATAGAAAGTACTTTTTCGTATATTTTATCCATAATAAATCCTCCAATCTTACTGATTGACTCCGTATTTTTCCTTTATTTCTTTTCTTCTTGACATAATAACATCTATCGCCCATACGATGGTAAGCATAAGCATTATATCAAGGTATATTCCGTAAGAGAACAGCTTCATGCTTATAAGCACTCCGCCGTTTAATACAAAGCTGAATACAAGCTCTGTTATAAGTGCTATTGGAAGCACTGCGGCGAAAATGTATACTCCGCCTTTTTGTTTAAATTCTTTTATAGAAATCACCAAAAATGCAACCGCATATATAAGTACTATCCAAAGTGACTGCGGAATCACCTTTCTCTTTAACAAATCCCATATCTTAAACGGTACAAGCTTTGTATCGTTATAGTCAAGGAAATCCTGCACAAGAAAATATGAATTTTTAACCGCCATATCCATTTTATTCAAAAGAATAGACGGATAGCTTATATAACATTTCATTATATCAAGATATCCTATATCTTTAACAAGTGCCATATCTTCAGCATTCGCCTCATACGATGTCTTGCCAATCAATTCGGGTGCTTCAACACCAAGTATATTTGCTGCTCCGTCGGCATTTGGACTATCCATAAGCACACCGTAAAATATGCTGTTAAATACGCCCGCTTGTTTGTTTGGAATATTTGCTGTATATGCCGATGCGACTGACACTGCAAGGATAATCACAGCACATACCACTCCAGCTATTCGCTCCACGCCTGCCCTTTTTACAGAAAACAGCGCAAGGAGCACTGCGGCGACTGCGCCAGCGACAAAGTTTTGGTACATTGTAAGTACGTATGCTATTGCCACAAGTGTATACAAGCATAGCTTCCACATTTTAAACTTTTTACCCATAGCTACCGCTATTGAAAGCATTGCAAATATAAGCACAAGATTTAACGCAGATGCGTAGAATGAATTAAAATAAGCTATATATCCAAGGTCACAGAAAAATATTACCATTACCGCACCAAGGGCATAGTTTATTATATTTGATTTTGTATACATATTTTTCATAAAGAAATATGCCGCTGCCAAAAATAAAAGCATATAAATAACGCTTAAAAATCTTATATCAAACACTTCTTTTGAGTAAAGAAGCTTGTTTACAGATGCCACGCCCATAAGGAATCTTTCGAAAAAAGTAAAATTTTCACCCTGTGGCTGAGCAAGTCCGTACGAAAGTGAAATAGAGTGCTCACTTGTATTGTAAAAACCTGTTCTGGTAAATGTATTAAAGTATTCTCCTGCATCAGGAACAGCACATATAGGCGGTATAAGCACCGAAACTGCCATTATCACAAGCATAACAAGTGCAAAAATATTATACGATTTTGAAAAAAATGCTTTCATATATTGTGCCTCCTTGGTTTAAGCAGTTGCGTTAGTATCCGAACCCGTTTTGGGTGCGTGTTTTTACGCCACTGCATCGTTAAAATACTCGCAAATGCGTCAGCATTAGCTGTGTTTTTGCCTCGCATTGACGCAAAAACACTGCACCGAAAATTCATA
>JAZQHR010000063.1:0-14301 GCA_045540695.1 Clostridia bacterium | reverse complement strand
CCGTGACGTTTGCTAAGCTTATTTGTCTGGTCCTTCATAACAGGTGATACGTGAACATAAGTTGGAATTTCCCAACCAAAAGCCTGGTATAGAAGGTTGTATTTTGGTGTACTTGATAGATATTCGCTACCTCTTATAACGTGAGTAATTTTCATTAAGTGGTCGTCTACAACGTTTGCAAAGTTGTATGTAGGAAGGCCGTCTGATTTTAAAAGTACGTTATCGTCAAGTGTAGCGTTATCAACAGTAATCTTACCAAATACTACGTCATCAAATGAAGTAGTACCTTCAGGGTTTATCTTCTGTCTTATAACGTAAGGCACACCTGCGTCGATTTTCGCCTGAATTTCCTCTTTTGAAAGGCTACGGCAATATCCATCATATTTGGGAGAAAGCTTTTTAGCAAGCTGCTGTTCTTTAACCGCGTCAAGTCTTTCCTTATCGCAGAAGCAGTAGTATGCACCGCCAAGCTCAACTAGCTTTTCGGCATATTCTTTGTAAATGTTTCTTCTTTCGCTCTGGATATATGGACCGTAGTCACCGCCAATATCAGGACCTTCATCGTGGATAAGTCCTGTTTCCTTCATAGTTCTGTATATAAGATCTACTGCACCTTCAACGTAACGTTCCTGGTCAGTATCCTCTATTCTTAGTATAAAGTCACCGCCGTCATGCTTTGTAAGTAAATAAGCATAAAGTGCAGTTCTAAGGTTTCCGATATGCATATAGCCTGTTGGGCTTGGAGCAAATCTTGTTCTTATTTTAGACATTTAGTACTCTCCTTTATATTTCTGCGTCAATTTTTTCTGAAGTAGTTTTTATAGCGTCTTCAACGCTCATTTCAAGGATATCACTTGAATTTCTGTATTTAACCTCGACAATGTTTTCGCCGATTTTCTTACCAACTGTAATTCTTACTGGGATACCGATAAGGTCGGCATCTTTGAACTTAACACCAGGTCTTTCGTTTCTGTCGTCAAGCATTACGTCATAATCCATATTTTTAAGGATAGTGTATATTTCCTCGGCTTTTGCCATCTGCTGTTCGTCCTTGGTGTTTACAGGGATAACTGTTACGTGGAATGGAGCGACACTCATTGGCCAGATGATACCGTTTTCGTCACAGTTCTGCTCGATAATAGCTGCCATACATCTGTTTACACCTATACCATAGCAACCCATTATAACTACCTGTGATTTGCCGTTTTCATCAAGGAATGTGCAATCAAGTGCCTCTGAATATTTTGTACCAAGCTTGAATATATGACCAACCTCGATACCCTGACAAGTCTTAATCTCGCCGCCGCACTTATGACATACATCGCCTTCAGTGATGCATCTGAAATCACCTACAACAGTAGCCTTGAAATCTCTGTCGATATTTACGTTTTTGTAGTGCTTATCTGTTTCGTTTGCACCGACAACAAAGTTTTTCATATTTGCAACTTCATTATCCACCAAAACGTCTATGTCTATACCTATAGGGCCTGCAAAGCCTACATTTGCATTTGTAATACGCATTACATTTTCTGCATCTGCAAGTTCGAACTCAACTGCACCAAGGTAGTTTGCAACCTTAGTTTCATTTACTTCTCTATCGCCTCTTACCATTACAGCAACGTACTTGTCATCTGCTCTGTATATGATAGTCTTTGCAAACGCTTTTTCAGTTGTGTTCATAAACGCAACTAACTCTTCGATAGTACCAACGTTTGGTGTGTCAACCTTTTCAAGTGCAAGCTCTAAAGATGTGTCCTTTTCACCTGCAACACAAACTGCTTTTTCAAAGTTTGCGCTGTAACCGCATTTCTCGCAGTATGCTATACCGTCCTCGCCTATTTCTGATTTAACCATAAATTCCTGTGAACCCGAACCACCCATTGCACCTGAATCGGCATCAACTACGATATAATCAAGTCCCATACGGTCAAATGCTTTTCTGTATGCATCGTACATATCCTGATATGACTTATCAAGACCTGCCTGGTCTTTGTCAAAGCTGTACGCGTCTTTCATTATAAATTCACGGCTTCTCATTACACCAAAGCGTGGACGTCTTTCGTCGCGGTATTTAGTCTGTATCTGGTATAGAGTAACAGGAAGCTGTTTGTATGATTTAATAGTATTTTTAACTGTATCTGTAAATATTTCCTCGTGTGTAGGACCAAGGCAGAAATCTCTGTCGTTTCTGTCTTTTAGTCTGAACATTTCAGGACCAAACACGTCCCATCTGCCTGAAGGAACGTAGTATTCCTTTGGTAGAAGTGCTGACATAAGTAGCTCCTGTGCATCCTTATCGTTCATCTCTTCACGAATAATATTTTGTATCTTAGTAAGGGTTTTAAGTCCTAGCGGCAAAAATGAATACACACCTGATGCAAGCTTTCTCATAAGTCCAGCTCTAAGCATTAGTTTATGGCTTTCTATCTCTGCCTCTGCAGGAACCTCACGAAGTGTAGGCATTAAATATTTTGATAATCTCATTTAATATAGCTCCTCTTTCATATGTAAATAGCATTAAAATACACTATTTCTAGTATAACTGATTTTAAAGCATTTTGCAATATTAAATTAGAAAAAAATTCCCTTAATTGTGCAAACGAATGCAATTAAAAACATAAAATCCTTCACCTTAGCTTAAAAGTGGTGATGGATATTTATTAAATTTTCAAAATTCGTAATAACACACAGGTCCGTTTCTATAAACAAAAAGCCAACAACCGAGGTTGTTGGCTCAAATATTATACCAAATTATGATTTAACTTTTTTAATTTCTTCAAGAGAAATCTGTCTGGTATGCTGAGTGTGGAACCACTCTTTGCTGTTTTTATTTATAAATCCTAAAAATGCGATTGGCACCCATGTAAGTGAATACAAGCTATATGTGATATAACACCAGATAAGACGTTTGTTTATAACTTTCTTTTCTACTGTTATAACAAACGGGATATATAAGCTCTGTCCAATAACAAATGTATTCCATACTACAGGTGAATCGAAAAGATACCACATCTGCATAAATCCAAGGTTGCCGTCAGGGTAGAATGTCTGTGCCCAAGCCATAAATGTGATGATACCCATAGCAAGTATCTTTAGTGGCTGAAGTGTGTATATAGCACAGTCGAAGCATGCCCAGTCGCCCTTAGTAAACGCTCTTTTTAAAAGCTTTAGTGCAAATCTGCTGCAAACATCTGCGTGTCCCTGCATCCATCTTTTTCTCTGATGCCAAGACTGTGAGAATGTAAGCGGTTTTTCGTCGTATACAACAGCACCTGCTGCGTAGCCAACCTTTTCACCTTTAAGTGCAAGCTTTGCAGTAAACTCCATGTCCTCTGTAAGACAAGTAGCACCCCAACCCATTTCCTTTAGAAGGTCGGTAGAAACTATAAATCCTGTACCGCTAAGCTGACATGTAAGTCCTAGGTTATATCTTGCATTCTGGAATAGTCTTGATACAAACCAGAATGATACTGAATAAGCACAAGTAATCCAAGAATCAAATGGGTTTTTACTGTCAACGTAACCCTGAACTACCTTGTAGCCTTTATTCATTTCTTTATTCATTTCTTTAAGATAGTTTTCGCCTACGATGTTATCGGCATCAAAGATAGATACTGCATCGTACTGCTTTTCCATCTCAAAGATATTATTAAACATCCATTCGAGTGCATGGCCTTTGCCCTTTAGTGTGTCGTGACTTCTCTCGTATACCAAAGCGCCCGCTTCTCTAGCTACACTTGCTGTAGAATCAGTACAGTTATCCGCTATAACAAATATGTCATAAGCTTCTCTTGGATAATCAATCTCCAAAAGACTCTTTACCATATTACCGATAACCGCTTCCTCGTTATGTGCAGCAACTACCATAGCAAATTTATGTGTTTTACTGCTTTTACCTTCTTCCTTACCTTTTCCTGTGTACCAACCAAAAAGTGATACTAGGAAATAATATCCGCCGAATCCAAAACTAATTACCTGAAGTAAAATGCTTATTACAAACATTATTGGGTGTTCCGACATCATATTTGGCATAGACCATTCTCCTTCGCATAGAATATATTTTTATTCAAACATACATATTATACAATATAAATACAAAAAATGCAACAAAAAAAGTATTACATTTTTATTTCATTTATCGTCCTCTTTTTTTAGCTTTTTGCACAAAAAAGCTGGACTTTTGCAGTTGTTTATTTTATTATATAATATATATGTAAAATTTTTTCGGAGTTGAAATGATAAATGAAAGCTACTACTAAATATATATGCCAGGAATGTGCTTATGAATCTCAAAAATGGATGGGAAAATGTCCTAACTGCGGCGAGTGGAATTCGCTAGTGGAAGAAATTGTTACAAAGTCATCATCAAATGCAAAGCGTAACATAGTTTCTGATAGCGACAAGCCAAAAAAATTGTCAGAAATTACCGTTACACGTACTGACAGAATACTTACTGAAAACACCGAGCTTGACAGAGTGCTCGGCGGCGGTCTTGTAAAAGGGTCTATGGTATTAGTCGGCGGTGACCCGGGCATTGGTAAGTCCACCCTACTTCTTCAAATATGCGAAAGCCTTGGCAAAACCGAAAAAGTGCTTTATGTATCGGGCGAGGAATCTCCAAGCCAGATAAAGATGAGAGCGGAAAGACTTAAAATCACAAGCGAAAACTTATATCTTATGTCGGAAGTTAATCTCGACACTATAATGTTTAACACCGAAAGCATTGCACCCGATATAATGATAGTGGATTCTATACAGACTATCTACAATCCTGAGGTTTCATCCGTGCCGGGTAGTGTTGGGCAGATAAGAGAAACCACACACGCACTTATGCGTCTTGCAAAAGAGAAAAACATTGCGATATTTATAGTAGGTCACGTTACAAAAGAAGGAAGTCTGGCAGGACCTAAGATACTTGAACACATGGTGGATTGCGTGCTTTATTTTGAAGGCGACAGACACCAGTCATACAGAATACTCCGCACAGTAAAAAATCGTTTTGGTTCAACTGACGAGATTGGTGTATTTGAAATGAAATCAACAGGTCTTGAAAGTGTTAAAAATCCGTCTGAAATGCTCCTTGCCGGAAGACCCGGCGATGCTACAGGCTCGACAGTAGTATGTACTATAGAAGGAAGCAGACCGATACTTGCAGAAGTTCAGGCGTTAAGCTCGCCAACCGGGTTTGGAAATCCAAGACGGATGTGTACAGGCATAGATTTTAACAGAGCGTCTATGCTTATAGCTGTGCTTGAGAAAAAAATCGGATATACCCTATCCAATCAGGATATATACATAAACGTAGTAGGCGGTCTTAAAATAGTAGAAACTGCCACTGACCTTGCTGTAATTATAGCGATTGCTTCAAACTATAAAAACTTTGTAATATCACCTAAAACTCTCATTCTTGGAGAAGTTGGCTTGACAGGTGAAGTGCGTGCAGTAAGCTATATAGACAAACGTGTAAATGAAGCTAAAAAGCTTGGCTTTACAAAGTGTATTGTTCCAAATGATAATCTAAAAGAATTAAAAGGCATTTCCGGTATAGAGATTACCGGTGTAAGCTCTATAAAAGATGCACTTAACATTATTGCCTGATTATCACCAAAAACTGTTGTAAATTCATTTATTTTGTGATAAAATATAATTTACATCTCGTGCGATACTGCTATATATATAGAAAGTTATATCGCGCCACATTACACATGGAGGCTTAATATGTTCAAAACTAATTCGAGGATTGGAGATATACTCGATGCAGCACTTCTTATTATACTCGTTGTGCTGATGTTTATGTTTCCATCCTTTGCACTTATATTTTCTATAATTGGAAATGTCATAATGTGTATCGTAGCATACAGGTCAAATATATTAAAATCTATTGGTTGCATCGTTTCGACTTATGCATTTATGGCAATATTTTGTGCTATTTCAGGTGGATTTACCATGCAATATTTATTTGATTGCGTTATATCAACCTTCAATTTACTTTTAGTTGGATTTACAATTGGTATCACATGCAAATACACAGGCGAGCTATTTAAGATAGTATCATTTGGTACAACAGCAAACCTTTTTATATCACTTCTTGAAATAGTACGATATAGACTTATATACAGCACATCAGTATTGGATGCTCTTATAAACGAGCCTGTTAAAATGTTTTTAAAATCATACGAAGCAGTAGCAAAAAGCTCAGGAATTGATATTTCATCAGCACTCGGAATGAGCTTTGATGATTTAATATGGACTATGCAGCAAGCACTATCTATGATTGTACCTGCGTTACTAATCCTTTCTTCGCTAGGTATAGCATATTTGGTTTTTGTAGTGGCAAGAAAGATTTTAAAGCACTACAATGTTACACTTTACACAAAGCATTTTAATGAGATACAGCTTCCTGCGGGAACTTCACTCGCACTTGTAGCGACATATCTTATATCAATGTTTTCATCATCGACATTTTCTGCAGCGTGTGCAAACATTTTAATACTTCTTGCGGTATTATACGTTGTATGCGGGCTTTCTGTGGTGGAATATAAATTTAAAGCAAAAGCAAATTCTGTATTTTTCAGAATAATAGTATATGTTACAGCATTTTTTGTATTAAACATTCTTTCTTTGATACTACCATTTTTCAACATATTTACTTTCCTTATGATAATTGGAATGTTTGATGCGGTATACGATTTTAGAAAACTCAAAAAAATCGATAATCAAACCGAGGAGGAATAACAATGAGCGGCAAGCGAATACTTAACGCTATAATACTTAACGGCGGATATTATTTATGGGTTGTTTTTATTTTCGCTATTGCAACCTTCTTTTTTGATGTTCGTGTAGCAGTATTTGAGCTTATAATATTTTTTGTTCTTCTGCTACTATATATACTGGACTATATAAAAAAGAATAACGAAATAATGGATTACGTGCAAAATCTTGCCGTAGGTGTAAATGCCGCAACAAAGGATACACTTGTAAACTTCTCGCTTCCGGTTGTGGTAATAAAGCTTGATGGTGCTATAGCTTGGTACAATGACCTTTTTTCAAATATGATAGGCACTACAGAAACATTTGAAAAAAACATAACTGAATTTGTTCCAGAGCTTGACCTTAATAATTTTAGAAAAGACGATTTAAGAGTATCAAGCGACATTCAGCATAACGGAAGATATTATCATATATTTGGAAACATAGCAAAGATAAATGAACATGATGACAGTTTTCTAGTGGTGCTTTACTGGGATGACAGAACATACTACGAAAACATAAAGAAAAAATATTTTGAAGAAAAATTTGTCACTGCGGCAATACTTATAGACAACTACGACGACGTAATGCAGGACACACCTGTTAACGACAGGCACAAGATAAATGCTGCTATTGACAGCTGTCTTGATAAAATGTGCGAAAAGGCAAACGGTATAATAAAAAAATACGAAAAAGACCGATACTTTATGTACATTACAAAGAAAAGTCTTGATATGTTTATAAACGAAAAATTTGACATACTTGATAAAATTCGTGAAACAGGACTAGAAAACAAGATAAGCCCTACCCTTAGTATAGGAATAGGTACTGACGGTGAATCGCTTTATGAAAATGATATGTTTGCAATAAAAGCACTTGATATGGCACTTGGACGTGGTGGTGACCAGGTTGTAATAAAAAATGCTGACCAGTTTACATTCTATGGCGGAAAGTCGAAAGAAACAGAAAAACGTACTCGTGTTCGTGCAAGAGTTGCGGCGTATGCTATAAAAGATTTGATGCTTGATGCTGAAAACATTTTTATAATGGGTCACAAAAATGCCGATGCTGACGTTATCGGTGCGGCACTTGGACTATACAAATCAGTAAGTGAGTTTAACCAAAATGTACACATAGTACTAGAAACATACAATTCTACTGTTGGTAAGATATTGGATTCTCTTGGCGATGCTTACGAAAACGTATTTGTATCGGTTGCAGGAGCAAATGAGCTTGTTTCATCTTCATCACTTGTGTTTGTCGTAGATACTCACAAGCAATCATTGGTAGAAAATCCTACGCTTCTTGAAGTATCAAAGCGTATTGTTATAATTGACCACCACAGAAGAAGCACAGATTTTATAGAAAATGCTGTTATAACCTATCACGAGCCATATTCATCATCGGCAAGTGAGCTTGTAACAGAAATCATACAGTATATGAATGACAAAACTGTACTTACCGCCAAAGAGGCTCAGGCACTTTATGCAGGTATTTGCCTTGACACAAAGAATTTCACATTTAAAACAGGTGTAAGAACTTTTGAAGCGGCGTCATTCTTAAAGAGAATAGGAGTTGACACTTCGGCGGTTAAAAAGCTGTTCCAGGTTGACCATGATATATTTGATGAACGACTCAAAATTATTGATAATGCACAAATTTACAAAGATAAAATTGCAATTTCGCTTTGTGTAAACACAAACAATGATATGCAAACTATTGTAGCACAAGCGGCAGATGAGCTTTTAAACATTACGGGAGTTTCATCATCATTTGTAATATGCGACATGGGTGATCACGTAATAATAAGTGCTCGTTCTTATGGCGATATAAACGTTCAGGTGATACTCGAAAAGCTTGGCGGTGGCGGACATCTTACCATTGCCGGTGCACAGCTTTATGATGTATCAATTGAAGAGGCTCATGAAAACTTACTAAGTGCAATTGACGAATATTTAGAATCACTTTAAAATACAGGAGGACATTTAAAATGAAAGTTATATTTTTACAGGATGTTAAGGGACAAGGAAAAAAGGGAGAAATAAAAAACGTAAGTGATGGATATGCCAAAAACTTCCTTCTTCCAAAAGGCGTAGCTGTGGAAGCTAACAACGCAAACCTTAACGATATAAAAGGAAAAAACGAATCTATTGAATACAAAAAAGAGCAGGATATTGCACACGCAAAGGAGCTTAAGGAAAAGCTTGAAAAAATCACTATTAACTTAAGTGCTAAGGTTGGTGCAAATGGAAAGCTGTTTGGTTCTATTACAAGCAAGGAAATTGCTGAGGAACTAAAGAAACAAGAAAACATTGACATAGACAAAAGAAAATTTCAGATGGATGATGCTATCAAGACTCCGGGAATGTTTAACATTGATATAAAGCTTCATCCGGGTATTGTGGGTAAACTTAAAGTCAGCGTAAAAGAAATATAATCGCTTACTACTAATGCGGAGTGAATAATAAAAATGGCAAACGAAGTAATGAGAAGTATGCCTTGCAGTATTGAGGCAGAGCAATATGTACTGGGTGCAATCATATTTGACAATGACTGTATGCCGGACGTAATGGAAAAATTAAAAATTGAAGACTTCTACTTAGAACAGCACAAAAAGATATACGAGTCTATGATTAAGATATCAAACAGAGGCGAGCCGGTAGACCTTATCACACTTAAAAGTGAAACCGAGGCTATGTTTGAGTCAATTGGCGGTATGGAATATCTTACACAGATTACACTTATGGTATCTACCACTGCCAACCTTAAATATCATGTGCAGATTATACTTGATAAATCTATACTCAGAAAGCTTATAAAAGCGTCTAATGATATCCTTGACATAAGCTATGACGCGTCTACCGATGTACCGGTGGTATTAAACAGTGCAGAAAACAAGATTTTTAGCATAATGGAAAATCGCGGTTTATCTGAAATGGCGGCCATCAAGGATGTACTTACCACAAATCTTGCAAACCTTGAAAAGCTTATGCAAAACAAGGGTGCTATAACTGGTGTACCTACAGGATTTGACGAGCTTGACAAAAGAACAGCAGGACTTCAGCCGTCAGACTTTATACTTGTAGGCGCAAGACCTGCTATGGGTAAGACAAGCTTTGTACTGAACATCGCTACAAATGCTGCTATGGATGGAAATGTTCCTGTTGCAATATTTAGTCTTGAAATGAGTAAGGAACAGCTTGCCAGCAGAATACTTTCAAGCGTTGCAAGTATTCAAGGCTCAAAGTTAAAGGTAGGCGACCTTGACAGCGACGATATAAGAAGAATGGCGATGGCTGTTGACAAGCTATCGAAGGCACCTATATATATTGATGATACTTCTGGTATTACTGTATCGGAAATACGTGCAAAATGCAGAAGATTAAAGCTTAAAAATCAGCTTGGACTTATAGTAATCGACTATTTACAGCTGATGCAGGGTAGCGGCAGAGAAAGCCGTCAGCAGGATGTATCGGATATTTCGCGTTCGCTTAAGATAATGGCGAAGGAATTAAACGTTCCTGTAATAGCTCTTTCTCAGCTTAGCCGTGAAGCGGACAAGCGTACAAACCACCGTCCGATACTAAGTGACCTTAGAGAATCAGGTGCTATCGAGCAGGATGCTGATATGGTTATGTTTTTGTATCGTGATGATTATTACAATGAAAACAGCGATGAGAAAAACGTTGCTGAATGTATTATAGCAAAATTCAGAAACGGTTCTACAGATACACTTAAGCTTGGTTGGAGAGGCGAATTTACAAAATTCACAAATCTTGACACTGTACATACAGAAGCTTAACTTTGAATGATTTTCAGGAGGATATGTTACTTGCTTGAATTTGAACAAAAGGTATATGATACCATACATTCAAATAATATGCTGTCAGAGGGTGACAGAGTGGTAGTCGGTGTATCCGGCGGTGCTGACTCTGTCGCACTTTTGTGTGCATTAAAAAGCATAGAGGATTTAAAACTGGACCTCCACGTGTGCCACATAAATCATAACATACGCGGAAGTGAAGCTGACAGAGATGAAAACTATGTAAAAGATTTATGCAAAAAGCTAAACATCCCGTGCTATACCCTATCGGCAAATGTTCCTCAAATAGCAAAGGACACAAATGTTTCAGAGGAAGTAGCCGGAAGAAATATTCGTTATGATTTTTTTGAAAAGACAAAAAACAAAGTGGGTGCTAACAGAATTGCCGTAGCACAAAACAAAAATGACTTTTGTGAAACAGTATTTTTAAACATCACGCGCGGATGCACACTTAACGGACTTAAAGGTATAAGTGCCGTACGTGATAACATAATAAGACCTCTTATAAATATAAAAAGAAGCGAGATTGAAAAATACTTGCAAGAAAAAAATATGTGCTATATGAACGACAGTACTAATTATGAGAATGACTATTCAAGAAACATCGTTCGAAACCTTGCACTCCCTGCTCTATCACAGATAAACCCTTCTATCGTAGACACAGTATACAGAAACTCTTCATACATTGAGTCGGACAACGACTTTATCAATCAGTATGCAAAAAAACTGTTTGAAAAGTGTGCAAAGGTTGATGAAGATGTAAAAGTCAACATGGCTATGATAAAGGATGAGCACATAGCTGTAAAACGAAGAATAATAATGTTGGCTATTAAAACACTCAAGGGAGACACAAGGGATGTATGGTCGGAGCATATTGAAAAGATACTTAGTTTAAACATATCCGGCACACATTTTGAATCGGGACATAATTTGACAGTTTTCTATAATTATGATATTCTAAGATTTGTGTCAGGAAAAAGCGAAAGCAATGATTTTATATATGAAATAGCGTGTAACAGTGAAATAACTGTTAACAATATAAAGTATACATTTTCTATTTGCAAACCTGATAATATGATAAAACAGCCGAATGTTCAATACCTTTGTGCAGACACTTTGAAGGATAAATTGATTGTACGAAACAGACGTGACGGCGACAGGTTTAACCCGTATGGAATGTCGGGAAGCAAAAAGCTGAAGGACTTTTTTATAGATATAAAAATTCCTTCATATCAGAGAAATGACATACCTCTTTTATTAAACAATGATGAAATTATTTCAGTGCTCGGCTACAGAATATCAAATAAATATGCTGTAACTGATAACACTAAATATGTATTAAAAATTACTAAGGAGAATGCACATGAATATTAATAAAGACATTCAGGAAATAATTCTTAGCGAAGAGCAAATACAAAAACGTGTATGCGAAATTGCTGATGAATTCAAAAAAATATATGGCAATGAGGACCTTGTATTAATATGCATTTTAAAAGGCTCGGTTATGTTTACTGCTGACCTTTCAAGAAAGCTTGATGACAATGTAAGAATTGAATTTATGCAAGTATCAAGCTATGGAGATGGTACTACATCATCAGGAAACATAAACATCATTAAGGATTTAAACACATCTATCGAAGGTAAGCATGCTGTAATACTCGAGGATATCATAGACACAGGAAACACATTAAAAGCTCTTAAAACCGAGCTTTTAACAAGAAATCCGAAGTCACTTAAATTATGTGCATTTCTTGATAAACCATCAAGAAGAACCGCTGATATAAATGCAGACTACGTAGGGTTTGAGGTTGAAGACAACTTCCTTGTTGGATACGGTCTTGACTACTCTCAAAAATACAGAAACCTTCCATACATTGCTATTCTTAAAAGAGAAGTTTATGAAAAATAGAAATATTTTACATACAATTCATAATTGATTAATAAATTGTTAATAATAAATTATTGAAATTATATTTATTTTATGTTAACATTACTATTAAAATTTCAAAATAATTTAAAAAGGAGGCGTTGCATTTGAAAAAATACATAAAAGGTTTTGGCTTTTATGCTATACTACTTTTAGTGATTTTTGTAATATATTTTATGCTCAATTATCAAAGCGGACCTGTTGTAAAAGATTTTTCGGAGCTGGTAAACGGTATTAATTCCGGATCGGTAAAAGAGCTTATTATTGTCGAAAAGAACGCAATTGCAACTTTAAATGACGGAACAAAGATTACGGTTGACATTCCATCAATCGACACACTATATACACATGCCGGAGCGGCTATATCTTCACAGGTAACCGAAGGTACTTTAGTGCTTTCAACACCTCAGCCGGCAAATCCGCCTTGGTGGCTTTCTATGCTACCTACCCTGCTTTTAACTATTATATTTATAGCATTTTTTGTTATATCATTCAGGCAGGCAAACGGCGGTGGCGGAAAGGCTATGTCGTTTGGAAAAAGCAGAGCTAAAATGCACACAAAAGACGAAAATGAAGTTACATTCAAGGATGTTGCAGGTGCAGATGAAGAAAAAGAAGAACTTGTTGAGATAGTTGAATTTTTAAAAGAGCCTAAAAAATACGAGGCACTTGGTGCAAAAATTCCAAAGGGTGTCCTACTCGTAGGCCCTCCGGGAACAGGTAAAACGCTTCTTGCAAAAGCCGTAGCAGGCGAAGCAGGAGTTCCCTTCTACTCAATATCCGGTTCGGATTTTGTGGAAATGTACGTTGGTGTGGGTGCTTCCAGAGTTCGTGATCTTTTTGAAAACGCAAAAAAGAACTCTCCCAGTATTATATTCATCGACGAAATCGACGCAGTGGGACGTCACCGCGGTGCAGGTCTTGGCGGCGGTCATGATGAAAGAGAACAAACTCTTAACCAGCTGCTTGTTGAAATGGATGGATTTGGCAGCAACGAGGGTGTTATTGTTATTGCCGCAACCAACCGCCCGGATATACTTGACCCTGCGCTTTTGCGCCCCGGCCGTTTTGACAGACAGGTAACCGTAAACTATCCCGATCTTAAGGGCAGAGTTGACATTCTTAAAGTCCACGCAAAAGGCAAACCTTTTGAGGCAGCAGTTGATCTTGAAAAGATAGCTCAGTCAACAGTAGGCTTTACCGGTGCCGATCTTTCAAACCTTCTTAACGAGGCAGCCTTGCATGCCGCACGCAAACACAAAAAACTTATTGGCATGTCAGATATTGAAGAAGCATCGCTTAAGATAATGGTGGGCACACAGAAAAAATCCCTCAAATTCAAGCCCGAAGAAAAGAAAAAAACAGCATACCACGAAGCTGGTCATGCGGTGCTTGCACACATCCTGCCCTCGGTTGATCCCGTACGCCAGATTTCAATCATTCCCACAGGCCGCGCTTTGGGTTATACACTCACCGTGCCGCTTGAGGATAAAGTAAGCGTATTCAAAAAAGGACTTATGGAAGAAATAACCATGATTCTCGGCGGACGTGTGGCAGAAAAAGTATTCTTTGATGACATTTCCGGCGGTGCGTCCAACGATATCCAACGTGCCACAGCCATAGCTCGAAACATGGTTACTCGCTACGGCATGAGCGAAAAGCTCGGTCCCATCGCATTTGCATCCGAGCGTTCCAACGACGAAGTATTCCTTGGCCGTGATTTTAACAATACCCAGAATTACTCCGACGAAACCGCCGCTCTTATCGACAGCGAGATCAAGCGTATTATTGATGAAGCCTT
>JAZQHR010000062.1:0-8783 GCA_045540695.1 Clostridia bacterium | reverse complement strand
ACAACCCCTGCCGCACCTATTGATAAATTTCAAGAAAATATCAAGACTCATTTTTAAAAATTCAACTGCACATGCAAACTCGGGAACGTAAGCTTAGTGTATATTAAAAACCCTCTGTTCCCTCGGGTTGCACTAAAAAAGTCAGGCAATGCTATAAAACTTAAGCCTGACTTTTTTACATTTAATTTTTAAAAATATCGTTTGAATTTTCTAAGAATTTCATCAAATGGTGTTTTTTACGCTCGAATGAAGGGTTGATGCTATCGCTCCAGATCTCCTTCAGACCAGGGACACCCTGGACCTAAAAAAGCATTCTCCCTAGAGAATGCTTTTTATTTAAGTAGGTTCATTTTATTTCCTGTTCTAAACTTTTAAATAAATCTGATTTAAAGAAATCAACGATATCCATTTCCAAACCATCGCAAATCTTTTTGATAGTCGATATAGTTGTACTGTTGTTTCTTCCACTTATTATATTGTTTAGTGTAGATTGCGTTATTCCGCTTTGAATTGCCAGTCTGTTTATTGTTATATTCTCCGCCTTGCACAGCTCAATAATTCTTAACTTTACCGCTTCGCCTATATTCAACAGTATCACTCCGATTATTATAAATTAATATAATTTTATCTTTTTTGAGTTAAAATAATTACCTCAATTGAGTTTACTTTTCGGTAACTTTTGTTATATTGGTGTATAGGTGATTATATGAGGAATTATCAAAAAGCGTGTACAAGAAATTTTTGTTATAAATTACTTATTGGATGTATTTATGTTATAATTTTTGCTATTGTATTTCTTTTTCGCGACAGGTTTTAGCACCACCGAATTTATTATAAATTCAACAAACCCAAGCAATACTACTATCATCCACATATCCTTTGTAAGCGGAACGGTTTTAAATATCTCGCTCAAAAACGGTATATACATTATAACTATTGTAAGCACCGCCGATAATACAATTGCCAGTACGAGATAAAGATTATTAAATATCTGTTTTAACGACAGCGACATATACTCGCTTTTGCATTCAAACGCGTAGACAAGCTCTGCGAAGATAAGCGTGCAAAATGCCGTTGTACGTGCCATTTCTATATCCCTTGTGATGTACATTCCAAGCGAAAATGCCAAAAGGCTGCTTGCACCTATCAGCATTCCTGAAACGGCTATCATCGAACCAAGTCCTTTTGAGAATATTCCCTCGTCTTTTTTCCTTGGACGTCTGTCCATTATGCCGCTTGTCGGAGGGTCTATGCCAAGTGCCAATGCTGGCAGACCGTCTGTGACAAGATTCATCCACAATACCTGAATAGGTAAAAGGGGTATGGGCATACCGAGAAATGCTGCCGCTCCCATAAGGAGTATTTCACCCAAGTTGCACGCAAGAAGGTATTTTATAAATTTTCTTATATTGTCAAATATCATTCTTCCTTCCTCCACTGCCGCTACAATAGTGGAGAAATTATCGTCTAAAAGCACCATATCCGAGGCTTGTTTTGCCACATCCGTGCCCGTCTTACCCATAGCAACACCTATGTCCGCTTCTTTTAGCGAAGGTGCATCGTTTACCCCGTCGCCCGTCATAGCGACAACGTTTTTTCTCCTTTTAAATGCTCTTACTATTCTGAGTTTGTCAAGTGGTGAAACACGTGCAAACACGCTCGTTTTGTCAACTGCCATACATAGCTCGTCATCGGTCATTTTTAAAATATCATCACCTGTAATGGGATTATCCGCATCGGTAAACCCAAGCTTTTTTGCTATTGCACAAGCGGTATTTTTGTGGTCGCCCGTTATCATAACAGGGCGTATTCCTGCTTTGTAGCACGCCTCAATGGAAGTGTATACTTCCTTTCTCGGTGGGTCTATCATCCCTGCCAAACCAAGGAAAACAAGGCTTGTTTCTTTTTCACTATCCGATGCTACCTTCTTATACGCAAACGCCAGTACTCTTAGTGCGTCGTTTGTCATATCGTCGCACGCTTTTTGTATTCGTCTTTTATCTCCAAATGGCACTTCGCCAGACTCAGTAAGCTTTTTAGAGCATTTACATAAAATTTTGTCGGGTGCACCCTTTACAAACATATATTTTTCACCGGTTGTATGCTGACAAATAACGCTCATATATTTCTTGTCCGAGTCAAATGGATTTTCCAAAATCCTTTCGTAGCCGTCAGTATCTATGCCTGCCTTCTTTGATACGGCATATATTGCTATCTCAGTGGGGTCGCCCGATATATTGTCATTTTTGTATATGGCATTGTTGCAAAGTAAACCGCACGTAAGGAGCATTTTAAGCGTCTTTTTTTCTTTTGGCTGTACTTTTATCCCGCTTTGAGAAAATTCGCCCGATAACTCATAGCCGTTTCCCGATACATCTATGTACTTTCCGTCTGCAAAGATCTTTGTGACGGTCATTTTGTTTTCGGTAAGAGTGCCCGTCTTGTCCGAGCAAATAACAGATGTTGAGCCGAGAGTTTCCACAGCCGGAAGCTTACGCACAAGTGCGTTTCTCTTTAACATTCTTTGCACGCCAATCGCAAGTGACACCGTAACTGCCGCAGGCATACCCTCAGGAATAGCCGCTACAGCAAGGCTTACTGACGAGAAAAACATATCATACACCGATTGACCATGAAAAATGCCGGCAATAAATATCAGCATACATACGCCAAAGCATATTATTACAAGCTCTTTTCCTATTTTGTTAAGTGTCTTTTTAAGTGGGGTAGTGTTGTCACCTGCACCTTTTAAAAGGTGGGCAATTTGTCCCATCTTCGTGCTCATACCCGTTTTTTCCGCCACAGCCACAGCACGGCCTACGGAAATGGTAGTACCCATATATAACTGCTTGTCTGCCGATACGCTTTTTTCTACCGGCACCGATTCACCTGTGAGGATTGATTCATTTACCTGAAGGTTAGTAGACTTTATTATACTTGCATCGGCACTGATGCGGTCACCTGCCTCAAGTATCAGTACATCCCCCGGCACTATTTCGCGTGATGCTATCTTGCACCCTGTACCGTCACGCATCACCATGGCCATTGGCGATGCAAGGCTTGACAAGGCCTCAAGTGATTTTTCCGTTTTAAATTCCTGCACAAATCCAAGCACTGCATTTAAAATAAGAATAATAAATATCGTTACCGCATCACTCGTTTCACCCAGAAAAAATGAGATAGCGGTAGCGACTATCAAAACGATTGTTATAAAATCCTTAAACTGCGAAAGAAAAATCCCAACAGGTGATATTTTCCGCTTTTTGTCCAGCTCGTTAAATCCGTTTTTCAAAAGCAGATTTTCCGCTTCCTTACTTGAAAGTCCTTTTAAGTTTGTCATATAGTAGCCCTCCTGAAGGCAGGGAGAGTTTTGGTTTTCCCTGTCATATAGTAAATATATTAGGACAGGCGGTAAGTTATGAGTTATTTTTTTATTTTCGGCTTGGAAAATAACGCCGCAATGTAACCAAACACCACCGCGGCTGTAATGCCTCCGGCAGCACCCGTCACACCGCCAATGAACACGCCGTATATCCCTTGCTCGTTTACTGCCTTTTCCACGCCCTTTGCAAGTGTGTGACCAAACCCCATTATAGGCACTGTAGCACCTGCTCCGGCATAGTCGATAAGCGGCTGATAAAGCCCGAGTGCAGATATTATCACACCCACTATAACATACGATACCATTATCCTTGCCGGTGTAAGCTTGGTATAATCTATCAAAAGCTGGGCGACTACGCATATCACACCGCCAACCCAGAACGCGTTAAATATCTGCATAATCATCCTCCTGAATATTTTCTATGGCAATAGCGTGTGCTATGCCTGGTATGGACAATCCCTGAAACGCCGACGTAGGACTCATAAGTGCACCGGTTGGTATAAAAAGAATTTTGTTTATATCGCCTGACTTAAGCTTTTTGTAATAATGTCCGCAAAATACCGATGCCGAGCAACCGCAACCACTTCCGCCTGCCTGAACGTTTTGCGATTTGTCAAATATCATACATCCGCAGTCATCATGCACACGGGATATATCGACGCCCTTTTTCACTAAAAGCTCAAGAAGGAGCTTGCTTCCCACTTCGCCAAGGTCACCCGTTACTATGGCATCGTAATATTCAGGATTTCTACCCGTTTCGGATAGGTGTGCATATATCGTGTCTGCCGCAGAGGGTGCCATAGCAGCACCCATATTGTTTGCATCGGTCACACCAAGGTCGATTATCTTACCCGTAGTAACGTGTGTTATCTTTGGACCGTCACCTTCGCTTGAAACCACTGCCGCACCGCTTCCGGTTACTGTCCACTGCGAAGTAGGAGTGCGTACTCCGCCGTATTCAAGCGGAAATCTAAACTGCTTTTCCGACGAGCAAAAATGGCTTGACGTAGCGGCTACAACGTTTTTTGCATAACCGCCGTCTATTATCATTGATGCAAGAGAAAGCGATTCACCCATTGTAGAGCATGCACCATACAGCCCGAAAAACGGCACCTGAAAGTTTTTTATTCCAAAGCTTGAACCGGTGCATTGGTTTAAAAGGTCACCAGCAAAAATGTATTCAATATCAGGAATTTCAAGCTGTGCCTTTTCTACAGCACCCTTTACGGTGTTCATAATAAGCTTGCTTTCAGCCTTTTCCCACGAATCTTCACCTAAAAATTCGTCGGGATATACATCGTCAAACCAGTCTTTTAACGGGCCTTCGCTTTCCTTGCTTCCTGCCGATGAATACGCACCTATTATCACGGGTGGTGTCGCAAGCTGTACTGTCTGTTTTCCAATTTTCTTGTTCATCACGCTATCCACCCCAACAATGTAAGAATATAATATATCACACCGTAAATAAACGATGTTACCGTTCCAAATACTATAACAGGTCCTGCCACCTTAAACATATTTGCACCAAGTCCCAGCACATATCCTTCTGATTTAAATTCCATAGCCGATGCAACCACACTGTTGGCAAAACCCGTTATAGGTACAAGCGTGCCTGCACCGCCGTATTTTGCGAGGTTGTCATATACGTTTAACGCGGTTAACAGTGCCCCGATAAATATCATAGTGACAGACGTAAGGGTTGCCGCCTGAGGTGTGGAGTAATTTAAGTATTTGAAAAACATATTTATAAACTGCCCGATCACGCAAAATGTGCCGCCAAACAAAAACGCAAAAATGCAGTTTCGTACCACCTTAGAGCCGGGAGAATTTTCTTTTACCAGCTTGTCGTAGTCCTTTTTCGACATAGAAAAATTCACGTTATTTCCACCTTTCATTTGCATTTGTATGGTCATAGTTTGGCGAAAAATAAAAAATATTATGCAAAAGTTAAATTTATGTAAATATTTTCTTTGCTTTTTTGAAATTTTGTGTTATAATATAGTATCATACAATAGTTGCGTGTAAAAATAGTAATTGATTTGATATATAAATACCATTATGAAAAGGTAGGGGTAACCTTGGAAAAACTTGTTATAAAAGGTGGAAAACCGCTTGTTGGCGAAGTAGAAATAAGCGGTGCTAAAAATGCTGCCGTTGCAATTCTTCCTGCTACACTTTTAGTTAAGGGAGAATGTATAATAGAAAATGTTCCAAATATAAGTGATGTTGGCGTGATATTTGACATGCTTAAAGTAATGGGAGCAAAGGTTGAAAAGATAAACGATACCTGCGTAAAGATAGATTGTGCCGGTGTAAATACGCACATAGCGGCACAGGAGTATGCGGTTAAGATGAGAGCATCATATTATTTCCTTGGTGCACTTATGGGAAGAAGCAGAAAGGCTTGCGTTCCGCTTCCTGGCGGATGTGACCTTGGCCCAAGACCAATCGACCAGCATAAAAAGGGTTTTGAATCACTTGGCTGTGATGTAAGTATAAACTGCGGAGTAGTAGAGGTGGATGCTACAAATCTTACCGGAGGTCACGTGTACCTTGACGTGGTAAGCGTAGGTGCTACTATCAATATAATGCTTGCAGCAGTGCTTGCTCCGGGCGCGACTGTTATAGAAAATGCCGCAAAAGAACCACACATAGTTGACGTGGCAAACTTCCTAAATTCTATGGGTGCAAACATAAAAGGTGCAGGTACAGATGTAATAAAGGTAAAAGGTGTAGAGTCACTTCATGGCGGAAGCTATTCCATTATCCCCGACCAGATAGAAGCAGGCACGTATATGTTTGCGGCGCTTGCTACAAAGGGAAATGTACTTATAAAGAATGTTATTCCGAAGCACCTTGAGGCTATTTCTGCAAAGTTTGTGGAAATGGGCGCTACTGTGGAAGAGGGCGACGAGGATGTACGCGTATCGGTGTCAAAACCGCTTAAGCACATAAATGTTAAAACACTTCCATACCCCGGTTTTCCTACCGACCTTCAGCCGCTTATGGTAACATCACTTACTACAGTGGATGGTACAAGCATAGTTACCGAGAGTGTGTGGGATTCGAGATTTAAATACACTAGCGAGCTTGTGAAAATGGGTGCAAACATCACGGTAAACGGTAGAATGGCTGTCGTTGACGGTGTGGACGAGCTGTGCGGAGCACTTGTGAAGGCTACAGACCTTCGTGCAGGTGCGGCGCTTGTAGTGGCTGGTCTTGCGGCAAAGGGTACTACCACGATCACCGATTTAAGACATATAGACAGAGGCTATGAAAACCTTGAAAAGAAACTAAAAGCACTTGGTGCAGAGATTGAAAGAATAGATGAGTAACAGTAGATTTTGTACATTATACAGCGGAAGCTCGGGCAATGCTACACTTGTGTCAAACGGCAATACAAATGTGCTTGTAGATGCAGGGGTGAGCTGTGCGAAAATATGCACATCGCTAAAAGAAATTGGCATTTCTCCCGATGAGATAGACGGGATTATCCTTACTCACGAGCATATTGACCATGTTCGCGGAGTGGATGTAATGGCTAGAAAATATAATATACCCATATACGGGAGCGAGGGAACACTATCGCTAACTCCCGTTTCAGGACTACACGATTCATATATCAGAAGCGTAAAGGCCGGCGAGGCATTTGAAATAAGGGATATGGAGATATATCCGTTTAAAATCCCGCACGATGCGAAAGAACCGCTTGGATATACCTTGTGTATGGACGGCAAACGTTTTTCGGTAGCTACCGACACAGGTCACCTTAGTGAGTCGCTTGTAAAAAGCATTTGCAAAAGTGACGCGGTGCTTATAGAGTCAAATCACGATGTGGAAATGCTGAAAAACGGCAAATATCCGGTTTATTTAAAAAAACGAATACTTAGTGACTACGGTCACCTTCCAAACGATAAAGCCGCATGGATGGCTACACAGCTTGCCATGTGGGGTACTACCAGGATAATACTTGGGCATTTAAGTAAAGAAAATAACCTTCCCGCACTTGCGTACGAAACAAGCAAAAATATGCTTGAGAAAAATGGCGTTAAAGTGGGTAAGGATGTAATATTAAAGGTTGCAGACAGAAGTAATATATGTGAGATATAAAAGGTTACAGGAAAAATTCCTGTAACCTTTTTTGATTGCATAAGCTACTCTGCATGGACAGGCGTCCCCGACTGTCCGAGAAAACGTTAATCAAAGAAACTGTAACTAAAGCAGGGAACGCATTTATGCACTTAGCGGAATGGATAAATCCATTCCCTACGAATCATATTGTGTAATTATTTGAATTGTGTGTTTATTACGAAAACTATTTTTGCATCAACCACATTGTAGGGACAGGCGTCCCCGACTGTCCGAAAAGATTACTGCAAATGGAGATAATCAGGTATTTTATTTAACAAAAACTCCCCATAAAAACTGTGTAGGGAACGGATTTATCCGTTCCGGCTTTGGTCATATAGGATATTTTTAAAAGTGAACATCAATTTTTATTATACTTTTTACTTAAAAAATATAACGCAGTCGATGTTACAATTGCCGCTACAAAGCATGCTATCAGGTCCTCCATGGTGTCGGATATTCCGTTTCCCTGCATAGTCATACCAAACAGTATATCTCCTGTAAATTCATATATCTCCCACAATGCTGATATCGCCAAGGACACGCACAACGGCACCCAAAACGCCATAAAATTTCTGACGTTTTCTGCACCCTTGTATATAAGGCAATATCCCGGAACGGCAAATATTACCCCTGCAAGAAAGTGTAAAAACATATCCCACCATATAAAATCCTCGTAAAACCTAAACCAGCTTCCAAGCACCAGCGACAACGCAATAAACACCAATGTTGAATACTGGAACAAAAACGCCAGAACCAGCCTTGTTTTTCCCGGAATAAAACAAGGAAATATATTTTTTAATGCTACAGGAATGTATAAAAGTGTACCAAATACTAAAAGTGATATAATAAATACCGCTTTTTGCGGTACCAAGTTGGTTAATAAAGTAAATAGTGCAACAACTGATAATGCTGTTATGATATTATGCCGTATTTTTCTCATAAATCCTCCGCATATTTGCAAAATAAAAAGAGATAACACCCTGCAAACAAAGTTTTAATGTCGTTATAACTAAATGCTCATGTCGAGCATTTACAGCATTAATTTTTGTTTGTTGGTTTATCTCTTATATCATTTGATGTTAAGTGTAGATTTATACCTTAATAACCAAATTGTGTACCGAGTGAATCGTCATTTTCTATCCATTCGGTAACGTCTATAACCTTGTATGTATCTTTTGTCAAACGCACTATCACCTTTTCGATGCCTGCGTTTAGTATCATTCTTTTGCACATAGCGCAAGAGGATGCGTTTTCTACAAGCTCGCCTGTT
>JAZQHR010000061.1:0-32702 GCA_045540695.1 Clostridia bacterium | reverse complement strand
AAAACGTCGTTTTTACACCATATTATATTATTATTCTACATCTTCCTTTAAAACCCTTTTATTTTTTTGAAAAATTTTAAAAAAGTTTTTTTGAAAGCTCAGCAAACATTTCTATTGACAAAGTTTCGCCTCTAGCTTTTTCATCAATACCTGACAATTTCAGTGCATTTAGTATTTCTTCCTTGGATTTTTGTGTAATACCCGAGTTGGAAATAGCGTTTAAAAGAGTCTTTCTTCTCTGGGCGAATGCTGCTTTTACTACTTTAAAGAAGTTCTTTTCGTCGACATCTACTGCAGGCGTTTCGCGGACACTTAATTTCACAACAGATGATGACACCTTTGGCGGTGGCATAAACGAGCCGGTGCCAACTGTAAGAACTATCTCAGGCACAGTATAGTACCCTACTGCTACAGTAAGCGCTCCATAGTCTTTCTTGCCGGGTACGGCGAGTATTCGGTCTGCAACTTCCTTTTGTATCATTATGATGATATCAGATATAGGAAGCTTTCGCTCAAGTAGCGTCATTATTATAGGTGTAGTGATATAATAAGGAAGATTTGCGACAACTTTTATATCACCGCCGTCAAATTCGCTTTCGATAAGCTCATTAAGGTTTAACTCCAGAACATCGGCGTTAATTATCTTTACGTTGTCGAAATCTGACAGATTATCTGTAAGAATTGGAATAACAGTAGAATCAATTTCGATTGCAACAACCTTTTTCACACTCTGGCAAAGTCTTTGGGTAAGTGTACCAAAGCCAGGCCCAATTTCTATGATATTTGTATTTTCATCAATGCACGAATTGTCTATAATTTTACAAAGTGCGTTTTCATCGATAAGAAAGTTCTGACCGAGTGACTTTGAAAATCTAAACTCGTTTTCTGCAAGTATTTCTTTAATAACCTTTGGCGATGCAAGATTTCTCAAGATTTGCTCCTCCTCAACTATTATGATAGTTTATTTAAGTATGGATGTTTAATTACAATCCCTCCACCAACTTTGTTGGTCACCCTCCCTTTAGGCAAAGGAGGCTTTTATAAAGTTATTTCCCGGGAAATATTTCGCGAATACATAAAAAATAAACGAAAGCATTTCGCTCTCGCTTATTATTTTAATATTATTTGCCACTTCTGTCAATATAATGTGTATGAAGAAGTTCGTGTGACTTATGTCCACAAGGCTCTCCAAGGAACTCATCATATAGTTTTTTGATAAACGGATTTTCATGAGATTTTCTGATAGTAAGTGCTTCGTCTTCGTCATATATAGCTTTTGCTCTTAATGCCTTAACGTCTGTAGTAGCTTTTACTTTAGCAGAAACGATTGGCTGACCGCCGCCTGTTACGCAACCGCCAGGGCAACCCATAATCTCGATAAATTCATATTCTTTTTCGCCGGCTTTTATGCTGTCAAGAAGCTTTCTCGCGCAGCCAAGGCTATGTGCTACTGCTACTCTTACAGGCTTGCCTGCAATTTCAAGTGTAGCTTCCTTGATACCTTCTGTACCTCTAACCTCTGTAAACTCTAGACGGTCAAGTGGTTTATTTTCAAGGATTTCCTTAACAGTACGAAGTGCAGCTTCCATAACGCCGCCTGTAGTACCGAAGATAACTGCGGCACCTGTTGCTCCGCCAAACGGATTATCAAACTCTGCATCAGGAAGATTAACAAAGTCGATACCTGCCTGTCTTATCATCTTACCAAGCTCTCTTACAGTAAGAACTGCATCTACGTCTGCGTAGCCAGTACCCTTCATTTCTTCTCTCTGTGCCTCAAACTTTTTAGCTGTACAAGGCATTACAGATACAACGAAGATTTTAGCTGGGTCTATGCCTTCTTTTTCGGCATAATACGACTTGATAATAGCACCGAACATTTCGTGCGGTGATTTACAAGAAGATAGGTTATCCAAAAATTCTGGATAGTTATGCTCACAGAATTTAATCCAACCTGGGCTACAAGATGTAATCATAGGAAGTTTACCGCCGTTCTGAATTCTGTTAAGAAGCTCTGTGCCTTCTTCCATAATAGTAAGGTCGGCACCTGTATTTGTATCAAATACTTTATCAAATCCTAATTTCTTAAGTGATGCAGCAAGCTTACCTGTAGCACGAGTACCGATTGGCATACCGAATTCTTCGCCGATACCTACTCTGACAGCAGGAGCAACCTGAACTACAACGTGCTTATCTTCATCATAGATAGCATCCCAAACTGCCTTTGTAGCGTCTTTTTCATAAAGCGCGCCAACAGGACAAGCTGTGATACACTGACCGCAGTTTGTACATTCAACCTCTGCAAGAGATTTTTCAAATGAACAACCAATCTTTGTATTGATACCTCTGCCGATAGCGTCGATAACGCTAACTGTCTGGATATTTTTACAAACAGCGATACAACGTCTGCAAAGGATACATTTGTTGTTATCTCTAACGATAGACGGTGACACGTTATCAATCTCGTGATGAACATTTTCACCCTCGTATCTTAATTCGTCAACTCCAAGCTCTTCTGCAAGGTCCTGAAGTTCACAGTTCTTACTTCTTACGCAAGTAAGACACTTTTTCTCGTGGTTTGAAAGGATAAGCTCAAGTGTAGCTTTTCTAGCCTTTTTAACCTTTTCAGAATTTGTATATATTTCTAGTCCTTCAGCTACTGGGTATACACACGCAGCCTGAAGTGCTCTTGCGCCTTTAATCTCAACAAGACACATTCTACATGCACCTATCTGGTTTACATCTTTTAGGTAACAAAGAGTAGGAATATGAATGTTTGCATCTCTGGCAGCGTCAAGAATTGTGTAATTTGACGGCACGCTATAGCTTTCGCCGTTTATTTTAATATTAACGTTTTCCATTATATTTCTCCTCCTTATTTAAGAATTGCGCCCTTGCGACATTTTTCGAAACAAGCACCACATTTAACACACTTAGATGCGTCAATTGTATGAGGTTTCTTAAGTTCTCCTGAAATAGCTCCAACAGGACAAGCCTTTGCACATAGAGTACATCCGATACATTTATCAGGATCAATCTTGTACGATACAAGTGCTTTACATACGCCTGCAGGACATTTCTTATCTACAACGTGAGCGATATACTCATCTCTGAAGTATCTAAGTGTACTTAAGATTGGGTTTGGAGCAGTCTGTCCAAGTCCGCAAAGTGCTGCATTCTTGATAGAATAGCAAAGCTCTTCAAGTCTGTCGATATCTTCAAGTGTACCCTCGCCAGATGTGATTTTGTTAAGTATTTCAAGAAGTCTCTTTGTACCTATTCTACATGGAGAACATTTACCGCAAGACTCGTCAACTGTAAATTCAAGGAAGAATTTAGCTATGTCAACCATACAAGTATCTTCGTCCATAACGATAAGTCCGCCTGAACCCATCATTGAACCGATGCTTATAAGTGAATCGTAATCGATTGGAGTATCGATAAGTTCTTTTGGAATACATCCGCCTGAAGGTCCGCCTGTCTGTGCAGCCTTGAACTGTTTTCCGTTTGGAATACCACCACCGATATCGTATACGATTTCGCGAAGTGTAGTACCCATAGGAATTTCAACTAGACCTGTGTTATTTATCTTACCGCCAACGGCAAATACTTTTGTACCCTTACTCTTTTCAGTACCAATCTGGGCAAACCAGTCAGCACCATTATTGATGATAGCAGTGATGTTTGCGTAAGTTTCAACATTGTTTAGAAGTGTTGGCTTACCAAACAGACCTTTTACTGCTGGGAATGGTGGTCTTGGTCTTGGCTCACCTCTGTGACCTTCGATAGATGTCATAAGTGCAGTTTCCTCACCGCAAACGAATGCACCTGCACCAAGTCTGATGCCAAGGTCAAAGTTGAAGCCTGTGTCAAATATATTTTCACCAAGTAGGCCATATTCCTTTGCCTGCTCGATAGCTATCTGTAATCTTGCAACTGCGATTGGGTACTCTGCTCTTACATAAACATAACCCTGGTTGGCGCCTACTGCGTAAGCTGCGATAGCCATCGCTTCGATAAGTGAATGTGGGTCACCTTCAAGGATAGATCTATCCATGAATGCACCCGGGTCACCTTCGTCGGCGTTACATGCAACGTATTTCTGGTCGCCCTGCGCTTTAGCAGTAAATTCCCATTTAAGACCTGTAGGGAAACCACCGCCTCCACGTCCGCGAAGTCCTGATTTCTTGATTTCATCAATAACTTCCTGCGGCTTCATTTCAGTAAGAACCTTACCTAATGCTTTATAACCGTCAAATGCGATATATTCATCGATATTTTCTGGGTTGATAACACCACAGTTTCTAAGAGCTATTCTCTGCTGTTTTTCGTAGAAACCAATTTCGTTAAGCGACTTAATCTTATTATCATCTGCAGAAACAGTCTCCTGATATAGAAGTCTCTTAACTATTCTACCCTTTAGTAGATGTTCTTCAACAATCTCGTCGATATCCTCTTCTTTAACCATGCTATAGAAAGCACCTTCAGGATATACGATCATTATCGGTCCTAATGCACATAGACCGAAGCAGCCTGTTTTGATAACCTTGATTTCATTTTCAAGGCCATTTTTCGCAAGACATTCATTTAGCTTATTTATAAGTTTTTCACTGCCTGAAGAAGTACAGCCTGTACCGCCACAGACAAGCACATGAGCTCTGGCTAAATCCATTTTCTATTCCTCCTATTATTTCTCGTAAGCGCCGATAGTGTATTCTGTAACAGGTTTACCGTTTACTATATGGTCGTTTATAACCCTAACAGCTTTTTCAGCGTCCATCTTTACATAAGTGTATTTATCACCATTTGGCATAAACACTTCAACGATAGGCTCTAACTTACACATACCAATACAACCTGTCTGTGTAACATAAGCATTTGCAAGGCCTCTTTTTTCTACCTCTTCCATAAGAGCTTTTAGAACCGGTCTTGCGCCAGATGCTATACCACATGTAGCCATACCTACAACTATTCTTACATTGTCGCCGTCTTCTTTACGTACTGTAACCTTTGACAATGTTTTTTCTCTGATTTTTGCTAATTCTTCTAAACTTTTCATATCTACACCTCCATTATACTTTTCAAACCTTCGTTAATATACTCATCTATCCATGCAAGTACTTCAGGCGTATTTAAGCTGACACCCTGCATAACTTCCTTAATCATAACAGTATCAAACTCGAACTTTTCACCATTGTATATATGAGTATATTTGTAATCAATATTTTCATCACTTCCGATAAGCGTTGTAATAGTCGACGCTATATCCCCAAGCGGCTGTCGGTCAATACTCGAATGAACGAACTTTGCTGTAACGCGAGTTCCAGCGCCAAGCTTAGATGTAATATCAAAGCTTCCGCCGGTAACCTCGGCAGCCGTTTTGAAAAGCGATAGTCCCATACCCACCTTGCGTGTCGTACGTGTTGTTTTAAATGGGTCGGTTACGTTTTTTAAAAACTCCTCATCCATACCCGAGCCGTCATCCGATATAACAACACTGAATATATCATTTTCTATATCTTCGCATATTTCTATGCCGATATTTTTAGCTTTCGCTTTGACAGAGTTTTGTGCTATATCGAGAATGTGAAGTGATATTTCAGTCATATTAAATCACCCGAATTAATATTTTGCAAGGATGCCCGGAACATCGTCTACTACCAATCTTCCGTATACGTCGTCATTTACAGTAAGTACCGGAGCAAGTCCGCACGCACCTATGCAACGTGTAGCATCAAGTGAAAATTTACCATCCGGAGTACATTCTCCTACATCGATACCTAGTATCTCTTTTATCTTTTCGATAATATCGCCTGAACCTTTTACATAGCATGCTGTACCAAGGCAAACACCAATTTTGTATTTTCCTTTCGGATTTATTGAAAACTGTGTGTAGAATGTAACAACGCCATATATTTCAGACATTGGTACACCTAGTCCTTCAGATATCTTTTCCTGAACTTCTACAGGCAGATATCCGAAAATTTCTTGTGCTTCGTGAAGTACAGGAATAAGAGCGCCCTGAGTATCTTTATACTTTGCAATAACTTCCTGAAGCTTTTCGTCTTGTTCTTTTGTGCTTACAAAAGCAAGAGCATTTTTGTCACTCATTGTACGACCTCCTTAAATTATATTAAATAAATTTTTAACAATATCAATCCTATTCATTATATCACTTTATTTTCAAAAAAACAATAATTTTTCACAAAATTTCTATCTTTTTTGCAGTTTTTTTATAACATAATCAACATTTTTAACATCTACTGACAAATAATGTTCTCTTTCCGACATATCCCACAGAAAATGTGCGTCGGAATTGTGAAGTATAATATGATTTTCAAGCTTATGTGTTTCGACTATTTTCTCAGTTTTATCCACGTTCTTTATTTCTACTGCAGTAAATTCAATATTTTCAGGAATAAAACCCAGATTTGAAAGTATACTGTATGAGTCTTTATCAATATGCGACGGGAATATTACTCCGTCAAGCTTTCTTACTTCCTTTACAATCTCCTCTACAGGCATATCTGTAGCAGTAATGAGAAGGTTTTCTACCAAGCCTACTCTGTTGTCATTTTCATCATATAGTATCTGCTCACCAAAAATGTCCGGCTTATTTTTTATAGCTGGCAAATGCTTTGAAACAAGCTCATCAAACTTCATTGCCATATCCAAAGATGGGAAAAGTGCAACAAGGTGCACTTCCTCCATAGACTCTACCTCCATACCGGGAATGACCACAATACCTGAATTTTCAGCACATTTCATAACAGCCTCCGCATTTTTGCAGGTATTATGGTCGGTAACGGCTATTACGTCAAGCTCCTTTAACCTTGCCATATTCACTATATTGTTTGGTGTCATATCCTCGTCACCGCACGGTGACAATGCCGAATGAATATGCAAGTCATAATAGAGCTTCATATTCGCTCACCTATCATAAGTGCAAGCTCATAAGCTGTCTTGTCACTTTGAAGAAGTGTTACTCCTTCGTCGTTTGCTTTATTTATAACATCCTCGCCTACGTCCATACCCTGTGCGATAATAATTGCACTAAGCTCTGTCAAAACCGCAATAGCGATAATATTCATATTTGTCTGAACAGTAATCCAAAGGTTATCCGTTTCAACCTTGCCCATAGCGTGACTTAAAAGGTCACATATAAAGCAACCAGATATATCTCTGTCAAGTCCGCCATCGGTAATAACCTCGAGTGAAAGCTCATTTACAAGCGTATCAAGTTTCATACTTCACTCCTCCTTTTCCCCGTATATATCCATTTTGAGCGCAAGCTCGTCTATCATCTCACGCATTTTAAATATACATTCGTATTCGTGTGTATAACCCCTTACTATATCCTCGGCAAATGTCTTACACGTTGGCGAACCACAGGCACCGCAATCAAGTCCCGGAAGTCCGTCGTTTATTTTCATCATACGTTCAAGCTTTGCCATAGCAACCTTTCGGTCGGGGTCAAGTGTAAGTGCCGGGTTATACGATATGGAGTCGTTAAACATTATATCTATATCACCCTCAGGAAGTTTAACCTCCTTGCCCTTTAGCATTTTGGAAAGACGGGAAACACGTGTGTGTGCAACAAAGTTATTTTCCACGCACAGCGGGCCTCCCACGCAACCGCCTGTGCACGCAAGAGCTTCTACAAACTCAAGGTCGTGAAGCTTGTCATTTTCTATCTCTTCAAACACCTTAACAACGTTATCTATGCCATCAACAGCTATGTAATTTTCACACTTTAATGCACTAACCTCTCCACCGCTTTTCGCCCAACATATACCTGAAAAATCGGCTTTTGAAAGCTCCTTCAAACACTCCTTATCCGAAAGATACGGAATCATCTTTTTATAAATTTCCTTTATAGAAAACGCACCATCAACGTTCATTTCCTTTATACCCGGATGCTGCTTGACGCTTGTCGCCTTTGCAGCACAAGGTGTGATAAAGAACACACCTACCTCTTCAGGGTTAAAGCCTTTTTCCTTCACAGCCAGTTCTCTTGCCATTCGTCCGGCTAAATGCATAGGCGATATTACCGGAAGTATATTGTCTATAAGGCTTGGAAATCTAACAGATATAAGCCTTAGCACTGCCGGGCAGGCCGAATTTATAATCGGCTTTTCTATACCGCCTTTTTCTATCACCTTTTTTGATTCTCTGGTAACTATCTGTGCGGCATAAGCCACCTCAAACACGTCATCAAAACCAATTTTCAAAAGTGCATTTAATATTACATTAATATCGTTAACCTTTTCAAATTGTCCATAAAAAGTCGGAGCAGGAAGTGCGATGTTATACTTGAATTTTTTCATTATATCAAGGCTATCTGTAACAGCCTTTTTGGCGTGATACGGACACACTCTTATACATTCGCCACAGTCGATACATCTGTCTTTTAATATAACTGCTTTGCCGTTTCGTACCCTTATCGCCTGAGTAGGACAAAGCTTTATACAGTTAGTGCAACCCTTGCACTTTTCTTTGTCAAGTGTAACTGAATGAATTATGCTATCCATATGCCTCACCTCACTTTTACGAGTTTATATTTACAACCATTTCTATAGTTGTACCCTTTCCTATTTCAGACGTAATGCGCATACTGTCGGTATATTTTTTCATATTTGGTAATCCCATACCTGCGCCAAAACCAAGTTCGCGCACGCTGTCTGTTGCTGTAGAATATCCCTCCTGCATAGCAAGGTCTATGTTTGCTATACCAGGTCCATTGTCAGAAAGAATCATTTTTATATAATCGTCTGCTATTTCAACGTCAATCGTTCCGCCATTTGCGTGGATAACCATATTGATTTCTCCCTCGTACATCGCAACGGAAACTTTTCTTATAATATCAGGCGGTATGCTGAGTTGTCTGAGCATTTTCTTAAGCTTACTCGACGCTTCGCCTGCAACAGAAAAATCGTCATCATCAACGTCAAAATGTAAACACATCTTTTTTTCGTCCATTTCGAAGCCCCCTATCAGTTATTGAATAATCCTCCCGAGTATAACTTTCCTGATGCTATATACATTGTATGTTCTGTACCCAAAATAGTTATATTTGTTTCATTTGCAAGTTCAATCATCTCGTCAGACGGCTTTTTTCCGCGTACAAATAAAATCGCTTTCATATCCATCATTTCTGCGGTTCTTACAACCTGTGCATTTACAAGGCCTGTAAGAAGTAGAGCCTGGTCGTTTACAAATGCAAGTACGTCGCTCATAAGGTCGCTTCCGAACGCAGATAAGACCTCTGTATCTAAAAGCGCCTCATCTGTGTAAACCTCTGCATTCAGAATGCTTTTTACTTCACTTAATTTCATACGTATTCCTCCCATAAATCAAAAAAGCGCATAGATATCCCTATACGCTTTTATTGTTTAAAAATTTTTTAAGTTTTTCCAGTGCTATACTTCTGTGGCTGACTTTGTTTTTCATTTCCTCGCTCGCCTCGGCAAGTGTCATGTTATATTCCTCGAAGAAAAACACCGGATCGTATCCAAAGCCGTTATCGCCTTTTTTCTCGGTGCCGATTATACCATAACATTCACCGCGAAATGTGTGTTCTTCGCCATCGGCATACACAATGGCAATCGCGCACGTAAAGTGAGCACCGCGTTTTTCACGTGGTACACCTGAAAGCTCGGATAAAAGCTTATTTACTCTGTCATCATCGCTTCCGTCTGTGTACCTGGCTGAATATATGCCAGGTGCACCATTTAGATAATCAACCTCAAGTCCCGAGTCGTCAGCTATAACAGTTTTTCCCGAAAGCTTTGATATTTCACGTGCTTTTATAAGCGCATTTTCTTCAAACGTAGTGCCGTTTTCCTCGACATCAACGTCAATGCCTATGTCATCTAGTCCAAGCACGTTGTACCCGTCAAGTATGCTCTTTATCTCTTTTAATTTACCTTTATTTTTTGTAGCAACAAGTATATCCATAGTGCCTCCGATTATTTTACTTCTCTGCCGCCGTTTCCTATATCGGATACGTAAAATTCAGGTGTAATACCTGTTCTTTCAGCGTAGTTTTTGCCGACAGTTTCGATATATGTATCAACACAGCTATCTTCAACGATACTTACTGTGCAACCGCCAAAGCCTGCTCCTGTCATTCTTGAGCCTAAAACTCCGTCTATCTTTCTGGCTTCTTCAACCATAGTATCAAGCTCGAGGCCTGTTACTTCGTAAAGGTCACGAAGCGAATCGTGCGACTGATTCATAAGTTTACCAAACTCTTCTACGTCACCCGCTTCAAGAGCTTTTATGCTTCGAAGCACTCTGTCGTCTTCTGCGATAACGTGTTCAATTCTTTTCCTTACTATCTCGTCTTCTATTTTATCTTTATACGCATTAAATTCATCAAGTGATATTTCGCCAAGGCAATTTGCATTTGGAAGGTATTTTTTAAGAATCTCAAATCCCTTTTCGCACTCTGCTCTTCTCTCGTTGTACTTTGATGCACCAAGAGAATGTTTCTTTTTAGTATTTGAAAGAACTATCTTTTTGCCTTCAAGCTTAATTGGAACGTATTTGTAGTCAAGGTTTTTGCAATCTAAAAATATTGCGTGGTCTTTTTTGCCCATAGCTGATGCAAACTGGTCCATAATACCACAGTTTACTCCAACGTAGTTATGCTCTGCCGCCTGACCTAAAAGAGCCATTTCTATCATATCAAGCTTGGTTGAAAGACCGTTTTTCTCGTTCGAGAATGTAGCAAACATAACAGCAGTTGCAACCTCGATAGCTGCTGATGAAGATAGTCCGCCACCGTGTGGAACGGTATCATCGTATAGAAGGTCGCAGCCTACGATATCGTAGCCTTTTTGCTGAAGTTCGTGTGCAACGCCTATCTGATAGTCGCCCCATTTGATACCCTTATAATTTTCAAGGCTATTTATATCTGCCTCTACCACTACATCAAGGTCAGTTGCGCGAAGAACGATTTTATTATCATTTCTCTTTCTTGCAACTATAGTTGTTTTCATAGTAAGTGCAGCTGGGAATACAAAACCGCCGTTATAGTCGGTATGTTCACCTATAAGGTTTACTCTGCCTGGCGATTCAAATATACGAAGGTCGGCCTTTGTACCGCCGTATATATCTATAAACATATCTATTATCTGGTTTAATTCCATTACATCTCCTCCGATTTAGCCATAAACTTTTTGTATGCTTCTCTTAGCTCTTCCGACACAGCTTCAGGTGCTGTAGTGTTACAATGTGCCCACACACCTGTTTCACTGGATGCGTTAAATTTCTGTTTGTCTTTAGAACGCATTGGAGGATAAAAAGCTATATGAAAGTGGCAATAATCACTTACGTCACCTATATTTACAGGGTTTTGATACATACACATCATATAAGGAAACTTATAATCAAACAAGCTGTCAAGTGTGCCTGTAGTTTCGCGAAGTATCTTTGCAAGGTTATCTTTTTCGCGGTCATTAAATTCTGTCAAGTTCTGCTTATGGCTCTTTGCTGCGATATACATACCATAAGGGTATTCCGAGAAGAATGGTAAAAATGCAACAAAGTCTTCATTTTCAATGATAATTCTCTTTCCGCAATCCATCTCGTCCTTAAGCATATCACAGATAAGACAACGGTTTGTATTTTCAAAATGCTCCTTACACGAATCAAGCTCTAGCTCAATCTTCTTTGGAATAACGCTATATCCGTAAATCTGTCCATGAGGGTGCGGCATAGTAACACCTACCACCTCGCCTCTGTTTTCAAATATAAACACATATTTTATATTTTCATCTTTTGATATTTCAGCAAATCTCTCTGTCCACAAATCAACCAATTTTCTAATATGAGCCTGCGGAAGTTCAGGAAGTGTAATGGTATGATTTGGAGAATATAGTATTACCTCGCATTTGCCGTATGCAGGCTTTGTTTTATATATATCAGTAGCTACATCATCAGGAATCGGTGGATTCTGTGACAATGCAGGAAAATCGTTATCATATTTGTATACATCGTAGTTTTCAGGAACCTTTCCCGAGCCTGGGCAAAACGGACACCAATCCTTTGGCATCTGCGGTCTGTCCTGCCTATGTGATGCTATCATCACCCAATCTTTTGTTAGTGGATTAAATCTTAATTCTGCCATAATATGTATTCAAAACCTTTCTAAAAATGTATTGTGGCATTAACGTCTCCCATTAATTCCATATATTAAATATTATATATTTTTTTGTCAGATTAGTCAATACGATAAACATAAAAAGAACACAAAAAAGAGAACTCCGAAGAGTTCTCTTTTTGAAGGTTTTAATTTAATTATCTATAGATAACAATTGCTTTAATAGCGTTATCGTAAATTCTTATAGCTACAACCTCACTTGCCTGTGAACCATCTGTTGGGTTTGCACTTACAACAGTTTCGTAATCGATAAGCTCATTTGCATTTTCCACATATTTCAATACTACATCCTGAGTATCATCGTACACATATGTAGGTACAGTAGCTATGTTTATAGCATGAGTATCAACCGAAGAAATAACAGCCGGATCAAGAAGCTTAGTTGTTCCGTTGTCAACAACATATCCAGGAGCAAGAACTATAGTAGACTCTGACTTACTATATACTGTACCCTTGAATACATTAAAGTAGTTCGCATTAGTCGAATATGGAACGTGAAGTTCGTTCGCAGATGGAGAAACAGTCTGTACGCCACTGCTATTTGCTTCTGAGAACAGCTTACCACCTGTTGGACTATGTTTATATACTTTTTCCAATTCCTCAATTTCATTGTTTACATCAACAGATACTTTAATAATATCACCTATTGTAATACCAGCTGCGATACCAGGTTCTTTTTCAACGATAGTACCTGTTGTTGAAGTACCAAGTACATAGTAGTTAATCTTAAGAGCACTCTGTCCTGCTGAATTTGAAGAATTAGTTGTAGATGTTACTATCAACGCATCAGTAGAACCATTGATAAGTTTTGTCTTACCATATATAACAAGCGCGCCTGCTACATTATTCTTAACATCATATGCTTCTACTTTATAGCTTGTACCATTTACGAAATGATTGCCTATACCTTTTTTGTATGTATAACCTGTTTCATCACTTCTTCCGTTTTCAGGAATAAAGTATATTTCAGTAGCAGTACCAACTGTTACAGATGAACCATTAATAGAGAAACCATTTGCAGCTGTCTTAAACTGATATCCAAGTGTTGGATTAGCAGCATTATCATAACTGTTTGAAAGTGTGATGCCGCCTGTACCAACTACCATAATGTCAGTAACCTTATTAGCAGCTACCTGATATTTTATAAGCTGAGCCTGAGGAGAATTAATATCTATGATGCTAGCATCCTTATTTGCATTTATTACACCAGCTGAAATACCTAGTGGTGTTGTAAGAGTTGAAGCAGTATATGATGCACCATTTACTCTTACATTCGTAGCAAGGTCATATACTTTATAACCAGTTGTAGTCATTATAGCTACCTGTGGATTTGAGCTTATGTTACCAGGCGCATACTGCATTAGGTAACCATATGAACCTTCTGCAGCAAGTGAAATCTTAACTGCAGCTATCTTTCCGGTGAAGTCAAGGTAGAATGTACCTTTACTTCCAACTGAGAAGTTCTGATCCTGTGTTGATGTAGCATACATGTTTTTGTAGTAATCAGAAGCAGCGTATTCTTTTTTACCTATTTCTATTTTTGACATTGAGTCATTTTTAGATAGAACCTCTACGTTCGAAGAATTTTCTGCTCTAAGGTCAGATATAATTACCTCTACCATTGTATTGTCATTTGATTTTGCAACAGCAATTACATTGTTTGTGGCAATTGCCGAGAAGTTTAATCCCTCTTCAAATGCACCATTCGTTTTTACCTTTTTGAATGTATATTCTGTAGAACCTACATTAGGATTTAGCACGATAGAACGTGCAGGGTTTACCATATTATCATATACAGTATATGTAGATGTTGTAATAGTTGAAACAAAGTATGTTTCATATGCTGAAACAAACGCAACATCCATTGTATTATCACCATTGTAATCGATGAAGGTTACATTACCAAACATCGAGCCGCTTGCTCCTCCTGTAAGATTTGCAAGAAGAGCCCCCTTCTGTACAGTAGAAAGCGAACCTACACCCTTACCATTGTATATCATATCTAATCTCGGAGATATTTTAAGTGTCTTAGTATAGTTACCATTTTCATATACAAGAGAAGTACCGCTTGCATCAACAGATACTATATTATCACTGTCATATGAGTATACATTCTTTTCTGATAGATTTGATATAGTCTTTATAGTTGGTACACCTGACGCAACCTTATCATATGTAATTTCAACATTATGTCCTAGATACGCATCAAGCTGTTCAATGCTATATTTCTGACCAATGTTGAATTTCATTTCACCTGCTGATGTATAAATTTTTATCTGGTCAGCAGAAAGACCTTCAGTAACACCAGAAAGTGTATTTCTAAATACAGCAATAAGCTGACCTGTAACACTTTCACCTTCGATAGTTGCATTATTATTCTGCTCGTATACATCTTCACCTTCGCTGTTTACACCCTTGTACTCAAGGATAGGTGTAGTAGTCATATTGAATATAAGCTGTGCAACAAGACCTCTTGGTGCCTCTGATTCTGCAAGTGCATAAGCACTCTTTGTTACACCAATTGAATTTGCTGTAGTGATATAACCTTCATACCACTTACCGCCTTCAGGTGTTTTTACAACAGGACCATAACCAAGTGCGCATACTATCATTTTAACCGCTTCAGCGTATGAAACTGGATTCTTTGCTCTGAAAGTACCATCTTCATAACCATTGATAATACCTGCATCACTTGCATCTGCAATGTAAGGAATTGCCCAGCTTACTGTAGGGTCACTGTTTACGTCAGCAAACTTTGTTGTAGTAGATGTTAATACTTTGTTACCATTTAATGTAACTGCTAAAAGTTTTGAAAACTCAGCTCTTGTAATAGTAGCATCTGGTTTAAAACTCTTACTTCCGTCCTCGTTCAAGTAACCGTCAATTATGCCTTTGCCAACCAATTCACTAATTGCTTTGTAATACGCATTATTCTTATCAACATCATTAAATATTTCGTTTGCTGATGCAGTAAACGGAATAGCAATGCTGGTAAGAACAAGCATTAAAATCAAAGCAACTGACAAAATGCTTTTAAAATTTTTCATTTTCTTTTCCTCCTATGTATTTGTTTAACTTGCATAAATTATAGCGAAAATCCGCCATTTTTATATCCTAATTATAGCATTGACATTTCATATAGTCAAGCAATGAAACAAAGATGTAACATTCCAATATATGTAAGGACTTTTGTTAATTTTGAAGATATGCTTCCATAATTGAAATATCAATAGGTGAAGTGATTTTTATATTCGAATAATCACCCTCGACAACTTTTACTTGTTTACCTAATCGTTCATATAATACAGCATCATCTGTTCCCGAAAAGCATGATTCTATTGCAGATTTATGTGCATTTATAATCTCTTCTGTTTTAAAGCACTGCGGTGTCTGGATAGAGTACATACGTTCTCTGTCAGGCGTAGAAGTTATAATTTTGTTATCGTCAGCTATCTTAAGAGTATCTGTCACCTTCACTCCGACAGCACATGCGTATCCGCCTGTAACGGTATCAACACACTCTTTTATAATTTCACGTCTTACAAAAGGTCGTACACCATCGTGAATAAGAACATACTCACCTGTTATTTCCATAAGGCCTTTATATACCGACTCCTGTCTTGTGCTTCCGCCAGACACGATTTTCTTCACTTTGGATAGTCCGTAGCTGTCTACAATATCCTTACAATACACTATATATTCTTCAAGTGTAACTATAACAATTTCATCTATGAAATCGCTTTTTTCAAAAGCTTCGATCGTATATGCTATAACAGGTTTCCCCGAAAGCTCTAAAAACTGTTTCGGAATATCCGTCCCCATACGGCTTCCTGTTCCTCCAGCAACAATAAGTGCACTTACCTTACTTTTTTTATTTTTAAACATAACTTTTCTCCTTAAATGAAAAGGAAGGCCTAAGATAAACTTTAGTCCTCCCCTGGTTTTATATGGCACAAGCGCAGTATTTTTCAATCATCGCTGAAAGCAAGCTATCTATCTCATCATAAGTTTTACCTAACGACAATCCAAGCTCGCTTATAAGAATATTTTTTGCACTACTAAGCATTTTTCTCTCACCAGTAGAAAGGTTCTTTTTCTTTTCGCGAAGCATAAGCTCTTTAACAACCAGTGAAATATCACCAATCTTATTGCTTTTCATTTTTTCAAGATTTTCGCGGTAACGCACATTCCAGTTATCGTGCTCAGGTATTTTTCCGTCACCAAATTCACTAATAACCTTAGAGGCTGTTTCACCGCATATTATAGGTCTAAGACCAACATTTTCGGCATTATCGAAAGGTATTGAAATTTTAACACTGCTACCCACAAGACCGACAACAAAATACTTTCTCACTTCTCCAAGCACTTCTTTTTCCACGATGTCCTCTATCAATCCTGCTCCGTGCATCGGATAGAATATCTTATCGCCTATCTTATACATATTATAAGACCTCAATTCATCATCACTTTTTTAATGTGATAGTTATTATAAAACATACGCTTTACATGTATTATTTTACCATAAAAATGCTTTAAAAATCAAGTAAAAAACCAAAAAAACACTCAAGTTTTTCATTTAAAACCTATTAACAAATGACGTGAAGATTTTTTTATATGTTTTAGAAAATGAAATTTTATCAACGTTATTTGAAAATACCAAAGGCACTTCACCTATTTTTTCTCCGCCGCACAAAAATTCCACTTTTCCTGCAACATCGTCCTTTAAAACAGGTGCATGATAGCTTTCATCAAGCAACACGACCTGTTCTATCGCAGTGTTATCACCTTTTTTGTGAAGATAACTAAAATTGTCCTTAGCAACTACATTAACTTCCGGTGCGTCTCCTTTTTCTATAGTGACATTTTTTAAAACATCACCTTTATTTATTATATTTTTTACACCATAATTAGCAAATCCATAATTTAAAAGTGCACTTGCATCGGCGAATCTCTCTTTTGATGTAGGCGACGCCATTACAACTGCTATGAGATGCATACCATTGCGCTTTGCGGTGGCTGAAATGCAGCACTTTGCCTTATTTGTCGAACCGGTTTTAAGACCAGTCGCACCATCGTAAAACCTTATAAGTTTATTGGTATTTGAAAGCTGAAACGCTCCGTTTCTAAGGCTATCCATCCAAATAGTGGTAAACCTAAAAATATCCTCGTGTTTTATAAGCTCGCGCGACATAATAGCGATATCCCTTGCACTTGTTACGTGGCCGTCGGCATCCAGACCGTTTACATTTACAAAACAGGTATTTTTCATTCCCAGCTCATGGGCACGCTTATTCATCATATCGACGAAGTTTTCCACCGACCCTGCGAGATGCTCTGCCATTGCAACTGATGCGTCATTTCCTGATGCTACGGCTATGCCTTTTATCATATCCTCTGCACTTAAGGATTCGCCTTCATCCAAAAATATAGTAGAACCTCCCATACTCTTTGCTCTGGCACTTCCGGTAATCATATCGGTATATTTAAGTTTTCCACTGTCTATTGCTTCCATAGTCAAAAGAAGTGTCATTACTTTGGTAACACTTGCAGGCGGAAGGGAAACATCTGCATCCTTTTCATAAAGCACCTTACCTGTTGATGCTTCCATTAGTATTGCACTCGGTGCGGAAAGATTTAGACTATCGCCTTCTGCATAAGCATTTGTAAAAAGTGTAGTAACAATCAAAAGCATACAAAAACACTTTGCGATTTTACTTTTCATAATATCACTCCTTATTATGATACTATTCAACCGCAAAGTGTTATATTATTTTTTTCGCAAGTTTTCAAAAAAATCTGTAACAAGCCTGCTGCACTCATCTTCCATAATGCCATGATACACTTCTACTTTATGATTAAAATGATTTGGGCTTATTATATCAAGCTTTGACCCGCAGCAGCCAGTTTTTTTATCGGGTGCACCGATGTAAAGGCGCTTAATTCTGGCATTTATGATAGCTCCTGTGCACATAGGACACGGCTCAAGCGTTACATACATTTCACAGCCTGTAAGGTATTTTTCGTTAAACACCTTGCACGCTTCTTTTATAGCAAGCATTTCTGCGTGAGCTGTAGCGTCATTCAGACTTTCGGAAAGGTTATGACAATTCGCTACTACCTCACCATTTTTAACTATTACCGCACCGACAGGAACTTCGCCCATATCATAAGCTTTTTTTGCCGTATCAAGTGCTATATTCATATACTTATTCATAGCTTACCTCTTCCATGTATAACGCGAGAACAAAACAAGCATTGGGAATATCTCTAGTCTACCGATAAGCATATCCATTATAAACACAAGCTTTGACACAGGTGAGAAGAATGAAAAGTTTCCTGTAGGTCCTACAAGGTTAAGTCCCGGACCAATGTTATTTATCGTAGCAGCTACCGCCGTAAAGTTAGTTGTAAAATCGAAATTATTCATACTTACTATAAGTACCGAAAGTGCATATATAACAAAATATGACACAAAATATACGTTTACCCCTCGTACAGTTTCGTGCTCTATAACTCTTCCGTTCATGGTAAGCTTATGCGTACTTCTTGGGTGTGCTGCAATTTTTATCTCTTTTACAATACTTTTCAAAAGAATGATAATTCTTGACACCTTCATACCACCGCCTGTACTGCCTGCACAGGCACCAATAAACATAAGTCCGACCAAAATAGCCCTTGAAAACTCCGGCCATTTATCAAAATCGACTGTTGAATAACCTGTTGTTGTAATAATAGAGCCGACTGTGAATGAAACGTGTCTTATAGCTTCAGCTAATCCGTCAAATCTGCTAAAACAATTTATAGTAATAAGAATTATCGCAGAAAGGATTATACCAAGATAACCCTTTACCTCGTCCGAACGGAATGCCGCTTTGAAATTCCTTATAAGAATAAGGTAATACACAGAAAAATCTATACCAAACAGTATCATAAACACAGTAATAACTATCTGTACATATGCTGAATAGCTACCGATACTTGAATTTAATATTCCAAATCCACCTGTACCTGCAGTACCAAACGAAAGCGTAAGCGCTTCAAAAACATTCATATCACCAAGGAGCAAAAGTATAATCTGCACGGCTGTCAAAAGAATGTATATTCCATAAAGAAGCTTAGCCGTAGATTTAACCTTTGGTACAAGCTTTGAAACTGACGGACCAGGGCTCTCCGCCTTTATAAGATACATATTACTGCCACCACAAAGCGGAAGGACGGCAACTATAAACACCAGTACTCCCATACCGCCTATCCAGTGTGTAAAGCTTCTCCAGAAGATAATGCTTTTTGGAAGTATTTCAATATCTGTAAGAATTGAAGCACCTGTAGTGGTAAAACCGGATACCGTTTCAAAAAGAGCATCTATAAAATTAGGTATACTTCCCGATATTACAAACGGAAGTGCACCGAAAATACTCATCACTATCCAGCTAAGTGCAACTGACGTAAAACCTTCCCTGGCATACATAGATTTATTTTTAGGTTGTCTTACTGTAAATGGTAATCCAAATACAAGGCACACCGCTATACTTATCAAAAATGTACATACCTCTGATTCGCCATAAATCAATGCGCATACAAGAGGAAGACACATAGCAAGTGCTTCAATATTCAGCACCCAGCCGAGTGTATATAAAATAATTCTGTAATTCATAACACCTTACCTCTTATTCAAGTATGTCACTAACGTCGTTAAAACCTGTTGTAGCTGTAACTATGATAACATTATCGCCCTTTTCAATGATATCTTTACCACGTGGAATAATAATCTTCCCGTTTCTGATAATGCACGCTACAAGAATGTTTTTCTTAATATTAAGCTTCTCAATAGGCACACCGGATACAGGTGAATTATCACCAATTTTAAATTCCAGTGCCTCTGCCTTTCCGTCAAGAATATAATGAAGTGTTTCAACATTACTGTCAAGCGAATTATTCATCGCACGAACAAATCTAAGTATATACTCTGTAGTGATATTTTTAGGATAAATTGTTGTATCAAGATTAAGATTGTTTATAACCTCATCATACGCAATACGATTTATCTTGGTAATAAGTTTACCCTTTGATTTACTTTTTGCAAAAAGCGAAAGAAGTATATTCTCCTCGTCAATATTAGTAAGTGCTACAAAAGACTCAGCACACTCTATTCCCTCTTCCAAAAGAAGCTTATTGTCTGTACCATCGCCGTGAATAACAGTCGCCTTTGGAAGAAGCTGACAAAGCTCCTCGCACCTTTCCTGTTTTTGCTCGATAATCTTTACATCTATGCCTTTTTGAAGTAGCTGATATGCAAGATAAAATGCAGTATCTCCACCACCGACAATCATGGTATTTTTAACACGGTTTGTCTTTATGCCAATTTTCTCGAAAAATGCTGAACCATTATGAGGTGCGGCTATTATACTCACAAAGTCACCCTGCTTAAGAACGAAATCACCGCCAGGGATAAACACTTTGTCTTCTCTTTCAACGCCGCACACAAGCACGTCGCACTGAAGCTTACGTCCCATTTCAGAAATGCGAAGGTCGTGAAGTACCGAACCTTCATCAAGCTTAAACTTAAGTATCTCTACTCTACCCTTAGCGAAAGTATCGATATCAATAGCTGAAGGGAAACGTAGTACTCTTGCCATTTCGCTTGCGGCAGTAAGCTCGGGATTTATAACCATGGCAAGACCGAGGTCGTCTTTAAGCATATTTATTTCTTTACTGTATTCAGGCTTTCTTACCCTTGCAATAGTCTGACAGTTGCCTGACTTCTTTGCAACAAGGCAAGTTAAAAGGTTAAGCTCATCCGAGCCTGTAACAGCTATAAGAATATCTGCATCCTGTATACCTGCTTCTTTAAGTATTTCTATACTTGCACCGCTTCCTACAACACCCATTACATCAAAGTCATTTGTAACCTTTTGCACTGCTTTGTTGCTTAGGTCAACTACCGTAATATCATATTCATTTTCCTGACTTAATCTGTCTGTAAGCTTTACACCTACTTTACCAAGTCCTACGATAATTATTTTCATATATATTTCCTTTCGAAATTGTCTTTAATTTAAGTATTTCCACCATATACAACTAGTATATCACCTACAAATACAATGTCAAGATATATTTTTGCACAAAAAGGGCTATCTAAATAATCATAAAACACAAATAAAACCAACAATAATTTTTGTAGGGAGCGCATTTATGCGCTTAGTGGAATGGATAAATCCATTCCCTACGATATATATTGTATAATTATTCAAATTATCTGATTATTGAGATAGCCCCTAAAATAAATATCATTTCATTCTCTTTAATATCTCAAGTGTCATATTCCACACACGTCTAATACTTTCTACGTCCATGTGTTCGCGGAAAGTGTGGATTTCCTTAAGGCTTGGTCCGTAGGATACACAGTCAAGGTCAGGAATTTTTCCCGCAAACATGCCACACTCGACACCTGCGTGGATAGCCTCTACCTTTGGCATATAGCCGTATTGCTCATTGAACACCTCACACATAAGGTCACGAAGCGGTGAATTTTTACGATACTCCCATCCGGGATAATCACCTTCGACTAATACATTTCCGCTTACCTTAGCCATTACATTTTTGATAGTGTCAACAAGCGCATGCTTTTCGCTTTCCACACTGCTTCTTACACAAAATGCCGCGTAAAACTCACTATCATTTGTCTTGCATATACCAAGGTTTAATGATGTCTGCACAAGGCCTTCTATATCCTCACTCATCTTAACAACACCATTCGGAAGGTTAGAGAGCATATACAACACATTGTCAGTGCTCTCTTTATCCATAACCATAGCATTTGGACAAGGTGCTACTTCTAAATTTACCCCGCTATCTGTATGATTATACTCATTTTTGAAAAGCTCGTTTAATCTCAAGCAAATTTCATCAGGGTTATATCCCCTTGAAACCGCAAATACTGCTGATGATTCAACGGGAATAGCGTTATCCTTAAGTCCACCATTAAGTTTTGAGATTCGCATATCTGTTTCGTTTGAAATTTCATACAAAACTCTGCCAATAAGCACATTTGAATTTGCTCTGCCCTTATCTATCTCTATGCCGGAATGACCGCCTGTAAGACCTGATACTTTAACTTCATAAAAATCGCCATCGTAATATTCATACTTTACTGGAAGTGTGCATTTGGTAAGGTTTCCGCCTGCACAGCTTACTGTAAATACTCCTTCATCCTCCGAGTCGATGTTGAGCATTGTTTTACCTTTTAGTGGTGAAACGTCGAGCACAGCAGCGCCAAGCATACCTATCTCTTCATCAACCGTAAATACTGCTTCAACTCTTGGATGAGGAATGTCGCTACTATCAAGTATCGCCATCATCATAGCACACGCAACGCCGTTATCTGCACCAAGTGTAGTGCCGTTTGCTGAAACAATATTTCCGTCCACCACAAGGTCGATACCTTCTGTTTCCATATCTTTTGATGAGTCAGGTGCTTTTTCACATACCATATCAATATGCCCCTGAAGGATAACAGAGTTTGAAGCTTCATAGCCCTCAGTAGCTTCCTTTATAATTATAACGTTATTTTCGCTATCCTGATAATATTCAAGATTTCTATCTTCCGCAAATTTTACAAGATAATCGCTTATCTGCTTGGTGTTGCCGCTTCCGTGAGGAATAGCACATATTTCTTCAAAAAAGCCCAATATTTTCTTTGGCTCTAAATGACCTAAAACTGACATATACTTCTCCTTAATGCTTTATTGTACAAATGTAATAAATTTGTTATTTTTAAGTATCTGCATATACTTTACAAGTCTGTTGTAAAGCGGCTCTGCATCATCTCCGTACTTTTCCTTAAGCAGTAATGCGATTTCACCGACAGTATTCTTACCGTCAATCTGCTTCCATACGAAACTTCCATACTCATCCAAATCTATATGGCTTATCTTTGGCCTTTTAAAAAAGGTTTGTGCTATCCATGAATAAACACCTCTGTTCACCATATGTATAGTCACATTTCCGTCCTTCTCGTCCCATGTATTTTTATTTGAAATCAATGGAACAAAGTCAAGAAAATTCTTTTTCTTTGCCATATTATTCTCTCCTGTTTTATCTTATATTATAACAATATCGGGCCACACAAGTGACCCGACTAATTTATTTATTACTGTAAGTCTGTTTTCTTTGCTCCTCTTTTAGCAATGTAAACGATGCTTAAAAGAAGTGCTGCAAAGAATAGTATTCCGCCAATATTTCCAATACTGATGCCTTTAGCAGATATATTTATAATATCGCTTATTGGAGTGCCGCCAACCTTTATAACCGCAAGCACTGCAAGGATAATACCTACGATACCTTCACCTGCGATAAGACCTGAGCTATATAGGACACCTGACTGAACTGCGTTTGTTTTAGCTTTGTCAGATGAATATTTTCTCTTTTCGATAAACCATCTTACTATACCGCCAAGTAGCATTGGTGTAGATAGATGGATTGGAAGGTAAAGACCAATAGCAACAGGTAGTACAGGGATACCAAGTATCTCTATTACTATTGCTGTGAACACACCTGTAAGAACAAGTGCCCATGGAAGATTACCACCCATAACGCCTTCAACAACAAGCTTCATAAGTGATGCCTGAGGTGCAGAAAGCTCTGCACTTCCAAAACCGTAAGCTTCATTTAGAAGGTAAAGTATAGCACCGATTGCAACCGCTGAAGATACACAACCGATAAGCTCACCTATCTGCTGTTTTCTTGGAGTTGAGCCAAGAAGGAAGCCTGTCTTTAAGTCCTGCGAAGTGTCACCTGCGATAGCGGCTACTATACATATTACAGAGCCGATTGAAATTGCCGCAACCATACCGGCAATTCCTGTTGTACCAGTAGCTTTTAATATAGCTGTAGAGATAAGAAGTGTAGCTATAGCCATACCTGATACAGGGTTATTTGATGAACCGATAAGACCAACCATTCTTGACGATACTGTTGCGAAGAAGAAACCAAACACTACTATCATAAGTGCCCCTAATGGATTAACCGGAATAGCAGGTACAAGCCAGATAAAAATTGCTACTGCCAGTACGCCGATGATGATAGTCTTATATGACAAATCTCTATCTGTACGTGCTGTACTTGTGCCACCCTTACCGTAGCCCTTTATAGCTTCTTTAAATGTACGAATGATAAGTGGAATTGATTTTATAAGGCTTATGATACCGCCTGCAGCAACTGCACCGGCACCGATATATCTGACATAAGTTCCCCATAGTCCCCAAGTACCGCCTGTAGCAAATACCTCTGCTATAGTCTGTGTAGCAGGGAATATAACAAGGTCACTGCCAAATAGTGCGATAAGTGGCATTATAACAAACCATGCAAGTGTACCACCTGCAAAAAGGTACGATGACACTCTTGCACCGCAGATATAACCAACACCTGCAAGTGCAGGAAGCACGTCTGCTCCAAAGCCTGAGCCTTTGTATGATGAAATGCTCCAGTCAACTTCGCTTGGGAATAATTTAAGTCCATCTGCGATAAATTTATAAAGTGCGGATATACCAAGGCCTGTAAATACTGACGATGCACTTGCTCCGCCTTCTTCACCAGCCATAAGAACCTCTGCACATGCCTGACCTTCAGGATATGCAAGTACTCCGTGTTCTTTTACTATTAGTGCGCTTCTAAGCGGTATCATTAAAAGTACACCAAGCACACCGCCACAAAGGGCGATTAAACCTATTTCAATAAGATTTGGCATTTCGCAAAGACCTTCCTGTGCCCACATAAAAAGTGCAGGAAGTGTAAAAATAGCGCCTGCTGCAAGTGATTCACCTGATGACGCGATAGTCTGCACGATATTATTTTCAAGAATTGAGTTTCTTCTAAGTATTTTTCTGATAATACCCATAGATATTACCGCCGCAGGAATAGACGCCGATACGGTCATTCCCACTCTAAGTCCCAGATACGCATTTGCAGCGCCAAATACTACTGCCAGAATTATACCAAGAATAATAGATACTACCGTAAATTCAGGCATAGTTTTCTCCGCAGGAACGTACGGAGTAAATTTCTTTTCTTCCATTTTCTATCTCCTTTTGTCATTTCGCACAACAGGACTCAAACCCGATTAAGCTTAAGTCCTGTTATATTGATATTTGTCAATTAAAATGTTTATCAAGTAAATTGTAAATAATTCATCTGCCGCCGGCAGCGCTCGGTGAAATTAAGCGGTACCCTCTTTGTATTATTCCCACTCAATCGTGCCAATAGGCTTTGGTGTAAGGTCTAGAAGCACTCTATTGATACCGTCAACCTCATGGGTAATTCTGTCTGTGATGTGATGAAGAACTGCATATGGTATTTCCTCGATAGTAGCAGTCATAGCATCTACTGTATTTACCGCACGGATGATTGCAGGCCAGCCTTCGTAGCGTTTATCGTCTTTTACGCCTACGCTCTTCATATCAGGTACAGCGATGAAATACTGCCATACTTTTCCTGCAAGGCCGTTTTTATCAAACTCTTCACGAAGGATTGCATCCGCTTCTCTAAGTGCATGAAGTCTGTCACGAGTAATAGCACCAAGGCATCTCACTCCAAGGCCGGGACCCGGGAATGGCTGACGATATACCATTTCGTCAGGAAGACCGAGTGCTGAGCCTACTACTCTTACTTCATCTTTATATAAAAGTTTAACAGGCTCTACAAGCTCCATTTCCATTTCTTCAGGAAGTCCGCCAACGTTATGATGTGCCTTTACGCCGTCGCTTTCAAGTATATCAGGATAAATAGTACCCTGTGCAAGAAATTTAATATCTGTAAGCTTTGCAGCTTCTTCGTCAAATACTTTTATAAATTCCCCGCCGATGATTTTTCTTTTCTTTTCCGGCTCTGATACGCCTGCAAGAAGGTCTAAAAATCTGTCGGTAGCATCAACATATATAAGGTTTGCGTCAAGTCCGTTTTTAAATACTTCGATAACGTTTTCGCTCTCGCCTTTACGCATTAAGCCATGGTTTACGTGTACGCATACAAGCTGTTTGCCGATAGCTTTTATTAAAAGTGCAGCAACAACTGATGAGTCTACACCACCTGAAAGTGCAAGAAGTACCTTCTTATCGCCTACCTGTTTTCTAACCGCTTCAACCTGCTCTGCGATAAACGCATCGGCAAGTGCTTTGGTAGTAATTCTTTCCATTGTTTCGGGACGTTTATTAGTATCCATAGCTGCCTCCTAGTTTGTATAATTATCGAAGTAACCCTGAACAAGTACTACAGGTGTACCCTTGTCACCCGAACCGCTTGTAAGGTCACATAGTGAACCAATAAGATCAGTAAGCTGACGAGGTGTAGTCCCCTGAGAAGCCATATTTCCTACGAGGTCGCCATCTTTAGAACGAATACTGTCAGAAATAGCTTTTTTAAGCTCTTCACCTGACAAATCCTTAAAATCATTATCTGCAAGGTACTTAAGCTTAAGTTCATTTGGAGTACCTATAAGACCATCTGTAAATGCAGGTGATACAACAGGGTCTGCAAGCTCCCAGATTTTACCCTTAGGGTCTTTGAAAGCTCCGTCGCCGTATACCATAACTTCGATATGCTTACCTGTCTTTTCAAGCATTTTTTTCTGAATATCGTATACAAGGTCAGTACATTCTCTTGGGAATAGTTTTACTTTATCCTCGGTAGATTTATTCGAACCAAGTAGTCCGTATCTTTCGTTACAACCGCTGCCGTTAACAGGTGCATTTAGTATGTCATCAAGTCCGCATACAACCTTTGCGCCTGCTTCTTTTAAAATACGCTTTGTACGTGCTCTTGTATGAATATCACAATTTATAATACAATCGGCGTAGTTTAAGATAGCCTTTGCCTGATTTGCAAAAATAATCTCAACTTCTGCACCGCATTCACGAACAAGATTTCCATAGTATTCAACATAATCTACACCTGTAAATTCATGAAGATTTACACCAAAATGCTTTCTGTAATCTTCCAGTGAAAGTACATCAGAATACGGATTAACTCCTGCTGCGTCGATTTTATCAAGGCTGACAAGTTCATTTCCAACCTCGTCTGACGGATAACTAAGCATTAAAACTACCTTCTCACAACCCTTTGCTATACCACGAAGGCAGATTGCAAAACGGTTTCTTGAAAGAATCGGGAATATAACTCCCACTGTCTTTCCACCTAATTTTTCACGTACGTCATTTGCTATATCATCAACTGAGGCATAGTTTCCCTGTGCACGAGCCACGATTGATTCTGTAATAGATATTACATCGCGGTCATGGAAACCAAAACCTTCACTCTCAGCTGCTTCTAAAACACTGTTTGTAACGATTGTTGCCAAGTCGTCACCTTCACGGATGATTGGACAACGGATACCGCGTGATACCGTTCCCACTTTTCTTTCGTTTGACACTTAAACCCCTTCTTTTTTCAAAAAATTCAACAACGTATATTATAACACCATTTTTTTCAATATTCAATAGAAAATTTCATTTTTTTAATTAAAATACAATTTTTATATCTTATAACTGATAGTATACACAAAAAAATAATTAAAAAACAAAAAAGTTGAAAATTTTATAAATCCAGGTTAAAATAGTAATAGTTCTAAAAAATCAGAAGGTGATTACGACGGAAAAAACTCAGATAAAAGACTTCACAAAGGGTAACATATCAAGTGACCTTATAAAGTTTGCAATGCCACTGTTTTTGTCAAATTTACTACAGGTTGTCTACAACATGGTAGATATGATAGTAGTTGGAAATACACTTGGCAAAACTGGTATTTCAGCGGTAGCAGTTGGCGGTGATGTAGCACATTTTCTTACATTTGTAGCAATGGGGTTTTCAAGTGCAGGACAAATAATAATAGCAAAATACATAGGTGCTAAAAAAAGAGACCAGCTCGGAAGATTTGTCGGAACGATGAGTTCGTTTCTGATAGTGTGTGCCATTATAATAGGTGCACTTGGACTTTTATTTCAAAATCAGCTATTATCACTTATGAACACTCCAACAGAAGCATACGCTGGTGCGAGGGCATATTCTGTCATTAGCATGGCAGGGCTTGTATTTATATATGGCTACAACGTAGTAAGTGCTATACTTCGCGGTATGGGTGATTCAAAGCATCCGTTTATTTTTATAAGCATAGCGGCTGTTTTAAACTTATTACTTGACATCATATTTGTAATGGTATTTAAAATGGGAGCAGGCGGTGCGGCTCTTGCTACTGTGATAAGTCAGGCGGTAAGTTTTATATCGTGCGTGGTGTTCCTTACAAAAAACAAAAGTGAATTTGAGCTTAATATGAAAAAATCATATTTTACAAAATGGGATATAGAAATGCTTTCTGACCTTGTTAAGCTTGGCACACCTATGGCGATAAAAAGTGCATCGATAATGGTGTCAAAGCTTTTTGTAAACTCGTGGATAAACTCGTACGGAGTTGCGGTATCGGCATTTGCAGGAATAGCAAACAAGATTTCAAGCATAAGCGTTCTTGTATCTAATGCAATGAATGCGGCAGGATCGACTATGGTAGGACAAAACATAGCTGCTGCGGAATATGGAAGAGTAAAGAAGGTTTTAAAAACACTTGCGGTAATAACACTTTCTGTTTCGACCGTGCTATCGGTGATATTCATCTTATTTCCAAGGCAGATATTCTCGATGTTTACAACCGATATTTCAGTCCTGGACATCGCAGGAGGTTACATACCGATAGCAGTTCTGCTATTTTACGGAAGTGCACTTAGAGCTATAATGAATGCACTTTTAAACGGCAGTGGAAACTACCGCATAAATTTTGTTACAGCGATACTGGACGGCATAGTAATGAGAATAGGACTTGCGGTGCTTTTCGGACTGACACTTGGTATGAAGCATTACGGCTTCTGGCTTGGCGATGCACTCGCAGGATTTACTCCGTTCTTTATAGGTGTGGTATTTTATTACACGGGAATATGGAAAAAAAGTGCGAAGGTATAAAAAGCAGGTTACAATAGATGTGCTGTTAAGGACAATAAATTCAAAAGGCTGAACGACTAATTTCGTTCAGCCTTTTATCGTAGGGTTTGGCGGTTCCCGGCAAACCGTTATTATGTATTTGCGGCACATCCTAAAGGCTGTGCCCTACAATTCCACCTCATCCGTCAAAACCTGTGGTTTTGCCACCTTTCCCTCAAAGGGAAGTTTTTTATCCTTAAAACATTTACCTTATTATCTGCTCTTTTTGTTTTGTATTTAATTTGTCTACAAATGGCACAACAAAATTAAATGCATTATGTACTATAGAAAATTCTGTTTTGCCTGCGTCGGTTATCTCGCCATCTATACAAAGGCGCATAGTATTATTTTTGGGAACTACAGTTACTTTTTTGCAACGTGAATTAAGTATGATATTTTCTATATTTTTCATTTTTACATGTGTACCCTTCATATATCGCGGAAGAAGTGTAAGAAGTCTTAATCTTGACACATTGCGGATGATATTTAGGTTTATATATCCGTCGCTTACATCTGCTAAGGGGTTACTCATAACTCCGCCTCCGCAAAAACTTCCGTTTGCTATAGATGTAAGAAGTAATTCTCCGTTATGCTTGGTATCTCCGTCAAGCTCCATCACAAGATTTGCACCTTTCTTCTTTATAAGCACGACAAAGATAGAAAGAATATATGCAAACGAGCCTAAAACACTGCTTTTTTTCTTTATACTATTTGTCATATCGGCAACGTTACAGTCAAAGCCAATATTAAACATATTTACGCCGTAGCCCGTTTTTTCTGTTCCGTTAACATAAGTGCTGTACTTTATGGCATCACACTTCACACTCTCCCCTTTTAGCTGAGCTTCAGCATCAAAGAAATCACCATGAAATGCAAAATTTCTGCAAAAATCGTTTCCCGTTCCGATTGGTATAACGCCTATTTCCACGCCCTCGTGCTCAACGACACCGTTTATAATTTCTGAAAGTGTACCATCACCACCACACGCTATAAAACGAGCTATGCCGTAATTTTTGCAATGGTTTTCCACAAATTCTTTAGCATCGCCTACGGATTTTGTAAAATAAATTTCTGCATCAGCCTTTAAATGCTCTATTGCAGCTTTTATAGATTTTTTTAGTTTCTCAATGTTGTTTCCTTTTCCTGCTTTGGGGTTTATCACAAAAATCGTTTTCATATGATACCTCGCACGTATTTTTAAACATTTAGAAATTTTTTCATTTATATATCAAGCTTGAAGATTTTTCTAAGCTCTTCTTTTTCTATTTTCACATCTGCACCTGAGAGCGAATCTTCAATCTGTTTTAGATTACTTCCTCCAATTACAGGAAACACCTCAGGATTATCAAAGCTTGAAAATGCTCCGCAAATTACCCCCGCAACGCTTGTACTATATTTATCGGATAATCTTTTTAACACTTCAAGTCTGCTTAGATTTTCCCCACACAGATATCTCTTTTTAGCTTTTTCGGAAAGTGCACTCTCACCTACCTCTGCCATTTTCGAGAAAAATCCCTTTGCCTGCGACGAATATGCTACTACAGGCATATTGGTTTTCTTATAAAATGCAAACTCGTTATCATCCATCCCCACAAGACCTGTTCTCTCGCCAAGACAATACGCAGGGTTAAATCGTATCTGGCTTGCTGAAAAACCAATCAATCCTTTTTCCTTAGCGTACTTATTTGCTTCGTTTATCCTTTTAGCAGTCCAGTTTGATGCACCAAAACTTACTATCTTACCCTCTTTTACAAGGTCGTTTAGCATATCAATTATTTCTTCTGCACTTCGGTTTTCATCATCTCTGTGAAGCCAATAAAAGTCGATGGTATCTCTATTTAAAGCCTTTAAGCTTTTTTCAATGTCTGCTCTTACATCGGCATTTGTAATTCTGGGTGTTTCGCCCATATCCATATCGTAGTAGCCGCCTTTTGTAGAAATGAGCATATCTGTCGCTTTTCTTGAAATAACCCATCGTCCTACTATTTCCTCAGCTTTCCCGTTTGCATAGAGTCTTGCAGTATCTATATGTGTTCCGCCCATTTCACGAAACAAATCCATCATAGAAAAAGCATCCTGCTCGCTTATACCATCGCCAAAATAAGCAGTTCCCAGTAATATTCTTGAGCTTTTCTTTCCAAAGCAATCTGAATATCTCATATTTGACCTCTTTTCATTATTCTAAGCCCTAAACGCTTCAGGGCAAAGTCCGTCAGCTATAAATTTATCGTTTCTGACTGTATCGCCGCCAAATCCTGCTGTACGCATATATTTATACAAAGGATCAACATCAGCTGATATGAAACCGACATCTTTTCCCATATCCTTTATAATCTGTCCGTCAGGTGCGACAATCATAGAACATCCGCCATGCTCGTCATCGTTCATAGAAAACGAAGAACGTGCAACGTATGCGTTACATCTAAATGCAGTTAGCTTTGCCTGTGCTCTTATGATGTCTGTGCGTTCACCGCGCTGATAACCAGGGATAAGTATAATATCAGGCTTGAAATCAGCAATAAATTCTATTTGTTCATTAAAATACACATCGTAACAAGTCATAAACGCAAAACGTATGCCATCAACTATGCATGTGCATTTAGCTTTACCATCACTATTACCGGCAACAACGCCAAGTTTTATTTCCGATGGTGGAAGATGCTGTTTATTATATACAAAGGCAACGTCGCCATTTTTATCATACAAATATGTACTGTTTTTGATTTCGCCGTTTAATCGGTGAAGAACGTTTACTGCAACATAAGAGCCTTTGGCTTTAGCCACTTTGCATGCGGCATCAAGCATTTTTGGGGCACGAGGCAATGCTTTTAGTTCACTTTCCACATCCGATATTCCTCCTGCGTTTGAATATTCGGGAAGAACTATTAAGCCTCCCGGCTCAACGCCATTTAGCTGTTCAATCAAAAAATCAGCTATCTTTTCGTCGGGACTTTCACCGGCAAAATAACAAGGTTGCACAACTCTAATATTCATATTTCTATCTCCTTATAATAAATGTAAAAATGTTTTATTCTTTTGATTTATCAAGCATTATGATTTCTGCCATATTCTTACATACGTTCGATTTCTTTTAGCTAAATTTTGAGCAGAAGCTCAAAGCTAAATTACCTCATTTCATTCGATAGCTAAATAACTCCTTCGGAGTAGCTAAATTAAATTCGCTATTAGCTGTCCATAGGTCAATTTAGCTACGAAGTAATTTAGCGTGCGTCAGCACATTTAGCTCACCGCCAGGCGAATTTAAATGATTTCATCTTCGATGAAATCATTATAACACATTTATTATAGTTTTTCAATATCATACATTTCCCGACATTTTTGACATTTCCCGTCGCAAAATTCTATCGAATTTTTAAAAACTTTATATATTATATTCAGGCTTTCGTTATTTTTAAAATCAACTAAATTATGAAAAATAATTTTCTTTGGCGCAATAGACACAAGATTGCTTAAAAGGGTATCTTCGGGTAGGTTTTCAAGGTCGGAAAATTCATACATA
>JAZQHR010000060.1:0-19376 GCA_045540695.1 Clostridia bacterium | reverse complement strand
AAAAAAACAAGTAATCAAGCTAATTTTTACTAATATTATTTTTGTAAACTTTTAGCACCTTCAAAATTCCATTTGCAATACCTTCGGCAATAGAATTTATTCCCTCATCAGAATTTAGATAATCTCTGTCACTTTTGTTTGTAACAAAAGCACATTCCACAAGTACTGCAGGCATTTTTGTCTGATTAAGCACAAGTATTCTAGGACTATTTGGATTGTATCTTTTCACAAGTCCTGTACTTTCTATAACAGAATCACGTATAACCTCAGCTGCATAAGAACTTTTAATACCATACGCATTCTTTTCCTCAGTATCATTATACATTACCAAAGTACCGGATACAGAAGCATCTTCGAGAGCGTTATTATGTATGCTTACAAAAAAATCAGCATCGTTGTCATTGGCAAATCCAGCTATATCCATAAGCGGAACAAATTTATCTGTCTGCCTTGTCATTTTCACCCGAACGCCATTATCAACAAGTATATCTCGCACAGCTAATGCAATAGAAAGATTAGCATCTTTTTCGTACAATTCAATATTTCCATTTTCGTCTTTACCAAGTGCTCCAGGATCGCTTCCTCCATGTCCAGCATCCAAAACAACAAGCAATCCGCTATTATCACCATTTGTATTAGAAGATGCATCACCTACAGTTATCGAATACACATTCCCATCTTCATTTATAAAATATGGTTGTTTAGCGGGACATTCTATTACTACTCTACAGTCATTATTATGTCTCGCCCATCTTACTTCATTTACATACCCTGAAGATACTTGCTTACTACCATCACCTATAGATAGAAACGCATCTGTATAGTCTATAACAATACGATAAGGGTCACCAAGTGTCATTACAGATGATTTGGCAATACTTTCATCAAAAACAATACTTACTATATTGTTGTTTGAGTTTTCTATAATTTTAATTTTATTAACAGACAACAATTCACTTTCCGGTTCATTTATGTATACAGATCTTTCGTTATCATTCCACTTGACATCATATCCTAAAGTTTCGCTTACGAACCTAATAGGTATCATGCATCTATCGTTTATAATTATCGGTTCTACATCTAGAGTTTTTTCATTAGAATTTACAACCGCAATTTTACTCCCAATATCAAGTGAGATATTAACGTCGTCTTTTTGAACAGTAACTCTTTTGATAGAATCATCCCAATTCACTTCGGCATCAAAACCTGAAAAAACAGCTCGTACTGGAACAAGAGTGCGTCCTGAAATGATTATTGGTGGTGTATCACAAAATATCTCATTATTATTCACATACAATTTTATATTTGAGTCAGCAAAAGCACTTATTGATAAAGTCGAACAAAAAAGTAATATAATAAATACAACACAAATAAGTTTTCTCATTTTAATCCACCTCACCTATAACATGGTATCAATAATTTTACCATATTAAGTTTGGCTTTTCGACATTTTATGTCATTATGTTAACTGTTTGTAATATAATATTCATATTTTAGTCATTCTTGAAATGGAATATCAAAATGAATATAAGCATTTTTTGTAGCAATTCTTCCACGTGGTGTTCTGTTAATAAATCCAAGCTGCATCAAGAATGGCTCATAAACATCCTCTATAGTAGTACTGTCCTCTCCTATTGTAGCAGCAAGAGTTTCAAGCCCAACCGGACCACCACCAAAACTATTTATCATAGTTAGCATCATTTTTCTGTCAATTGCATCAAGACCTTTTTTGTCTATTTCTATTCTATTAAGTGCTAAATCAGCAATATCACGTGTAATATTACCATCGCCCATTACCTGTGCAAAATCTCTTACTCTGCGAAGAAGTCTATTTGCAATACGCGGAGTTCCTCTCGAACGAGAAGCTATTTCTAATGCACCATGTTCATCAATATCAACACCAAGTATTGATGCAGAACGCTTTATAATATTCAAAAGTTCTTCGTTTGTATAAAATTCAAGACGTGACATCACACCAAATCTGTCACGAAGTGGTGATGTCATATTTCCTGCTTTTGTCGTAGCACCAACTAAAGTAAATTTAGGCAGGTCAAGTCTGATAGAACGTGCACTTGGACCTTTGCCGATAATTATATCAAGTGCAAAATCCTCCATAGCAGGATATAACACTTCCTCCACACTATGGCTTAGTCTATGTATTTCATCAATAAAAAGCACATCGTGTTCGGATAAATTGGTAAGAATCGCCGCCAAATCTCCCGGTTTTTCAATAGCAGGACCTGATGTAATTCTTATATTAACACCCATTTCATTGGCTATAATATTTGCCAATGTGGTCTTACCAAGTCCCGGAGGTCCATATAATAATACGTGATCAAGTGCTTCCTTTCTGTTTTTAGCCGCTTGAATATATATTTTTAGATTTTCTTTGATTTTTTCCTGACCAACATATTCATCAAGTGCTCTTGGTCTTAGGCCTGTTTCAAGGTCAACATCTTCGCCTATAAGTTCACCTGTTACAATTCTTTCTTCAAAATCCACCTAATCACACCTCCTACATTAAATTTTTAAGTGAAGCTTTTATTATTTCCTCAACATCATTGATAGAAGCATCCACTTTTGATACTGCTTTTTTCGACTCATTTGCTGAATACCCAAGAACGACCAACGCACTTATTGCTTCGGCTTTTGCGTTACTGTCATCGTTATAAACATCAACCTCTTCTATTTCAACGCCCGATGTTAGGAAATCGTTTCCAACCTTATCTTTAAGTTCCAAAACGACCCTTTGAGCTATTTTCGGACCTATTCCCTGGGCCTTTGTTATAGCCTTAACATCGCCTGTAACAATGCTAACCGCAATTTTAGATGGTGTATTGACAGAAAGAATCGCTATCGCTCCTTTAGCACCTACACCTGATACAGATATAAGCATTGTAAACATGGCAAGCTCTTCCTTTGTACTAAATCCGTACAAATCCATAATACCCTCTTTTATATACAAATGAGTGTAAAACGTAACATCATCACTCATTCCAAGTCTACCAGCTTCATTTATAGAATTTAACGATGTGAAAATCTTAAACCCTATGCCATTTACGTCTATTACAACATAATCATTTCCTTTATCGGTAAGCTTTCCTCTAATATGATTAAACATTTTTAAAACCCTCCAAGTCTATTATTCAGCCTGTACGAATGAGCATGACAAATAGCAATAGCAAGTGCATCCGCAACATCGTCAGGTTTTGGAACAGCTTCAAGATTGAGTATCATTTTCGTCATTTGCTGAACTTGTTTTTTCTCTGCTCTTCCATATCCTACAACAGCTTGTTTAACCTGCAATGGTGTATATTCACTAATTTCAACATTATTGTTAATACCAGCCAAAATCAGTACACCCCTTGCCTCTGCAACAGTAATTGCTGTTTTTTGGTTATTATTGAAAAACAACTCCTCTATTGCCATATGGTCAGGCTTATACTTATTTATAACAACACACAAATCATCATATATACTCTTAAGTCGTGCGTTGGTATCCATTCCGGCTTTAGTTGTTATAGCCAGGTAATCAAGCACTTTAAATTTGTTTCCAACATACTCTACAACCCCTACACCAACAATAGCAAATCCGGGGTCAATACCCAATATAATCATACATTTCTCCACTTAAAATTTTGTATTTTCAATAATTTAATATCACAAAAAACAGACATCAATTTTATTTTAACATAAAATTCTTTTATTTGCCACAAAAATTTTAATAGTTTAAATAGTATTTACTTAGCAAAAAAGCGATTTAGCTGACAACCAAATCGCCCTTAAAATTTTATTTAGATATACAGCTTTCATCACGGTCAAATGGCTCATTAAACAACATATGTTTAAAAACGTCAACCTTTTGACCTTCTATAAGAAATTGCACTTTATTAACCTCTTCAAGTTCTGTAAGTGAATTTACAATAGAATATATTGTCATTATCTCACCGGAGCTTCCGCCACTGTGCTTTTCAATAAAGCTCTTTGATAGATTTACAAAGCAAATTCCCTCTTTGGTTTCTACTGACAAAATATTTGTACCCTCGGGAATTGTAGGATTTAATTCAGGATTTACAGGACCTTTAATAAGCTCTGCCACAATAGACTTCTCAATATTATTATCAATAAGCGCTATACTTCTTTTTTCAAGAACTAAGCTTGTAGCATCTTTATTTGAAAAATAAAGCTTAACCGACTTTGTGTTATCAGTAGATGAATCATCTGCAATATCACTTTTACCAATAGCACCAACAGGACTACCGGTTGAATTGATGAGCTCAACGCCATTTACAAATATTTTAATCTTGGCAATTCCATTTAGTTCACACAAGGTATTTACCAATGAGAAACGTGCTAAAAGCTCTGTAGCTGCATCATTTTCGTAGTATTCATTAGAAAAGTCAAGCAATGCTATTCCATCTTCTACATCAATATCTTTAAGCTTTGTTCCCTCAGGTATTACCGCCTTTAATGATGTATCCGACGGTCCCTTTAAAAGCTCCTTAACAATAAATTCAGCGATATCATCCACATCATCGTCATTGATGTTTAATGCTCGTGATTCTATAGCTAAAGCATTTAAATTACTGTTTGCGAAATACAAATTATATTTTTCACTTATATTTATTTTATCATAACCACATGCTTGAAATACAAATAGCGAAAATGCAATTATCAAAAAAATCAAAAATATTTTTTTCATAACACACCCTCCTTAAACTTTTATATATTTATCATACCACGTTTAAGTTACAAACAAGTTAATTTGTATTACAAATTTGTTAATTTGCTGACAAAGGCAATACTATTTCAAATTTACTTCCCATATTAGGTTCGCTGGTTACATTTATACTTCCGCCGTGAATGTTAATTGACGCAAGCGCAATTGAAAGTCCAAGACCTGTACCACCTGTTTCCCTTGACCTTGCTTTGTCCACACGATAAAATCTGTCAAAAATCTTATCAAGCTCACCTTCAGACATACCAATACCATTATCTTCTACACTTATAATGGCGTTTGAATTTGACTTAGTCATAGTAACTTTTACAGTACCATATTCTTTGGTGTATTTTATAGCATTATCAACAATGTTATATATACCTTGCCAAAGCCTGTCTGCATCTGCAAGTACCAAAGTCCCTTCACAAATATTGCTTAGAAGTGTAATATCTCTTTTAACAGCGATTGGCCAAAGATTTTTGCATATTTCAGTAACCATTTCTGTAAGGTTGCATACATCGAATTTTGTTTGAATAGTATCTTCCTCAGCATCCATTTTAGTAAGAATAAGAAGTTTGTCTATTATCCTGCTTAGTCTGTCAACCTCATTATTCATATCACCAAGAAACTCTCTGACTTGATTCATTTCAATATCATGAGTTTGAATAATCGAATCAGCAATAAGTTTAATAGAACTTAGCGGTGTTTTAAGTTCATGAGATGCATTTGAAACGAACTGTAATCTTTTATTTTCTAACTGTTCTAGCTTATCACTCATTGTATTAAAAGCACGTCCAAGCTGCGATACCTCATCCTCGCCGCGAACCTCAATTCGCTCATCAAGTATACCATCACTCATTTCAGTAATCTGTCTGGTGATGCTTATAAGCTTTTTAGATATAATATTTGTTATAATAAATATTATTAATCCAATTAAAATGCAAACTACAATCGACAAAGCAATTATATCGCCAGACACTGACTTCATAAATGTATTAACTTTATTTGATGTATATGTAATATTTACTGCACCAACGATATGCTCAGAAACTTTTATTGGAGTAGAAATATCCAATGTAGTAGTTTTATCCTTTTTAGATTCTATCTGTTCAAATCCTTCTGTTCCGGAAAGTGCAGTAATAACGCTCTGTTTAACCTGCGTCTTGCCTATTACAGCTCTATCGTCAAACGAATCATATATTACAACAGCATCTTTATTTGTAATCATTACTCGAAAATCAGCATTTAAATTAAACGTTTTTAAAAAATCAGTAAAACTTTCGTCTACACTTTTATTATCTTCACTTAGATAACTACCGGCAAAATTTGATATAACGTTTGATACAGTAGATATGTCGATTTTGTCGTTCATGTGAAGATAATCTGTCAGCGAATTTGACATATAATATCCAAAAGTCATAAGTGTGAGAAACATTATAAGAAAATAACTTAGCACAAGCTTTACTGTTATCTTATCGAATAATTTAATTAATTTCTTTAAAATAGTAACCAGCTCCCCATTTTGTAATAATATAAATAGGTTCCGCGGAATTAGGTTCAATCTTTTCGCGAAGTCTTCTTATATGAACGTCAACCGTTCTCGCATCACCGGAATAATCGTATCCCCATACCATATCCAATAGATTTTCACGGCTGTACACCTTTCCCTGATTGCATAAAAACAAGTCCATTAGATCAAATTCTTTAGATGTTAAATCGATAGATTTATCATCTATTGTTATTTTTCTTTGATTATAATCAAGTGTAATATTTCCAAATGTAAGTTTTGATTTATCACCGCCATTTTCAGGAACGGAAGCTCTTCTCATGATAGCTTTAACTCTGGCTTTAAGTTCTAGAATATTAAACGGCTTGGTAAGATAGTCATCTGCACCATACTCAAGGCCTAATATCTTATCCATATCGTCGGTTTTAGCAGTAAGCATAATAATCGGCACATTTGAAAATTCCCTTACCTTCTGACAAACAGTTAGACCATCGATTTCAGGAAGCATCCAGTCAAGGATAATAAGGTCTAGCTTTTTATCCTTTGCAAGCTTTAGGGCTTCCGCACCATCGTATGCTGTTTCTACTACATATCCTTCTTGTTCAAAATTAAATTTTATTCCCTTTACCAATAGTTTTTCATCATCTACAATAAGAATTCTCATATTTATTCCTCCCGTTCAACAGTAATATAATTTTTAATATCTTCATACGTTTTATCGCCTATTCCATCGACATTCTTTATTTGCTCAATGTTTCTAAATTCACCAAATTCATTTCTATACTCGATTATTTTACCAGCAATAGTTTCTCCTACATGCTTAATTTCGTCAAGCTTTATTGCATCTGCAGTGTTGATATTTATCGCATCAGGATTAGCATAAATATCTACTTCGTTTTGCGCTGTGTATTGCGTAACCATATTTTCATTTAACAGCTTATTTCCAATAATGCATGCCAACACAAGCAACACAATCAAAATAACCGCCTTAATATATTTATACATCTATCATTCCTCAATTTACAAAAATCGCTGACTCTAAGTTACATTTAGGCAAGGAGCACATCCTCGACTTAAACCAAGTCAGCGATTAATTTTATATGATTAGTCTAAAAAGTCTTTAAGTTTTTTACTTCTGCTTGGATGTCGTAGTTTTCTTAGAGCCTTTGCTTCAATCTGTCTTATTCTTTCTCTGGTAACGTTAAATTCTTTACCAACCTCTTCAAGTGTTCTGGCTCTACCGTCATCAAGTCCAAATCTTAATCTTAAAACTTTCTTTTCTCTGTCGGTAAGCGTATCTAATACATCAGCAAGCTGTTCCTTCAACAGCATAAATGCTGCCATTTCCGATGGTGCAGGTGCATCATTATCAGGTATAAAATCTCCAAGTATGCTGTCTTCCTCTTCACCTATAGGTGTTTCAAGAGAAACAGGTTCCTGAGCGATTTTCATAATCTCTCTAACTCTGTCTTCGCTCATGTTCATTTCTTTAGCAATTTCATCTACATGAGGCTCTCTTCCATATTCCTGCAACAGTTGTCTTGATACCCTGATAAGCTTATTTATTGTTTCAACCATGTGAACAGGTATTCTGATAGTTCTTGCCTGATCGGCAATTGCTCTGGTAATAGCCTGTCTTATCCACCATGTAGCATACGTACTAAACTTATATCCTTTAGTATAATCAAACTTTTCAACAGCTTTAATAAGACCAAGGTTACCTTCCTGAATAAGATCAAGGAAAAGCATTCCCCTTCCAACGTATCTTTTGGCAATACTTACAACAAGTCGAAGGTTAGCTTCAGCAAGTCGTTTTTTTGCCTTCTCATCACCATTTTGCATTCTGGTAGCCAGTTCTATTTCTTCATCCACTGACAATAGTGCAACCTTACCTATTTCCTTAAGATAAATTCTTACAGGGTCATCTAATCCTACTCCCTCTGGAATGGATAAATCTATCTCTTCCTCGTTCGTCTGAATCTCGGCAAGCTCTCTATCCAAATCTTCTACAAGCTCTACTCCGACGCTCTCAAGAGTTTCGTATACTTTATCTATTTGTTTAGCATCAAGATCTACCTCAGAAAGAGCATCTATGATTTCTTTGTATGATAGCACGCCTTTCTTTTTACCGAGCGCTATCAAATCTTTTATTATAGCTTTTTTAGCTTCAGCAGAACTCACTGCCTCGACTTTCTCACTCATATATTTTCTCCTTCCTTAGTATCTTTACTGATTTTTCAAAAGTCTGTTTAATTCAGATACATCACCTTTGTTAAGTGTATCAATAATGGATACTTTCTTTTTTTCATCTTGTATAATTTTTAAAAAATCATTTGCAGCTTTGTCTGTATCATCATAATCACTTTCCAGGCTAAGAATCTTTGTAACTTCTGAAACCTCGTCTTCATTAAATTCAGACAAAAAACTGTTTATATCCAATGATTTATCGTTTTCATGTAAATATTTCATTTTGTCGTATACCTTAAGGCATACACCATCAAACATATCGTCTGTCAGTTGTTCTTTTTTTGCAAAATATGTTTCTTTATTGTATATAAGAACACTCAAAAGCATTTGCTGAGTAGTCTTAAACTTGCTATTCCCGGCAGTTTTTCTAACACTTCCCACATCAACACTACTAACATTTCGTTTCTGCAATGTAACAGATTCTTTATTTAGCTGCATATATAACGCCTGAGTGGTTACACCTGTTTGCTTACTAAGCATATTCACATACACATCAAGCTCAACGCTGTTTGTTATAAGATTTAAATATTCCATCATATCAGAAACATATTCAACCTTATCATTACCAACCGATAAATCGTATTTTTCCCCATAAATGTCCATTAAATACACTATATCGGCTTTTCTTCTGCTAAGCACCTCAGCAAATCTATCTTTACCATAAGCTTTTATATATTCGTCTGGGTCCTTTTTGTCGCCTAAAGATATTACGGAAATTTTAATATCAAATTCACGAAGAACTGTTATAGCACGTTTAATTGCATTTTGACCAGCTTCATCACTGTCATAACAAAGAATTACTTCTTTAAAATATTTTTTAAGTATTCTTGCCTGATCAGATGTAAGAGCGGTACCAAGTGTTGCAACAGAATTTGTAAATCCCGATTTAGCCAAGGCTATAACATCCATATAGCCTTCCACTAGTATTACTTCACTTTTCTTAGATGCTTTTGCAATATTTAGTGAAAAAAGGTTTTTGCTTTTATTAAACACTAGCGTTTCTGGTGAATTTAAATATTTTGGTTTGCTGTCATCTAGCACTCGTCCACCAAATCCGATTATTCGGTTATTTATGTTAAATATAGGAAACATAAGTCTGTTTCTAAACTTATCATAAAACTTATTTGAATCATTTTGAGAAATAAGTCCCGCTTTTAATATATCACTTTCTATATATCCAAGACCTTTCAAATGTTCAAAAAGTTTGTCCCACGAATTAGGAGCATAACCTATCCAATAATTTCGGACACAGTTTTTATTAAGTTCTCTTTTCTTTATGTAGTCTATTGCCACAATACCTTCTGAAGTTTTAAGCTGCTCATAAAAAAACTTTGCAGCATCCTCATTCATTTTATAAATTGTTTCTTTAGTATCTTTTATAGCTTGATTTTTTTCAAAATCAAAATTATTTGCTTTTGGAAGTACTACATTTGCTCGTTCGGCAAGATTTTCAAGCGCCTCAACAAAAGAAACATTTTCCATTTTCATAATAAAATTTATAGCAGTACCACCCTCACCGCATCCAAAACAGTGATAAATGTTTTTCTGTTCCGAAACAGAAAATGATGGCGTTTTTTCACTATGAAACGGACATAGTCCTATATATGAACTGCCGCTTTTTTTAAGCTTTACATAAGGAGATACGACATCCACAATATTATTTTTTTCTAATACTTCCTGTATTATATACTCAGGAAAACGAGGCATTCGTATTCTTCCTTTCACAAGCTAAATATGCTATAGTTTATAGAACAAAATTTGCAATTTGTCAACACAAAATTTAATTCGACATCTTTTTTTAAATTCCTTCTTTTTTCATAATTTTTAAATAGATGACCAAAAATGTGGCATAAAAAGTTCGTTATACATTTTTATAATATATCCATCAGACATACTTGCAATATAATCACACGCAACAGTATCTATATCAGCCTTATTCAAAAGATTTTTATAATCTTCAGGAAGCTTATCCGGATATTTTTTTACATAATTGTATATCTTTTCTATAACCATCATAACTCGTTCATTTTGTGCATGAAATTTCACATATACATTATCAAACATAAATTTTTTTAGCGAATACATATCCTCTTCCATTTCTTTAGCCATACATACCACGCTGTTTTTTTCTGTTTGTGTTATTATGTCGCTTATAAGCGTATTTATTCTTTCAGAATGAGTTCTGCCAAAGCCATTTAAAAATTTTTGTGGAATATCCTCTATTCTAAGCATTTTTGCCCTTATAGCATCATCAATATCATGATTAAGATATGCAAACTTATCGGCATATTTTACTATAATGCCTTCATACGTTTGCGGTATGTGTTCTCCGGTATGATTTACAATGCCGTCACGTACCTCATAGGTAAGATTAAGACCATTTCCATCTTTTTCTATACAATCAACTACTCTTAAGCTTTGCTTATAATGTTTAAACCCATTTGGCGAAAGGTTGTTTAGCATAGTTTCACCAATATGCCCAAACGGAGTATGACCAAGGTCGTGACCCATACAAATAGCTTCAGTCAAATCTTCGTTAAGCTTAAGTGCTCTTGCAATTGTTCTGGCAATCTGCGACACTTCAAGTGTATGTGTAAGACGAGTTCTGAAATGGTCATTATCAGGTGATATAAAAACCTGTGTTTTATGTTTTAATCTTCTAAACGACTTTGAATGTATTATTCTGTCCTTATCACGTGCAAAATCCGTTCTTATAGGGCATTTTTCTTCATTTCGCACCCTACCCTTGGTATTTTTAGACAAGCAGGCGTTAGCAGATAAAGACTGTTCTTCTGTCAATTCATACATTTCTCGTATTGTCATAGTGTTCTCCTTGTATAAAAGGTAATATATTACTTAAGAAGCTCTTCGGTTATTCTAGCACCAAGTCCTTTAGCTTTCATAATTGCAGTTTCATTTTCACGCACATCTTTTCTACCGCACACTCCAATATGACCTGCGCCATATTCTACAGATGCATTTCCAACTATAGTCATTCCATCAACAAGCATTGCATCCTGAATAGCTCTTGCCGTAGTTTCCTGTCCGCCATATTCCGATGCGCCAACAGTGACTACACCACCAATTTTGCCGTGAAAATATCTATTTGCTCGTACATTTCGTGTTTTGTCGAAGAAGCATTTCATCTGTCCAGACATTGAACCAAAGTATACAGGACTTCCAAATACAATGGCATCACATTCTTTTAGCTTTTCAAAAGTTTCATCTAAAAGTGTATCTTTATAACAGCTTTTATTACATGGTGATGAACAACTTACGCAAAATGGGATTTTTGCAGAGCTTACTGCGTCGTGAACGTTTATAAGTTCTGTTTCAATTCCATTTTTTTCACACTCAGAAAGTACAGTTTTAAGCATAAAAGCAGTGTTTCCATCTTTATTGTGACTTCCGTTTAAAGCGATAACTTTCATTTAAAATGCCTCCAATTATTTATATAAAATATATAATACTGCAAAGGCAAAAAAATTCCTTTGCAAAATATTAATTCGACATAATATTGTAACATAACAAAAAAACGATGCATTTTCATGCATCGTTTTAATAAATTATAATCTTTTTTCAAGTGATTCTTTTTCAGCTTCATAGCCCTTTTTACCAAGAAGGGCAAACATATTTTTCTTATATGATTCAACGCCAGGCTGGTCAAATGGATTAACACCAAGAGTGTAACCGCTTACTGCACAAGCTTTTTCAAAGAAGTACACAAGGTTACCAAAGTAATATGGGCTTATTTCAGGAATGTTTATAACAAGGTTTGGAACATTACCGTCTGTATGAGCAAGCATAGTACCAAGGTACGCTTTTTTATTTACAAAATCAACTGTTTTTCCTTTAAGGAAGTTAAGTCCATCGATATCGCCCTCTTCTTCCTCTATTACAACGTCGCTCTTTGGAGCTTCAACATTAAGAACAGTTTCAAACATAAGTCTTGTACCGTCCTGAATAAACTGCCCCATAGAGTGAAGGTCTGTAGAGAAGTTTACAGATGCAGGGAAAAGTCCCTTAAGATCTTTACCTTCGCTCTCGCCGTATAGCTGTTTCCACCACTCAGAGAAGTACTGAAGGCAAGGCTCGTAATTAACCATCATTTCAATAGTTTTACCTTTTCTGTTAAGTATATTTCTAACAGCGGCGTATTTATAACAATCATTATCGTCAAAATCTTTTTCGTATTCTTTCATAGCATCGTAAGCACCCTGCATCATAGCATCGATATCAATACCTGCTGCAGCGATTGGAAGAAGTCCAACAGGAGTAAGAACTGAAAATCTTCCGCCTACATCGTCAGGAATAACAAAGCACTCATAGCCCTTAGAATCGGCCAACTGCTTTAATGTGCCTCTTGCTTTGTCGGTAGTGCAGTAAATGCGCTTTGCGGCTTCTTGCTCGCCGTATTTTTCTTCTAAATATTTTCTAAATACTCTAAATGCAACTGCAGGCTCTGTTGTAGTGCCAGATTTAGATATAATGTTAACCGATACTCTTTTACCCTCACAAAGAGCTAAAACATCGCTTAATGCACTGCCAGAAATGCTATTGCCCGCAAAGTAAATATCGGGTGTTTTTTTATTAAGATTGTTATAGTAAGGAGATTTTAAAAACTCTATTGCAGCCCTTGCACCAAGGTAAGAACCGCCAATACCAATAACAATTAAAACATCGGTATCACTTATAATTTTTTCAGCTGCTTTTTTGATTCTTGCGAACTCTTGTTTATCATAATTTATTGGAAGGTCTAGCCAACCTAAAAAGTCATTACCAAGACCTGTTTTACTGTTTAATTGTTCATGTGCAACCTTAACTTGCGCTTTTAAACCTTCTAGGTCATTCTCACGCAAGAAAGGTTTTGCAAACTTTTCGTCAAACCTAACCGACATTAAAATTCCTCCAAGATACTGTCCTTGTAATTATTTTACAATAAAACTGTAGTTTTTTCAACTGTATTTTTACCTATTTTAAATATTTTTTTATTATAACTATTTAAAGGCACATTAACTGACCAATTAGCCAGCGTATTGCGACAAAAAAATTCATTTTTTGTATATCTTGTGCGGCTTTTAGTTCTATAACCCCTATAGGCTCATTATTAAGTGTTAAATGTAAATATCCTAAGACCTGACCCTCTTTAATTGGAGCCATTATGGTTTCGGGTAATTCAACAGATTGTTGTATTTTGTCGGCAGTTCCCTTTTTTAAAAGCAAGCTAAGTGGCTCGGCAGTAAGAATTAAAGGTGTTCCTACACTTTTTTCAACTTTAGGTACAGTTATTTCGGTTAAATTAGGCTCAAGCTCTATAAACGACCAGTTTGCAAAACCAAAATCCAAAAGCTTTCTAGCGCCGTTAAATCTGTCATTAGTAGTTGGCGCACCCATAACTACCGCAACAAGTTCTAATCCGTCGCGCTCGGCCGTTGCCGCAAGGCAATGCCCCGCAGTAGAAGTAGTACCTGTTTTGAGTCCCGTGGCGCCCTCATAAAATCTTACTAATTTATTTGTGTTAACAAGCTCGCTCTTGCCGTCTCTTAACGAGTCCATCCAGACGGTTGAATATTCTTTTATAAGGTCATGTTTTATTAGTTCGCTAGACATAATAGCAACATCATGCGCTGTGGTTAAATGATTCTCGGCATCTAGACCGCTACAGTTTTTAAAATGCGTATTACTCATTCCAAGACTTGCAGCACGCTCATTCATCAAAGCAACAAAGCCCTCTTCACTGCCGGCTACTGCTTCAGCAAGAGCGGTAGTAGCATCGTTAGCAGAGGCAATAACCGACGCTTTTAAAAGATCATGAACGCTCATGGTTTCTCCGGGCTCTAACCATATTTGTGAGCCGCCCATAGATGCTGCGTGTTCACTTGTAGTAACTAAGGTTTCTAGGGTTAATTTACCCTCATCTATAGCCTCCATTATAAGCAAAAGCGACATAATTTTGGTTATTGATGCCGGTGCTAATTTTTCGTCACAATTGTTTTCATACAAAATCTTTTTTGTGTGAGGTTCCATTAAAATAACCGATTTTGCATTAATATCGAGTGCAGTATAAACATCGGCATTTATAGGCTCTATTTGTTCTAACGGGTCTAAATATCCTTCGTAATAATACTCTGTAGAAATGGTAGTCTTTGTTTGCGCTAAAGCATAAGTACCACCACAAATAACCAAAGCAACACAAACCGCAATACATATAAAATTTTTCAAGCGGCATACCTCCCTTTAAAGAATAGATATGCCGCTCTGATTTTTTTAATAACCTACATCTTCCCCGCAGATTATTACCTTTATTCTATTTTTTGTGCGTTGTTTTGCCGTGATAACATAGTTACAGCAAATTCTTGCATCTGAGCCGCAGCCCGAAGACATTTCGGAGTTTGGATCGTTTAACGATACGCATTTGCCGAACTTTGCACAGTATGTGTTGCAGTTGAGACGTTTTGCATTAAGCGGAGCCGCTATGGTTTTTACCCTTAAAACTGCATCATCAATATTTTCGACAATTTTATTTTTACCCGCTACCACTATAACACTTTTAGGGCCAAATACCAACGGAGCCACCCTGTTAGACCTTCCGTCAACATTGTAAAGCTCGCCGTTTTTGGTAATGGCGTTACTAGACATTAAAAACGCATCGGCGCTGAGCGATTTTTCAAAAATATCGTTGGTTTGTTCTGCGGTTAACCCCGGTGCATAGCGGTCGTAAAAAACATAGTCACCGTTTCTTAGTAAATCTATAACGCCGCATTCATCAAGAGTAACCGAGCCGCCGACCGCAACAGTAGAGCCTTTTGGCAAAAACTCTTTTACGGCATTTAATATATCACTTTTTTTATCAACATATACCGCTTGCATATTGTTTTTTTCTAGTGCTTTTATAGTTTGCTCAATATATTTTTCCATAATAACTTATCCTTTACTCTGCATTTATAATAATGCCGCCGCCTACAACTGTTTCGGCATCGTAAAAAACTGCATGTTGACCCTGTGTTGCAGCACGTTGTGGCTCGTTAAATTCTAACATAGCGCTACTCTCTGACAATGGAATTAAACGCGCAGGTGTGTCTTTTGCAGAATATCTGAGCTTTGCCGTTACATTAATAGGACTATTTATATTTTTAAACGGAATATAATTTATGTTGTCTACAAAAATACGTTTTGTAAAAAGCTCGTCGTTATTTGCTAGTACAACTGTGTTGGTAGCGGCATCTTTTTGTTTTACAAACATTGGCTTACCCAAAGCTATACCCAAACCTTTGCGCTGACCTACCGTATAACGTACAATTCCGTTGTGCTTACCCAAAACAAGACCGTTTATATCTACAAAATTGCCGGGTTTAGATTTTTGGTTTGTATAGTTCTCTATAAATAAGGCATATTCACCGTCAGGCACAAAGCATATATCTTGACTGTCGGGCTTATTTGCGCTAATAAGATTATTATCATTTGCTATTTGGCGCACTTTTAGTTTTGTTAAGTCGCCAAGAGGAAATATTGTGCGACTTAAAATATCTTGAGATAAACCATAAAGCACATAGGTTTGATCTTTTGATACATCTTTAGCGCGCTGAAGTAAAAATCTACCAGAGCCTTTATCATAACAAACATTTGCATAATGACCTGTTGCTATATAATCGGCACCGTTTAAAAGCGCGTTTTCGTAAAGCTTTGCAAATTTAATTTTTCTATTACACTCTATACATGGATTTGGAGTGTATCCATTTAAATAAGAGTTTACAAAATGCTCAACCACGTTTTGTTCAAACTCTTTGCCATAATCTAAAAGTTTGTGTTCTAATTTTAAAAACTCGCAAACGCTTGCGGCATCTTTTGCCTCTTGTTCAGAACCGCACACAGCACCTGTGGCACCCTGCACTTGTTTGTTGTGTACCTTTAATGTTACACCCGTAACGGTGTATCCACTATTTTTTAACAGTAAGGCAGTAACGGCACTATCTACACCACCGCTCATGCCCACAAATACCTTTTTATTCATTTTACACCTACTTTGAGTATAAACAAACCGACGTTTCGTTATCAAACTCGGGCACCTTAACTAAAACCTCTTCTGAAAGTGATGTTGGAATATTTTTACCCACATAGTCACCTCTAATTGGCAATTCTCGGTGGCCTCTGTCTATTAAAACCGCAAATTGTATAGCAGACGGTCTGCCTAAGGTTATTAGTGCCTCCATAGCGGCACGAGCAGTTCTGCCGGTATAAAGAACATCGTCAACCATTATTACCTTTTTGCCCGCAATACTAAAAGGTATATTAGAGCTGTTAACTATAGCATTTTGGGAGTCGTGTTTTCTGTCATCGCGATGCATTGTAATATCAAGACTGCCAACATCAAGTTCTACGCCCTCTATTTCTTTTATGTTTGCTGCTATAATTTTCGCGAGCGGTACTCCTCTGCTCTTTATACCTACAATACATAAGTTCTCGCTTCCGCCGTTTTTCTCTAATATCTCGTGTGATATTCTTTTTAGAGCACGCATAAGTGCATCTTTATCCATAATAAGAGCTTTAAAGGTCAACTTCGAACTCCTCCTAAAAAAGCCTTGCACAAAATGCAAGGCCACAAATACTATAGGTAATATGTATTATATATTATATATACCTAAATATAAAAACCTTGTCGACATCACTGTGCCAAATTAAAGATTCACTATGTTTAATATATCATACTAGCAATTATTTGTAAAGCAAAAACCGCATATATAAGCCTCACAGCAAGCCGATAAGAGCGTTTTATAAACATTTATATACCAAATTCGTGAAATTCGACAAAATAACTACCATAAATTACCATAATTCGACAAATTTCAATATGTTACAAATTTGTAACTTTTAGTTTTTACAGTTTTTGTTGTGCATAATGCACAAAAACGAGGGCTGTTTTTGGCTTGACATTTTACATTCGGTTGAATATAATGCATAATACACGCAAAAAGTGTGTATATTTTTTAGTGGGCAGAATGTGTTTTTCCGTACATTTCTTTACTTTGCCCAATAACGGAAAAGGAGAATTCAATGATTAAGATTACAGAAAGCTTTAAGGAAAAGCTTTTAAAACACGCCAGCGTACAAAACGTATGCATTGCGGTACTTGCCTTCCTTACAGTTGCAGTGGTTGCGGTCATAGGTTTTAGTGTAAATAAAATAACTGTTAGTTTTGACGGTAACACAAACACTTTTTACAGTTTGCAAACAAGTTCTGATGTTATTTTAGAACAGCTTGGTGTTGAGTATTCAGACACTGACCAAATAGTTGCAGACCAAAACGGCAGATTAATAAATTTAAGCGTAGTTCGTTCTTTCCCTGTTACAGTAACCTTTGGTAAAGAAACTAAAGAAATAAACGTTACTGGTGGTACAGTTAACGATGCTATAACACTAGCAGGTTTTAGTGTTGGTGAAGATGATCTTGTAAATTTAGAGTTAGATGCTGTTTTAAGCAAATCAGAATGTATTGACATTATAGATGTTGAATATGTTACTGAAACTGTTACAAAGACCATTCCTTACGAGTCTAAAACAGTTTATTCCGACAAATACCCCAAATCTACAACAAAGGTTACCACAAAGGGTCAAGAAGGCTCTAAGCAAGTGACTCTTGTTAAGAGATATGAAAACGGTGTTTTACTTGACAGCGAAGTATTATCGGAAGAAATAGTTGTTGAAAAGGTAGATAAGGTTATAACCGTAGGCACAAAAGAGGTTAAAACCAACTCTTACAGCTCTACCAAAACAATTTCTACTTTAAAGCCTCCGTTTGAAATTCAGCTTGATGAAAACGGAATTCCGGTTAACTATAAAAGCAAAAAGGTTGTACAGGCTACAGCATATTCACCCGAAGACGGCGTTTCGACCGCTACAGGCGTTACCGCTAAACCCGGTTACATTGCAGTTAACCCTAACATTATTCCTTATGGAACAAAAATGTTCATACGCTCTACCGACGGCAAATACATTTACGGTTATGCAGTTGCTGCAGATACAGGCGGATTTATAAAGAATCGTCCTACAAACGTAGACTTATTCTTCCCCTCTTCTTCGTCGGCATATCAGTTTGGTAGAAGAAACGTTGAGATTTACTTCTTATCATAATTTAATTAAAATAAAAAGGAACGCATATGCGTTCCTTTTTTTGTGTTTATTTTTCCAGTAGTGGCTTTAAGAATTTGCCAGTGTAAGACTCTTTGCACTGTACTACCTCTTCCGGTGTACCTTGGGCTACAATTTCACCGCCTCGGTTTCCACCCTCTGGGCCTAAATCTATAACATAATCGGCAGTTTTTATAACGTCTAGATTATGTTCTATTACAAGTACGGTATTGCCTGTGTCTACAAGGCGGTTCAATACTTCTATAAGTCTGTGAACATCGGCAGAATGGAGTCCGGTTGTGGGCTCATCTAAAATATATATCGTTCTACCAGTTGGCCTTTTAGAAAGCTCGGTGGCAAGCTTTACACGCTGTGCCTCACCGCCAGAGAGTGTTGTGGCAGGTTGACCTACCTTAACATAACCTAGGCCCACCTCATAAAGAGTTTTAAATTTTCGGTGAATTTTAGGAATGCTTTCAAAGAAATACATTGCTTCTTCTATAGTCATATTTAAAACGTCGTAAATGTTTTTATCTTTATATTTAACATTTAGAGTTTCTTTATTATACCTAGCACCGTTACAAACCTCGCAAGGCACATAAATATCGGGCAAGAAATGCATTTCTATTTTAATAATACCGTCACCCTGGCACGCTTCACATCGGCCACCCTTAACGTTAAACGAGAATCTGCCGGCAGTATATCCCTTAGCTTTGGCGTCTTTGGTGGATGCAAAAAGCGCTCTTATTTCGTCAAACACGCCTGTATAGGTTGCGG
>JAZQHR010000059.1:0-28157 GCA_045540695.1 Clostridia bacterium | reverse complement strand
ATCATACCGCTACCCTTTGCGATACCACCCATTTTACACACCTTGCCACCAATCTCAAACTCTACTGCAACCTCTTTTTTGACAGTGTCGGTAGTCATTATACCTTCTGCCGCATTCTCACCGCCGTTTTCTGACAATCCTTCTACAAGTGGTGCAATGCCATCTTTGATAGGTGTGATATCAAGTGGCTGACCGATAACGCCCGTAGATGCTACCACAACGTCGCTTGCATCTATGCCTAGCTTATCCGCCAAAAGTTCACTCATTTTTTCGGCTATCTCAATGCCGTTTGCGTTACAGGTGTTTGCGTTTCCGCTATTACAGATAACCGCCTGTGCGTAGCCGTCGGAAATGTGATTTTTAGTAACTGTAAGCGGTGCACCTTTCACAAGGTTCGTAGTGTATACCGCCGCAGCAGTTGCCTTAGTTTCACTGTATATAAGTGCAAGGTCCTTTTTTGTGCGGTTTTTTCTTATACCGCAATGCACTCCGTTTGCCTTAAATCCTTTTGCGGCACACACGCCGCCTTGTATGTAATTCATATTTAATCCTCCGTTATCCAATATTATTCAACTACAAGTCCTGCACACTCGTCAATTCCAAGTACAATGTTCATATTCTGTATAGCTGCACCCGATGCACCTTTACCAAGGTTGTCAAAGCGCGATGTAAGTATTATTCTTTCATCATTTCCTGCAACTGATATCTGCATATCATCACGACCTGAAAATGCGGAAGCCGATAAAAAACCGCCTTCGTCAGCATTTTCATCAAAATGAATAATCTTGCCCGTATATGTATTTTTATACAAATCAATTATGTCACTCACACTACCTGTAAAATCCTTTTTAAATACAGGCACGCTAACCTCCATACCGCTATAGAAATCTGCAACTATCGGACAAAATGCAGGTGCGTTTTCAATTCCGCATATCTTTACCATTTCAGGCAAATGCTTGTGACTCTGCGTTAAACCATACTGTCTTGGCGCACCAAGCAGTTTATCTCTGCCTTCAGCCTCGTAGTCCGCTATCATCTTCTTTCCGCCACCCGAATAACCGGTAAGCGAGAAGCACGAAAGGTACGCATCTTTTTTAAGAAGTCCCGCATCCACTAACGGCTGAACTAATGCCACAAATCCACTTGCGTGACAACCCGGGTTTGCTATAAGGTTTGCATTTTTTATTTTCTCCCTCTGTCCCTTAAGCTCTGGGAAGCCATACGACCACGCATCGTTTGTTCGGTGAGCAGTAGATGTGTCGATGATTACTGTATTTTTATTTTCAAGGAACGACACCGCCTCTATAGCCGCCGCGTCAGGCAAGCATAGGTATACGATGTCCGCTGCATTTATAGCTTCCTTTCTCGCAGCAGGGTCTTTTCTGACCTCTTCTGTAAGTGTTATAAGCTCTATGTCAGATCTTACAGACATTCTGTCAAATATCCTAAGTCCTGTTGTTCCTGCACTTCCGTCAATAAATACTTTAGCCATTTTGCCGTTTCCTTTCAATAATAAAATTTGAAAAAATCTTTCCATTATATTTATATACATTACATAATAATGTATTTTTATTCAAAAGTCAAGCTTTTATTTGAATATTTATGCACATTTATGCATTTTATCTATAATAATTATCCTTTTGTTTGCATATTTGTTCCATTGTAACAAACGCAAAGGCAGTATGGCATAAGCCATACTGCGTTATTTGTATTATTAAACGTCTTTTCTCCAGACCATTTTATTCACTATACCTGTATAACTCTGTATAATTTTCACAACCTTAACAGAAACGTTTTCGTCTATGTAGTCTCTTACAGGAAGTCCAAGGTCGCCATTTTCATTCATTGCAACCGCTGTATCTACCGCCTGAAGAACCTGCTCGGTAGTGATGCCCGCAAGTATAAAGTTACCTCTGTCCAGTGCCTCAGGACGCTCTGTAGATGTTCTTATGCATATTGCAGGGAATGGATTGTCCACTGACAAGAAGAAACTACTTTCTTCAGGAAGTGTACCTGAGTCGGACACAACTGCAAATGCGTTCATCTGCAGGTTGTTATAATCGTGAAATCCAAGCGGCTGATGCTGAATTACCCTCTTATCAAACACAAAGCCACGCTGTTCAATATATTTCTTGCTTCGTGGATGACACGAATATAAAATTGGCATATCGTATTTTTCGGCAAGTGCATTTACCGCGTTCATAAGTGAGAAGAAATTCTTCTCTGTGTCAATATTTTCCTCTCTGTGTGCTGATAGAAGTATATATTTTTTCTTTTCAAGACCAAGCTTTGATAGTATGTCACTTGACTTAATCTTATCAAGATTTGAATGAAGTACCTCTGCCATTGGCGAGCCTGTTACATAAGTACGTTCTTTTGGTAGTCCGCACTCATGAAGATATTTTCTTGCATGCTCTGAATATGCAAGGTTTACATCGGATATGATATCAACTATTCTTCTGTTAGTTGCTTCAGGAAGACACTCACCCTTACATCTGTTTCCTGCTTCCATGTGAAATATTGGTATATGAAGTCTTTTTGCAGATATAGCAGAAAGGCAAGAGTTTGTATCTCCAAGTATAAGTAGTGCATCAGGCATAACCTCTGCCATTAGTTCATACGATTTGGCAATAATATTGCCTATAGTCTGACCAAGGTTCTCTCCTACTGCGTTTAAATAATGGTCAGGTGCACGAAGACCAAGGTCGTCAAAGAACACTTGATTTAGTGTATAATCATAGTTCTGTCCTGTATGTACAAGTATTTGGTCAAAATATTTGTCACACGCTTTTATAACCGCTGAAAGACGGATAATTTCAGGACGTGTACCTACTATTGTCATTAGTTTTAATTTACTCATTTTTCCACCTCTTCAAAGAATGTATCAGGTTTTTCAGGATTAAAGCACTCATTTGCCCACATAAATGTCACCAAATCCTCGGTATCTGATAGATTTATTATGTTGTGAGTATATCCCGGTATCATATCAACTACAGTGATATCATCACCATTAACCTCGTAGTTTACTACTTCGTCAGTTCCTATTTTTCTAAGCTGTATAAGTCCATGACCTTTCACAACCACAAACTTTTCGTTTTTTGTATGGTGCCAGTGCTGACCTTTGGTGATGCCTGGTTTTGATATATTTACGCTAAACTGTCCTGCGTTATGTGTACGAAGTATTTCAGTAAACGAGCCTCTATCATCACAGTTCATCTTAAGCTTATACGAGAAATTATCTGGCTCAAGGTATGATAAATATGTAGAATAAAGCTTCTTTGTAAATTCATCCGACATATCAGGAACACTTTTGTCCTCTCTCGATGCCTTAAATGAATACAAAAGGTCTACAATTTCACCAAGGGTAATCTTATGCTCCACTCGTACCTTTGAGTAGTCACCATCTTTCATTTCTTCGCCTTTTAGCGCGTATATAAGCTCGGCAACAACATCGTCTACATACACAAGTGTCATATTATGGCTTCTGTCGTTCACAGTAATATCAAGGTCTCTTGCGATATTATGGCAAAATGTAGCAACTGCACTGTTGTAGTTTGGTCTGCACCATTTACCAAATACGTTAGGCAAACGGAAAACGTGAGTTTTCACGCCATTGTCTCTGCCGTAAGCAAATATAAGGTCCTCGCCTGCCTTTTTTGACCTTCCGTAAGGGTTGTCAAGTGCAGCCTGAATGGAGGAAGTAATAGCAATCGGTGCCTTGTTATTATATTTCTTTAGCGTATCTAAAAGTGTAGAGGTAAAACCAAAGTTTCCTTCCATAAACTCCGACTCTTCTTTAGGTCTGTTTACCCCTGCAAGATGAAATACAAAATCTGCATCCCTGCAGTATTCATCAAGCTTTTCGGTAGGTGTATCAATATCAAACTCACAAATCTCGATATCAGTACCAAGACCAAAAGTTTTATCCTTACCGTCGCGGATGTTTTTCAGTTCTTCAACCAGATTTCGTCCAACAAACCCCTTTGCACCTGTAATAAGTAATTTCATAATTTCTATTACTCCTTAAAATTAAAGTCTAATCCAACATATTTAAGTGACTGGTGATATGCATCTACTCTTTTCCCAGATGATAACCTGTCTGTTTCAATGCTTTTTTTCATCCTATCGCGTCGAAATAAAAGTATGTCCCCCCAACGCACAAACCACATAACCGGCATTAAAACCGGATATTTTTCTAAAAGCGGATATTTTTTCTTCATACCATTATACGGAAGAAAAATTTTATGTATCCATTTGTTTCGTCTTGCTTCCTCAACACTTGCATCAGTGCTTTTGGAAATTTTTATTATACTGGATGCCGCTACAGCTTCGTTTGTGCCATACACTCCACTTCCAAATATAACGTCGCTGATAAACTCCGCCTTATCGGTAAAGTCATCTTCGCCGAACCACGCACCAAGCGTATCTAGTATATTTTTGTAAAACTCACCAAGTTTCATTTTACAAAGTTCGGCAACTATATACTTTTCGTCAAGTTCCTTCTTTGCATTTTTGAAAACCCACAAATCCACAAGATGCTTTATACCTATTCCTGACACTCGATAATGCTTTGTGAAATGCACAAACATATATACGAAGAAATCTTCGTCAGTCATTTCATATAATGTACTATCATCTGATTTTAGCTTTGCAAGCTGCCATCCGTCTCCAAAATATTTATAAAAATCTTTGTTGTACGTAGTCATCACACGTTTATGCAGTTCAAGTTCAAACAGATTCTTATTCCACACGTATTCATGATCGCTTTCATACTTAAACTCATATCCAAGTTCTGATACTATCCTCGCAGCCTCATCATACTGACTGGTGCGGATAAGTATGTCCGCATCACCCATAGACCTCATTTCAGGCTTGGGGTATATTCTTTTAAGTATAGCTCCCTTAAGCGGCATATAGTCAATGCTGTTTTCATCAAACGCTCGACACACCTTATTTATCTCACTTAGCTGATACTCACTAAGTGAAGTCTGTGCATATGTCGCCATAAAAAGAAACTGTCTGGCAGGATTATCGTTTTTGTATCCACTGTTTACAGCACCATAATACATAAGTGCCGCTATCTGATGTTTCTTTGCTATATCTGCTGCCGCATCCCAGTCAAAGTCATCAGGAAGCACTGCTTTTTTAGTTGTAACAGCACTGCAAACAAGCTCAATTACACCTTTAGTTAGTGCATCCATTATTTGTTATTTTCCTTCCATGCTTCTACTTCATCACGAATGTACGAAAGTGTAAGAAGCTTTTCTTTTACCTGTTCTACATTTAACAGATCAGTATTATTTGAATTAAATTCGGTTAGAGGATTGCGCTCTTTATCACCGTCTTTAAAATATTTATCATAGTTAAGATCACGTTTGTCACATGGCACACAATAAAAATCTCCCATGTCGGTAGCATTTGCACACTCTTCGTTGGTAAGAAGTGTTTCGTACATTTTTTCACCATGACGTATACCTATAATTTTTATCTCTGCATCAGGGTTAAATAACTCAGTTACCGCTTTTGCAAGAGTTTCTATAGTACATGCAGGTGCCTTCTGTACAAGAACATCTCCTGATACACCATTTTCAAATGCAAAAAGAACAAGGTCCACCGCTTCATCAAGACTCATTATAAAACGTGTCATAGACGGCTCAGTAATTGTTATAGACTCACCCTTCTTTATCTGCTCTATCCATAATGGAATAACGCTTCCTCTTGAACACATAACGTTACCATAACGAGTACAGCATATAGTAGTCTTTTCAGGCTTAACAGTTCTTGACTTTGCTACTACTACCTTTTCCATCATTGCTTTAGAAGTACCCATAGCATTTACGGGGTATGCAGCCTTATCCGTAGACAAGCATATAACCTTTTTAACGCCCTCGTCAATAGCAGCAGTAAGTACATTTTCTGTACCAATTACATTTGTTTTTACCGCCTCTATAGGGAAAAACTCACATGATGGTACCTGCTTTAATGCTGCGGCATGGAATATATAGTCAACTCCGTGCATAGCATTTTTTACACTCTGTAGGTCACGCACATCTCCTATGTAAAAGCTGATTTTGCCTGACTGCTCAGGATATTTCACCTGGTACTCATGACGCATATCATCCTGTTTTTTTTCATCCCTTGAAAGTATGCGTATCTCACCAATATCAGTATCTAAAAATCTGTTTAACACCGCATTGCCAAAAGATCCTGTTCCTCCAGTAATAAGCAACGTCTTATCTTTAAAATATGACATTTAAGCCACCTCCAAAATATTTAAAACATCCGCTCATCGCGAATAAACTATCTTACTTTTTTGCCTTTCTTGCCATAAGCCCCTTTGTAAGCATGTCCTTTATGTATTTAAGCTCAGGTATAAATATTATAAGCTGTACAACCATGATAATAAGCGATGCTATATACATAAATCCAAAGTCATTGCTCACTATCCATGCCTCAACAAACAAAAGCACAAATGAAAACGCGTATTTCACGTAATTCATTTCAAACTTTACAAACTTTCTTACGTGTATCATACGTATAATCCATGTTACGAAAAAAGATATACATGTAGAATACGCTGCACCCATTACTCCAATTCTCGGTATAAGAACTATATTAAACACTATATTAAGCACAGCACCTACCGATGTAGATACAAACAGCATTCCTGTTTTCTTTGCAGCAGAATACACCGACGCAAGCACTCCCGACAATCCCGAAAAATGATATGCTACCAAAAGCATAGGCACATAAGTCCACGCGATAAAGTAATCTTTTGCATAAAGCACATATCCCATTACCTTTGATAAAAGGATAAGTACTGAACACAACGCTATACTTATAATTATAAAATATTTGTATATATTTTCAACAAAGCTGTTGTTGTCATCATCGCCATAGCTTTTTATAGCAGATATCTGCCATGCCTGGGTAAATATATTGGTAAACGTCGAAAGAATGCTTGGTATCTTATATGCTACACTGAAAATACCATTTGCCGCAAGTCCCAGATATGCTATAATAGTATACTTTCCCGACATCTGCATAATCCACCACGCCACTACAGATGGAATCATTGGAACTCCATACATAACCATCTGTGCAAAAAGTTTTTTGTTAAACGTAAACTTAAATAGTGTACTTAGATATTTTCCGCCAAATACCATTACAGCTATACACACAGCTTCAGTAATAAGAAGCGAATATATATATCCCTTCAGTCCCATTTTAAATACCAACAGGAATAATATATTAAACACAATAAGCGACAGTGTGTATACAAGTCCTTTTATGGCAAACAACTTGGTTTTATCTAGTCCTCTTGTATAATTTGAAAAGAAATGATTCGCACAGAACATAACGTAAATCGCTATAAAATAACCCCAGTACTGGGCAAGCTCCGGACTGAACCTTGCCGCTATCGGTTTGCACAGATATATAATAACTGTACTTATAACGATAAGTGCCACTGCAATTGACGTTATATGATGCTTAGCCACATTTTTATCAAATGCAAATCTCAATGCCGCCTCAGCTACACACAGTGTAAGCACTGGCATAAGAAGGTTTGTAAGTGTAAGCATAAGATCCACTATACCATATTCAACCGTAGATAGTACGTTAGTATACAGCGGTACAAGTAAAAACACCAAAACCTTTGAACCAAAGTTACTTACCGAAAACAATACTGTATCGGATAATAATTTTTTATATTTATTTGTTGCCAAGCTTACTGCACTTCCTTATTATGTATTTTTTTGAGTTCTTCTAAAAATGTATCAAAGCTTTTCGCTTCTTCTGCAAGTTTTTCAGCTACTGCATTTTTGTCAAAGCCATTAAGTACAGCATCGGCTCTTTTGCAAAAATTTTCATAACCATTTTCACCTGATATATCCTTAATATTTACGTATAGTTCAGGAGTATCAAGTCTAGTATGAAGAAGGTCATATGCCTTACTTTGATAATTTTCATCGCAATAACCAGACGCATCTACACTAAGAACCGGTGTACCATTTTTAAGTGAAAGCATAGTTCCGTGAAAATAATCTGTTACAAGCATATTTCCATACGGAAATACGTGTGCCCATTCATATGGATTTAAATCATACAAATATATATCTGCATACTTATTTCCATCCATAAGTGCTACTATCTGATATTCATCACCATAATGCTTTTTAACCATTTTTGCTATCTCAGGGTGCATAAGCATTACGAATATTGTTTTTTTATTAAAATCAAAGCCGTGTTTTTCAAGCTTTCTTTTAAGGTTGTCCTCAGGAAATTTCATATCAAGAAAAGCTGTAGGATCACAGTTATGGTTGACATTTTCATTATCGCTGAACATTTTCACAAATTTCTCGGAGCTTGCATCACGCACGCCCACATACTCAAAATCGTTAAGTGCTCTATTAATATAGTCCTTCTGATCGTTACTTACAAGTTCATACTTTTGAAGGTGTGCACTCGCCGCATACGTAAGTTTATGCTTTACATTTATGTCTCCTGCGAAATAAATGTTTGGGAGTCCGATATCATTCCAGTTAAATACCGCGTCGCTTCCTACTACAAGCACGTCATAGTTATTTGAAATATAATCTTCAGCCGTCTTGCCATCCTTACCCAAAAGCGACTTACTAAGGCTCAGACGTTTTATAAATTTATTGAATATAAGTGTCTGTCTTAGCTTTTCTATACCTTCTCTTATACTGCGACGATACAAAAATACTATCGGGCATTTGATTTTGAAGCGTTCTCTTGCTTTGCAGTTGTAGTCTATAATCTCTATCTGGTCATCGGGAAATTCTTTTTTCAGTCTTTCCGACAATGAATGTGCCTGCATTACAGCACCATAGTTAATTGCACGATGAAAAGTAAGTATACCTATTTTCATGCTCGTCCTCCTATTATTTTATGTACTTCGATTGGCCAGGTTTTATACCGTTTTGTTGTTCTTTTGCCTCGCGTTCTGCTTCCTCATTTTTAATATCTCTCACTAGAAGCGCTATATAAAACATCATAAAATACGCACCACTTTGTGTATGACCCGAGTTGGTAAAACCTAAAATCGTAAGTGAAATAAAAAACATTAATCCAATAAGAACATCTTTTTTATGTCTGTGAGTTTTGAACTCTTTTAGTAAAACGCCAAAAAATCCAAAATACCATAAAAGATACAGAAACGTACCTGCTATACCGGTATGCATTAAAAGTGCAGTAAATATATTGTGTACATACATTTGCTGCGTACCTATGTATATGTTTGTTCTGGCTCCCCAGCCCAGTCCCGTCAATGGGTACTTTAAGAAGTACTGCATCTGCATTTCCATTTCTCTTGTTCGAAATGTTACGTTCTGGTCATCAGTAGACTGATATCTGTTTTGGATAGAACCAAACAGGCTGTCTGCCACATCAGGGAACATAAAAATAATCAAAATAACTGCAAAAATCAGCAAGAACACCATTTTGAAATTTTCCTTTATGGAACCCTTCCACACAAGATTATATACAAATAGCATCGCACAAAGGGCAAGCATTACAACAATACGTGTACGTGATAACGAGAATAACACAACAAGTGCACTACATACAAGACTCGTCACTTCAAATACTTTTCTCGAAAATGGGACTTTTTCAATTTTGTCATCACTTATAAACATTATAACCAATGCTGCAGCAAAACCGCCGATACCCAATGTAGAGTTAACCGCACCCGCCGTTCTTACAAGCGAATCATCGGCAGCCCATATGTCAACCTTAATTAATTTTATTGCAACCAAAAATGAAATAACACCCGATATAATGTTTGCAATCAAAAGCCAGTCCAGACATTTTTTGCGTTCGGCATTAGATGATTCTGCTACCGAGCAAAGGGCAATTGGCAAGCAAAACAACACTGCCTCTGCGGTCTTTTGGACAAAAGTACCACCAGATACTATGCTGGCAATAGATGACATTACCATAAATATAAATGTATAAATAAAGTTTTTGGTTAATGCTTTGCCAGATGTGGCAACGTTAACCATACGGTATAATGGATATGAATATGTAAACGCATAAAATATAAAGTATCTTAATGTATATCCCATTATATGTGTAGTATCAATAATAGGTATTTTAATTGTAAGCGGCATTACTATCATAAGGAAATAGCATACCAATACATAAATACCTTGCATAAATTATCACCCTTGTTCTATTATTTTTGTTAAAGTATTTAATCTTTCGTCATAATTTAGCTGTTCAACGTAGTTCTTTACTGACTCTACATAGTCCGCAAAATTACTTTCAAGCTTTCTAATCGCCTCAGCATAGTTATCGTTGCTTACGCCTATACCGCACTCATCGCATAATCTTTTAAGTGGAGGATTTTCAGATGCAAGAATCGGTACTCCTTCAAAAAGACTTTCGTAACATTTACCCGAAGCACAATATTTGGTATTATATGTTTCACAATCAAATATAACAACACTCGCCTGGCTTTTTTGCATACAGTATCTAAGCTCAGCACGTGTAACCAGCCCTATGTAATGAATATTTTTACAGCCTTCTGTCATACTTTTATACTGTGCAAGAGCCTTTGGTGATGCCGTACCTGCGATTATCAGATTGTAACCCTTACCAAGTGTTTTAAAGCTTTCTATATAGTCAAACGTCTTTCTCTCTTCGCTTATACCGCCAGCAAAAAGAACGTTAAACTCATTTTCATCAAAGTGCTTTGCAAACTTTTCATCGCACTTTTCTCTATCAAACTCATCCTCTATTTTATGTATGTTGTCAAATACCTCCGGCAATCTATCAAGGCCGAAATACTCTTTCATTATCTTAGCACGCTCAATATTTGCTGCAAAAACCAAATCAACATCCTTTAAATACTTCTTTTCGCAGACCCTTTTAAAACGTGTAATACGCAATTTTAATGTTACTATTATTCCATCAGGTGAGATAAGTGGTGGTTTCCACCCAGGCATAGGTATGTACAACTCACTCGAATCATAGCATAGCTTTGTATTTGGCAAATGCTTTTTCACGAATGGAATAAGCGCCGAGCAATCGTTGTCGTGAAGCATTACTATATCAGGCTTTACTTCAAGTATGGTTTTTTTCATTTCTTTTATAAAATCAAAAAGTGCAAAAAACGAATTTTTATTTATAATATGCTCGTTTATCCCATCGATATCTTTAGGTGATGCATACGATACAAAATCAACCTTACCAATGCGGCACAGACATTCAAGCATTTCGTGACTTCGAGCTTCGCGGTTTACATCATGGTATACACCATATACTATCTTTTTCATCTAAAACCTAACCTTTCAAAGTTTCAACAAGTTTATTTTCAAATACCTCGTTACTTTCAAAAACTTTTTTCAGATATGCATCAGCATAGCTCTCAAACTTTTGCGCTTCTATTTTTTTATACCAGTCGTATAAGCTATCGAGATTCTTAGTACTTTCAAAGTCAATCGCGTATGAAAACTCAGCTGTTTCTCTTTTCATATCAGTATCAGGACTTACCAAAAGAGGTTTTTTAAAATACATCGAATCGTAAAGCTTATTTGACAATGCATAGCACAAAAGCGGTTTCCCGTTACCATATACATTAAACATCAAATCAACACTCTCGATAATTCCACCTTTCTGGGCAGGTGTATATTCTCCGAAGCATTTTATGCGTTCGCACCCAAGTTCTTCTACATATTTATGTACAGGCTTTGAGCCATTTTCATTTCCATAAAAATGGAAACAAAATCTATCATCCGCCTTTATAAGATCTATTGTCTTTTTGCACTGCTGGGCATATGCAACAGTACCTACATATCCTATTATAATTTTGCCATCTGTCTTAGGTGAGAAGTTTCTCGCGCCCTCGGCATATGCGGCAGCAATATTTTGGCACATCAAATACTCAAAATCCGGAAGAAAGTTTTTAAAACCCGGAGATGACACTGTTCTTAGTGCGGCATTTTTTAGTGCCTTTTTTTCAAGTGCGTAATATAATTTGTTGTCCTCATAAGTGAAATCTCTTACATCTACAAGGTATTTCCCCTTGTAGCGGCTTGAAAGAATCCCCGATAAAAGTACAGCCGGAAATGTGGTAAGCACAATTACAAAATCGTATTTTTCTCTTTTCAAAATCTTCGATACATCTTTCTTAAATGACAAAAAGTTTAATGTCTTATTTTTAGACACATCCCATTTAACTTTTATAAGTTTTCCAGCGGGAAACTCCTCATTTATACCACTTCTGTCTGGATATATAAGGTCCATATCGGCATTTATCTTTTTAAGCACATTTACATACGGAAAAATGTATGGTGAAAACTTCAAATTATTAAAAGCAATTATTGCTACTTTCATACTAAACCTCTATTTATCAATACCAATCTTACTTAAAATGATTTCGCAGTTTTGTTTTATGGTATAATTATTTTTCAAATATTCAAATCCATTTTTACCTAAAGCATCAAGATCTGCATCAATGGCATTATCTGCCGCCTTAGTAAAGTCTTCTGTAGAATTACTCTCGCACCACCAACCAAAGTTTCCTGATTGTATTACTTTGCCTACATCAGTGTTTACATCGGTACAAGCAAGAACCGGCATTTTCCCCTGCATATACGCAAGAAGTCTTGAAGGGAAATTCGGTATGGTAAATCTGTGATCGAGAAAGATTAGTCCTACATCACACGCTGATACCAACTCGTTATATTCAGCCTTAGGAAGTCCATTTATAAGAAGCAAATTTTTCTGTCCACTATTTTCATAATACTCTTTAAGCCTTGAATATTCTGTTCCTGTACCACTTATTACAAAATATCTGTCATTCTTATCTGAGTTTGCCTTAAGACATTCAATCAAAAATGGTATACCTTGCGGTTTACCAAGATTACCACCATAGATAAATACAGTAGCATCTGCAGGAATATTGTATCTTTTTCTTATTTCGTCCTTTGATACAGTAATCTTAGCTATATCATCCACATCAACGCTGTTAGGAGAAATATGTACTATATTTTTATCAACATACGGATTGTGTTTTATTACATAATCTACGTTTGCCTGCGACATACATCCAATGTAGTTGGATATCTTATAAAGATTTTTCTCCTTCATGCGAAAATATATATACATTGGACTTTTCTTTGAAAACATATTAAGGTCAACAGCGTTTTGAGGGAAAATATCCTTCAATAGCAGATATGTTGATGCTTCATCGCGGTTTTTTACATATTTTATAACATTTACAAAAGTTATCGGTGGAGTAGAATACATAACCATGTCAAACTTAACATCCGAAAAATACTTCTTTATAGCCGCCTTAAACTGACTCTCAACCAATAAAGTAGATATTCCCTTTTCAATTAGATTTGTTTTTTGAAGGTTACCAACTTTAACCCTTAGAATTTTACACTCTTTATCTGTATTTTCTATTTTTGAATTGATTATACGAGTATTCTCATTTAATCTTTTTTCGGCAGGCGAAACTACATATACCTTATGCCCCTTTTTAATAAATTCACGCATAAGATCAGGATATATTCCCCTGTTATTTATATCGGTCATTCCTACCATTGTTAAAAATAATATATTCATCTATATTATCCTCTCATTATCTTTAACTCGTTGTACTTCATCATATAAATGCCTTCATCGTAATTTCCAATCTGACACTTGTTTGCTTTACCCTCTATATTGTTTTTAATAAGCTCCATATGATTTACACCACATTCATACGCATGTGGATAACCGCCACCGAAACGTGGATTCACCTCTGATATGTAATATTTTCCATCTATGTCAAATATATCTATATCTATCTGTCCTCTGTAGCCTGCCTTTCCGGCAAATTCCTTAATAAGCTCAAACAGATTATCATCCTTGAACGAAACTGACTTGTCTGTTTCGCCGGCACGCATTACTATTTTCTTTTTGGTAAATATAGAAACAACCTCTCCACTTACCATATCTATGTATACATCCGCACCGATCTCCTGGCCGTTTAAAAACTCCTGGATCATAAGATTGTCGCTGTGAGCAAATAATAGATCCACAGTTTCTCTATCATTAACCTTTGATATAGCTATGCTTGCGCTTCCACAAACCGGCTTTACAAACACCGGGAAAGTAGCCTTGCCGTCTTCAAGGTCTTTATAAAATTCGTCCTTGCTGGTATAGCTTTTTGCAGCATTATAATCATTTTCGTTAAGCCACTTATACATCTTCATTTTATCAAGGCTCATTTCACAAAGCTCATATGACGAACCTACAACAGTAACACCAAGCTTTTCAAAATCTGATTTATGCTTTGCAAGAAGAGAAAGCTCAGGATCGATAAGGCTTAGTACTGCCTTAACATTCTCTTTTTTACAGATATCAAATATCACATCAATATATCCTGGTTCAGTCATACGCGGTACTATATAGTGTTTATCAGCATCATATATAGCAGGAGCGATATTGCTGCAATCTGTACAAATCACATTTCCCTTTCCTTCAAGGGTTTTTCTAAAATACTGCACTACCTTATTGCGTGTGCCTGCACTTAAAATCAAAACATTAATATTGTTCATATCGTTCTTTCCTTTTCACGTTATATTTACTTAGAATTTAAATGTTTTTTCTGGATGCAAAGTAAAATACAGCACCAAGTACAGTCCAGATTATCAAACAAATATACGACTCTTTTCCAAGAGAACAACCAAACATTTTTATAGGTACCAAAAGAAGTACGCAAAATACTATAGCAAATATTACTCCAAGCAAACCGCTCGCCATTACACCTTTATTTTTTTCTTTTATTGCAAATTTCAATGCAGAAGCTGATGTGTAGCCATATCCTATGGCAGCACCTATTGAAGACATATCAACAATCCATCCAAGTGCTGTTCTACCAAAGAAAGGTGCTATCATAGATATTATCATTATAAATAGTATTGCAAATCCTGGTGTATTGTTTTTTGACAATTTACCAAACGAAGCTGGTATAACATTTTTCTTTGCAAGAGAATACAAAAGACGGCTTGTAGCCATATAAAATCCATTTATGCCTGACAACACCGCACCCAATACTGCTATACCGATTATCACAAGACCAGGTGTACCTAATAGAGTCTTTGCAGCATAGAATGTTGGAAGAGAAATAAGTCCGGTCAAATTTGGCAAATCTGCAAGATATGCATCATACGAAGCATATCCTTCGGGCAATACCGATGCTGTAACAGCATTTAGTATCACATAAATAAGTCCACCAAAAGCTATAGAAATCACCATAATCATTTTTGATTTCGCATGCGAAAAGTTAAACTCTTCCGCTGCCTGAGGTATAGTATCAAATCCTACAAAGGCCCATGGTGCAACAGCTACTACAGCTAAAACACCAGCTGTTTTACTAAGTCCTGTAGAGTTTGAAAATGATATACTTCTTATATTTTCCCATGTTGCGTGCGGACTAAGTATTGCGGCTATTGTAATAATAAGTACTCCGCCAACCAGCGAAAATGTAAGGATATTTTGGAACAACCCTGTCGATTTAACACCTTTGATGCTAAATACCCCAAACAGTACAAGCGCCGCTATAGCAAGAAGAATTTCACCAAAATATATATCGTAACCTGCCACTACGTAGTGGAAACCAAACTGAAAAATCTTACCCATAAGATTTCTACCTATTAGTGCAAGAGCTGTAGCGTTAAGAGGTATAATAGCAAGATATGACAATGCTAAAAACCATGCACATACAAAACCATTAGTCTTACCAAACGCCATTTCGGCATACGCAAATTCACCGCCTGCAACAGGCTTTTTAGCAATCATAAACTGATAGTTTACTGCAATTACCGTCATTATTATCACTGCAATGCCCATAGCTATAGCCGTACCGATAGTTCCGGATTTTACCAAGAATGTATTCCCTGGCATTACAAAGGCACCCCAGCCAATTATACAACCAAGCGCAAGCGCCCATACGTTAATTGGCGACAAGCTTTTTTGAAGTTTTTGTTCATTACCAGAATTATTCATTTTTTACTCCTCCATGAAACTTAATTTTTTGCGGATTTATATATTACTCTATACTGTCAAAAAACAAAGGAGTTCCGCCCGTGTGAATAAACAAGACGTTTTTATTTTCAATATTATTTTCAACGATATACTTAAGCATCCCGTTGTATGCTTTTCCTGTATACGTTAAATCCATTGGTATTCCATGGTTGATAAACATACTGTTTACAACATGGTTTATTTCCTCATCAGCATTTCCATATCCGGTCGAGGTATATTTATCAATAAATATTAAATTTTCATCTATTTTATCTGAAGTGTATTCTACACATTTCTCATCAAGATAATCGATTATACTGTCTTTTACTATCTGACTACCACGCGGTTTTTTTCTCGCGATACTTATTCCAACGATTTTTCGCTCGTCGTTATATATCATCTGTCCGCACACAAGACCTGCCTGTGTGGTACCTGTTCCCGAAGCAAAAAATATATAATCAAAATGAATCCCCAACTCTTTTTCTTGACAAGCTATTTCATCATAGCATTCAACATATGCTTGAGTACCGAGATTACCATGACCACCGCCTTGTATGAAATATGGGTTCATCCCTTCACTTCGTAAAGACTCCAGATTGTTTTCTATGCTATCGTGAACATTTTCCACCGAAACAACATAGGTCTCTGCACCAAGCATATTTATAAGTCTGCTGTTATTCGTAACTTTTGAAGCTTCTTCCGGACAGATTATATAGCATTTCATATGTCTTTTTGCAGCCATATTTGCGACAGCTCGGCAATGATTTGAACTGCTACTACCATATGTAACCACGCAATCATATCCGTTTCGGTCAATCTCTTCAAAAAATTTTACTGCTTTTCTAACCTTGTTTCCGCCAAATGAATATGGAATCATATCCTCGCGTTTTATAAATATTCTGTTGTTTTTATAGATATCCAGTTCTTGTACAGGTGTAGAATAAACATTCATCAGGTTTATTTTTTTCCTTTCATCATTTCATCAAAAATTCTTGAGTATCTTTCACTCGCTTTTATAGGCTCAAATACTTCTGTCGCAACAAGACCTGAAAAAGTATTTATCTCAAGAACCTTAAATCCCTCGTTTGTGGCAACTATATCCCAACCAAGCCAAGTTAGATTTTCAAGATAATTATGCATTTCTACGCACTTTTTAGATATAATATCCCAGTTAGGAACAGCAACATTGACAGTTTTTCCGGTTTCGCTGTGCTCCTCAACATATGTAACCAAACCCTTTTCATCAGGTGTAATAGTGGCTGTAGGCTCACCGGTAATAAGGTCGAGATTTGTGCTGTATATTCCTTCAGCAGCCACATGACCAACTGCACGAAGCGCCTTTGAACTGCCGACACGAACATATGCAAACACTATTTCAGCCGGTGATTTAGCATCTTTTTTATATGTTTGAACACGAAGTGTATGCGTAGTCTTATCCCATATATTCTTGTATGTATCAGCCTGTTCTATAAACTCAGTAATAAGATATCCATCAAGTGCCAAGACATATTCCTTAGCTTTATCATAATCACATACCAAATCATTAAATGTAAAGTTTCCGTCATCAAGTGCTTTAGCGACTATAAATCCTGCTCCTGCACGACCTACTATTCTCTTCATTGCAAGACTTTTCTTTTTTTTCAGAAGAGGTAAAATAGAATCTGATTTTTCATACTCCAAATCTTCAGGCCAGTCCTGTAATTTTTGATAATTTCCGTCGGCTATTTTCATATAATAATGAGGCAGATAATCATTAAAATCCGCAAGTGTATTTTTAAAATTCTGTTTGCTTATTTGTGCCACATATCTTACATCGTTATATGGTGCATTTTTATAATAGTCTACATCCCTAAGATAATCTTTTTTATTTTCTCTGTTTATCCCCTGAAGCCATGCTCGACAAGGGAAAAATCCACTTCCAAATGCCCACAATCTGTATGACAAAGGAATCTTTTTTTCGTTTAATACCTCAGTTAAACCATCCTTCAAAAACACTGCAATATTACTTCGTGTTCTCATAAATTTCAACCTCCGCAATTGAATTGCTTTAAACCTTCGTTATATTCTTTTTCTATAGAATCATATCCGTCAAAATATATAATCATATTTTCGCCGTCTTTGTTTTCTATCTTAAGCTCTGCATTTATCTTTTTAAGCGTATCAGACATTTGCTGTATATCCTCACCATAGATACCGATAAGTCCCATACATGCATTGTATCGCACTTCATCACCGGCTCTTTTTGGCATATCTATCCACACATTCGGGAGTTTTTCAATGATATCAAGTCCTTCGATATTATTGATTTTTCCTTCTTTCACGGTAAACAAATGATACGAGCCTGCACACCCCTTATATGCTTCACTTGGAAGCTTTGGCAAATCTTCCTTTTTATGTTTTATGCCCAATGCACATTCTATCATCCATTTTATCGTGTTAAAACCTGATACCTTTTCATACGGTGTATATGTCATTACTCCTCCAAAACGGTATCCCATTTCCAAAAGATAAAATTTGCCGTCGATATCACGCATTATATCAAACCACGCAATACCTTCTTTGCAACCTGCTTTTTTTATAACTTCGATAGCTTTGTCATTAACCTCGTCCATATACTGCTTAAGGTGATATGAGGTTGTACACTTAAATGAATACAGGTTTTCCCTTTCGCCATTTTGGTGGTGAGTAGAGCTAAAATACAAAAGACTAGCTTCGCCATCTGCCAACGCATAATGCACATTATACTCCGTACCACAAAGCTGTCTTTCTACTATAATGCGTTCATTGTCTGATATACTTCTTGCAAGCTTATATGCTTTTATAAGCTCCTCTTCGCATGAGCAGTAGCTCATTCCTCTGTTTCCGCTTTTGTCGGCAGGCTTAACTACTACTGGGTATTTAACCTTGTCAAGATCTTCTCTTAAAAGCTCATCTGTTAAAAAGTAATCGGTAGCAATAGGTGCTCCTACCTTTTGGCAGATTCTTTTAAATTTTCCCTTATCACGTGCTACTGTCCATGCAGTATCATCGCTACAGTATATTGGCAAAGAAAGTTTTTTTGCAATAGCTCTGCAATTATTTATATTAAAATCACTTGCACCAAACATAAGTGCGGATATATTCTCAGTCTTGCACTTTTCAGCAAGTAAATCAACCTCAGTAGTACTTACCATCCACGCCTCATCGGCAAGCTCTTTTGCTGGTGATGTAGCCATAAGGTCTGACACCACCACATACAATCCCATTTTTTTAGCTTCCCTTACAACGTTTATTGCATTATAATCACTGCCAAGTACCAGTATTTTACGGTTATTCAAGGTCCATTCCTCCGTTAATAAAACATAATATTTTCAAAATATGTATTATTGATTTTTCACAAGCTCACGTTTAACAGCATCTTTTCTTACAACATCTAATCTTCCGTGACCTTCCGAATGCTGTTCTCCAACTAAAATATCTGATTTTTTAACAACCTTTAGTGCTGTTGTCAAAATTATCTTACAGTCAAAAAGAAAACTGCAATTGTCTACATAATAAATATCCTGTTTAAGTCTTTCATCCCATACAGTGACATTTCTGCCATTCACCTGCGCCCAACCGGTAAGACCAGGACGCATATCGTGTCTGCGCGCTTCTTCTTCTGTATAATACGGCAAATATGCAGTTAATAGCGGTCTTGGACCAACTATACTCATATCGCCCTTAAGTATGTTGATAAGCTCAGGAAGCTCATCAAGACTAAGCGAACGCAATTTTCTGCCAAATGGTGTAAGTCTTACTTCATCAGAAAGAAGCTCACCATTTTCATCTCTTGCATCTGTCATAGAACGAAATTTATATAAATAAAATGACTTTTCATTCAATCCCGGACGCTCTTGTTTAAATATTACCGGCGATCCCAATTTAACGCGAACAAGAATTGCTGTAATAAGTAAAATCGGTGACAACACTATCAATGCTGCAAGCGAACAAACAACATCTATAAATCTCTTGAAAAACTTTCTGTATGGCATAAATTTCTTTGATTTTTTCACTGTTTATCTGACCCCACATTTATAAAATTATTAATCTTACATTAAACGTTATGCATTATTGCTTTTATACTCATATATTCCAAGCACGCCATTATCAGATCTTACGATATTTTGTAAAAAACCCTGACGTTTTGCGTTTGAAACCTTAACAAATCCATTCTTCTCAGCTGCTTTTATGGAAGGAATATTATCATTGCGTATGTATTCATATGCACTTTCATATTTAATCCCAATATCATGCAAAAAAGCACCCACTAGGATATTACCAAGGCCTTTACCCCGCTCATCGGGATCTATGTACAAAGAATTGAATACCACATCTCTCGCAGTGGCAAACTTATTTCGTCCTCCACCCTTAGTGATTATTCCATAACCAACTATCTTATTTTCCCTTGCCATATATATTACATTGTAGCCGCCTCTTACATAGTCAAGTGTTTCCCTTATTTTTCTTGAAAACAGATTTTCGTAATATGCCATAGGTGTATAAAAATAATTAAAAAGCGACGCTTTATACTTATAAAAGTCAATACCTTCTATTTGTTTTAAATATACTAATCTTCTATCGTTTATCATATTATTAATTTATTTTGATATAAAAATCAAAATTTTCCCTTTATATATTAATACTTATTAAAAGTAGATAATTATTAAAACAATCCCTTTATAATATCAATTACATTCTGTTGCTGCTTCTCTGTCATCTTAATATCTGAAGGAAGGCAAAGGCCTCTTTCAAATATATCTGCACCGACATCCTCACATCCACCTGCGATATAAGCATTAGTTCTGCAACGTCCGCTACCATCACGGGTAACAAATTCATGCATACGATACATTGGCTGCATATGCATAGGTTTCCAAATTGGTCTGCCCTCGATATTATATTTTGCTAAAGTTTCCAAAATTTCAGTCGGACATGTCTTACCAGATTCCTTTATGTACATGGCTTTGGAATCATCTCTGACTTGTTTGCACATATATTCTTTATCTATAATCATAGCCGATAGCCAATAGTTAGGCTCGGTGCCATCAGTTATTGGATTCATCTGCAATGGCAGTCCTTTTAAACCCTTCCTATAACGTTCATATATCTCTTTTTTCTGTGCAATATGTTCCTCCAAATATGGATACTGTCCTCGAACAACTCCTGCAATAACATTACTCATACGATAGTTATAACCTACCTCCTCGTGCTGATACCAAGGTGCGTTTTCTCTTGACTGTGTTGACCATTTACGAGCTTTATTTGCTACCTCAATATCATTTGTAAGAAGGCAACCACCTGAAGAACCGGTAATAATCTTATTTCCATTATAACTAATAGCAGAGTAATCGCCAAAAGAACCACATTGTTTACCAAAAATAGTTGCTCCCATTGCTTCGGCTGCATCCTCAATTAAAAGTGCACCATGTTCTTCGCATATTTTCTTGATTAAATCCATTCTTCCGGGGAACCCATACAGCTCAGCAGAAACAACAAGCTTAACATCAGGATACATTTCAAACGCCTTTTCCAAAGCTACCGGGTCCATATTCCAAGACTCTGCTTCTGTGTCAATAAAAACAGGAATACCCCCCTCATATACAACAGGATTCAAGGTTGCATCAAATGTCATGTCAGAGCAAAATACACGCTTGCCCTCTAATGCTCCGTGGCTTATCGCAGGCTTGCCATAAAGTGTTTCTCCGGCGTGCTTTACAGCCAAATGAAGTGCGGCTGTACAGCATGACAAACCAACTGCATATTTCATCTCCGCTTTTTGGGCAGCGATGCGTTCTAACTCATTAATATTTTCTCCAACAGTACTCATCCAGTTTGTATCATACGCTTGTTGAACATATTTCATTTCCTCACCATGCATTGTTGGTGTAGCAAGCCATATTTTTTCTGCCATATTTCTTTAGCATCTCCCTTTATACATTTAAACGATTTAACTATTTTTGCACATAATATATCATTTTTACTATACACCTTTTTATCCAAATAGTCAACCTTTTAACAAGAAATTACAGTATTTTACATAATTTTTTGTTGTGATTTCACAAAAAGATGAAAACAAATAAAAAAATCGGCAATTACAAGAAACCATTCTTACAATTACCGATTTAAAAATTTTACGCTTTTGTTTCACAGTACATACATCTGTATACCTTGTTTTCCTTGTCGGTGAGCTTGAATACGTGATCAATCTCCTGTTCGACAGATGTGATACAACGAGGGTTTTTACACTTAATTACATTTGTAAGTGTTTCAGGCATACCGATAGTTTTCTTTTCGATAAGCTTGCCATCACTAATAATATTCACTGTAACATCTGGGTCAACGTAGCCTATAACGTCAAAATCAACAGGAATATCCGCGTCAATCTTTATGATATCCTTCTTGCCCATTTTGTTGCTTGATACATTTTTTATAATGGCAATAGAGCATTTTAAATCATCAAGTCCCAAAAGTTCATAAAGCTTCATACCTCTGCCGGCAGTAATATGGTCTATAACCACACCGTTTACAATAGAATCTATATTCATATACGTCCAGCCTCCTTAAGAAGTTTGAGTATTAACGCCATTCTCATATACTTACCATTTAACACCTGCTTAAAATAGCACGCACGCGGGTCATCGTCTATGGCAACGCTTATCTCATTTACACGTGGAAGCGGATGCATTATGCAAAGGTCTTTCTTTGCACCTGAAAGCTTATCCATATCAAGTATATATGTGTCACGAAGTCTTAAGTAATCCTCTTCGTTAAAGAATCTCTCACCCTGAACACGAGTCATATAAAGTATGTCAAGTTCGGCAATATTTTCTTCAAGGCTTGTAACTTCTGTATATTCCATGCCGTATTTTTCAAGCACATCTTTTTTTACATAGCTTGGAAGCTTAAGCTCGTTTGGTGATATAAGCACAACCTTTATACCACTGTACCTCGAAAGTGCGTGGATAAGTGAGTGAACAGTTCTGCCAAACTTTAAATCTCCGCAAAAACCAATAGTTAAATTACCAAACTTACCTTTTTCCCTGTGGATAGTTAAAAGGTCCGCAAGTGTTTGCGTAGGATGACAGTGTCCGCCGTCACCTGCGTTAATTACAGGTATAGACGCATTTTTAGCCGCTACATAAGGCGCACCCTCTTTTGGATGACGCATAGCGATGATGTCGGCATAGCAGCTTATAACCTTTGCTGTGTCGGCAACGCTCTCGCCCTTTGATGCAGAAGTATTTGACGCGTCGGAAAAACCAATTACACTTCCACCAAGCTCTATCATAGCCGCTTCAAAGCTAAGCCTTGTACGTGTAGACGGCTCAAAGAAAAGTGTTGCAAGCTTTTTGCCCTTGCATTTTTCTGCGTATTTTGCAGGATTTTCTATAATATCGTAGGCTGTATCTATAAGCGAATTTATCTCGTCAACCGAAAAATCGCATATATCGATAAGACTTCTCATAGTTATCTTACCTCCTATTTAATCCAGCTTTCGTCTGATGGATTGTTTCTGAACGCAATAAGTCTTGCGATGTCCTCTTCTTTAATATATCCTTCCTCTGCGGCAACCTCGGCTATAACGTCAAAGTTTGTAAGAGAGATATTTTTAACGTTGGCATCAGCTAGTCTTTCAAGACCTTTTTTCATACCGTAAGTAAATATGCTTACTATACCAAGCACGTCTGCACCTGCTTCACGAAGAACATTTACAACCTCTATAACACTTCCGCCTGTAGAGATAAGGTCCTCTACTACTACAACCTTCTGTCCTTTTTCAAGTCTGCCTTCTATCTGGTTCTGTCTGCCGTGGTCCTTAGCACCCGAACGAACATAACCCATAGGTAGTCCCATAATGTGACCTGTGATAGCTGCGTGAGCGATACCTGCAGTAGATGTACCCATTAGCACTTCACATTCAGGGTAATTTTCCTTAATAAGCTTTGCAAGTCCGTTTTCAATGTCGTCTCTTACCTTTGGAGCTGTAAGAGTAAGTCTGTTGTCACAGTATACAGGGCTTTTGATACCGCTTGCCCATGTAAATGGTTCTTCAGGACGGAAGAATACCGCCTTTATTGATAGTAAATCTTTTGCAATTAGTTTTTCCATAATCTATATCCTAACCTTTCAATATTATTTTCTGTATCAGTCAACAAATTCTGCAATGCATCTTTCATAAGCTGCAACAGGGTCCTCTGCTGCAGTGATAGGTCTGCCAACCACTATGTAGTCAGAGCCAATCTTCTTAGCCTCAGCAGGTGTCATTACTCTCTTTTGGTCGCCGATGTCACCATCTGCAAATCTAACACCCGGAGTAATAGTAAGAAATTCCTTTCCGCATACATCGTGAACCTTTCCTGCCTCAAGTGGTGAGCAAACTACACCGTCAAGTCCTGCCTTTTTAGCATTTGATGCATAGTGCATAACAACGTCTGCGATATCTCCTTTTATAAGCAAATCCTCTTCCATGCTCTGCTGGTCAGTAGATGTAAGCTGTGTAACTGCGATTAAAAGCGGTCTAGTGCCATCCTCTCTTGTTAAGCCTTCTATAGCCGCCTCCATCATTCTGCAAGTACCTGATGCGTGAAGGTTTGTGATATCTACATCAAGGTTTGAAAGCACACTCATTGCCTTCTTAACAGTGTTTGGAATATCATGTAATTTAAGGTCTAAAAATATCTTGTGACCGCGTTTTTTAATTTCTCTTACAATGCTTGGACCTTCTGCATAGAAAAGCTCCATACCAATCTTAACAAATGGCTTTCTGCCTGTGAATTTGTCAAGAAATTCAAATGTTTTTTCTGCACTTGCAAAGTCGCAAGCAATAATAACGTCTCTTCCCATTATTTAACTCCTCCTATGATATCTTCTAGATTATCTATTCCGTATTTTTCCATAACCCTTGGAAGTTCATTTATAATGTCACGGCACGAATAAGGGTTAACTAAATTTGCCGCACCAACCTCAACGGCTGTCGCACCTGCAAGCATCATTTCTATAACGTCCTCTGCACTTGACACACCGCCCATACCAATAACAGGCACTTTAACGGCGTTTGCCACCTGATATACCATTCTAACGGCTACAGGGAAGATGGCACTTCCCGAGAAACCGCCCATTTTGTTGGCAATAACAGGCTTTCTTGTCTTTAAATCTATTCTCATTCCAAGAAGTGTGTTTATAAGGCTTATACCGTCTGCACCGCCGTCCTCACACGCCTTTGCAATTGCTACAATGTCTGTAACGTTTGGCGAAAGCTTAAGTATAACAGGCTTTGTAGTAACATTTTTAACCGCCTGTGTTACCTCGAATGCCGCATCAGGACTTGTGCCAAAGCTCATACCGCCGCCGTGAACATTCGGACAGCTTATATTTACTTCAAGCCAGCCAACCGAATCTATCTTGTCAAGCTTTTCGCAGGTGTAGGCATAGTCTTCAACCGAAAATCCGCTGACATTTGCCATTACCTTTTTAGAAAAGCATTTTTCCATCTTTGGAAGTTCTTCTGAAATTACCTTCTCAACACCAGGATTTTGCAGTCCCACTGCGTTTATCATACCCATCGGACACTCTGCAATTCTTGGCGTAGGATTGCCAAAACGAGGGTCCTTTGTAGTACCTTTAAACGAGAAAGTACCAAGCATATTTATATCGTAAATTTCTGCAAATTCGTATCCGTACCCAAATGTACCGCTGGCAGGGATAATAGGATTGTCAAGCTCTATTCCGCAAAGGTTTACACTTAATTTTCCCATAGTATCTCCTCCTTTTCAAGCACAGGTCCGTCCTTGCAAATTCTCTTGTAGCCTGTCACAGTCTTGCACGAGCAACCCATACAAGCACCAAAACCACAACCCATCCTCTCTTCAAAGCTGAATTGTCCGCTGGTTACTGATGCCTTGTATACCGCCTTAAGCATTGGCTCTGGACCGCAGGTGTATATGTAGCTGTACTCTATATCTTTCATCGCATCAGTTACAAAGCCCTTTATTCCATACGAGCCGTCTGCAGTTGTAACATATACTTCTGCACCAAGCTTTTTAAATTCATTTTCGTAGAAAATTTCACTTTCAGTGTTAAATCCAAGCACAACCGTTGCCTTTTTGCCTTCGGCTATAAGCTTTTTGGCTAGCATATATAACGGTGGAACTCCTACGCCACCGCCAAGAAGAAGCGGTCTGTCGCCTGCTTTTGATAAATCATAACCATTTCCAAGCTCGGTAAGTATGTCGAGTTTACCTTCTGTCATTTTTGACATCTGCTCAGTACCCTTTCCTACCACCTTGTATATGATAGTAAGTTCACCATCTATGCAGTCGCACACTGATATTGGACGGCGAAGGTAAAGTCCGTCTAAAAGTATATTTACAAACTGACCGCACTTAATGCCAGTAGTATCACCCGAAAGTGTCATTTTGTAGACACTTTCGGTAAGTGCTATATTTTCTTTTATATCAAATATTAACTGTTTCATCATCTATCTCCTATGCATCAATAGTCGATATTGTAAGTGTGATTTCTTCAAGTACATCAAGCAGCACCCTTACAGTGTCAAGCGATGTAAATAGAGTAACGTTATTTTCAAGTGCAGTTTTTCTGATTTCAACACCGTCTTCATAGTGAACACCAGAAAGTATTGCACGAGTGTTTATAACATAGCTTACATAACCTGCACGGATAGCACTAAGTATCTCTGTGCTTCCTTCCGAAAGCTTACGAAGTATCTTAGTTCTGATGCCATGTTCTTTTAAGAAATCTGCAGTACCGATTGTAGCTTCAATGTTAAATCCCATATCGTAGAAACGTTTTACAAGTGGTAGCGCCTCTTCCTTATCTTCATCGGCAAGTGTTACAAGCACTGTACCATAATTCTGTAGCTTCATACCTGATGCCTGAAGTGCTTTGTAAAGCGCACGGGTAAGTGTATCGTCATAACCGATAGCCTCACCTGTTGATTTCATTTCAGGTGAAAGATAAGCATCAAGACCGCGAATCTTGTTAAACGAGAATACAGGTGCTTTTACATACCATCTCTTTTTCTCTTCAGGGTAGATATCGAAAAATCCCTGCTCCTTAAGTGTTTTTCCAAGGATAACCTCTGTAGCAATATCAGCAAGGCTGTAGCCTGTAGCCTTTGAAAGGAACGGTACTGTTCTTGACGATCTAGGATTAACCTCGATGATATATACATCGTCATTGTCATCTACTATAAACTGAATATTAAATAGTCCAACTATGCCTATGCCAAGTCCTAGCTTTTTAGCATACTGAAGGATTGTTCCTTTTACCTTGTTTGATATACTAAATGTTGGATAAACGCTTATCGAGTCACCCGAGTGAACGCCTGTTCTCTCAACAAGCTCCATTATACCGGGAACAAATACATCGTGTCCGTCGCAGATAGCATCTACCTCAACCTCTTTACCCTGAATATATTTGTCAACCAATACCGGCTTATCCTCGTCTATCTCAACCGCAGTTTTTAGATAATGTCTTAAATGCTCTTCCTTCGCAACAATCTGCATAGCACGTCCGCCAAGTACGAAGCTTGGACGAACAAGCACAGGATAGCCTATCTCTTCTGCGGCTTTTATACCGTCTTCAATGTTTGTAACCGCTCTGCCCTTTGGCTGAGGGATGTTTAATTCTTCAAGTATCTTTTCAAAGCTGTCACGGTTTTCTGCGCGCTCTATCGCATCGCAGTCTGTACCGATAATCTTTACACCTCTGTCCTTAAGCGGCTGTGCAAGGTTTATCGCAGTCTGTCCGCCAAGCGATGCTATAACACCTTCAGGCTTTTCAAACTCAATGATGTTCATAACATCTTCTGCAGTTAATGGCTCAAAGTATAGCTTGTCTGCAGTAGTGTAGTCGGTAGATACTGTTTCAGGGTTGTTGTTTATTATTATTGCCTCGTAGCCTGATTTCTTGATAGTAGTAACCGCGTGAACAGTTGAGTAGTCAAATTCTACACCCTGACCGATACGTATAGGACCTGCACCAAGCACAATGATTTTCTTTTTGTCAGTAAGTACTGATGCGTTTTCGCCTGTGTATGATGAGTAGAAATATGGTATATACGCGTTTGTGTGACA
>JAZQHR010000058.1:0-14730 GCA_045540695.1 Clostridia bacterium | reverse complement strand
GAGCTTGTTACTATTTGTATTTGTGACAAGTGTAAGGGCAAAGACCCTGTAGACCTTTTTGTATCTGATGTTACAAAGCTTCGTGATTACATCGTGGGTAAGGGCATGAAGGTAATGATGTACGGCGATAAGTTTACAAAGCTTTACAAAGATGGAAAAAGTTTTGAAGAAGCAAACGGCGAACCATATATAGACAGAAAGGGTAAGCTATGTGGAGGTCTTGCAGGATACCCTGAAGGCGACTCAAGACATGTTCCTGCGTTATACACATCACTTGAGCGTATGCCAAAGGATATTGTAATCCTTGACTGGTACTGGTCTTTTAATTTTGATGAAACATTTAAAGAGCGTACTGTTATGTATGCAAATCTTAAAGCTGGTGGGTTTAAAAACTGGAAAGCAAGAATGCACAGGGACAACTTAATAGGTATATGTGAGTCAAACTGGGGACCAAATGACTACAACAATATGCAGAGAAACAACATATTTAACAGTATGTTGTTTAACGCATACACAAGCTGGTCAAAAAATTATGATGATAATCTAAAAGAAGAAGCATCAAACAAGGTACTTTTGGAGCTTAATGCATACTACAAAAACTTTATACTTAATTATAGCAAGGACAAAAAGTATATAAATGTATGTCACACAACTGACCATTATATGCCATACTGCAGTTTCCTTGACGGCGATTTTGTAAAGGAAGAGGAATACCGCATAGGAGATTACGTAGTAACTTATGCCGACGGAAGCACTATGGTTGAGCCTGTAATATACGGCAAAAACATTTCAAACAACAAGCTTGACATAGACAAGCACAAAGGTGCAATTTGTAACGTATCGGGTGCAACTATAGCAGAGGCATTTGGTGAGGAAATGTATTATCACTGGATGTTTGAAAATAAGTTCTCTGACAAAGAGATAAAGAGTATAGAATTTAAGAAAAAGGAAGATTTTGAAGGAAGCTTAACTGTAAAAGAGATAACATATTAATATTTATGGGGGGTAATTGATATGTTTTTTAAGTACAATGTATTTGAAAAAAAGTCGGAAAACAAGGTATTATTAAACGATGCAAAGCGGAATAACATCGAAACTTCTAACACATTTATCGGTGAGTATTTAGCCGAGGCGTGCGCTAAGGAAACAGCAAATGAAGGTGTGAAATGTAAGGAAATAAGCCTTCACATAGGTATTCCTGCAGATGTAATCAAAAAGCTTGGCACATCATACGAGCCAAACGAGGAAGGCTATGTAATTGATGCAGGTGAGGTTACAAATGTATATGGCGAAAGCGAAAGAGCTATTATCCACTCTATTTCTACTATAAAACAGCTTATAAAAGAGGGCGAGTTTAAAGAAGTATTTTTGTACGATCGCCCAGCACTTAAGATGCGTGGATTTAAGATGTTTTTACCCGGCAGACACCAAATGGAAAACTTCAAGCAAACTGTAAACGAGGTACTTCTTCCATACAAATGCAACTATGTATTTATGGAAACTGCAGGCGGACTTGAATACAAAAGACATCCGAAGATAAACGATGAATGGGAAAAGTTTGCTACGCGTATGCTTGAGGACTCGGGAGTTGCGGATAAGCTTCAGCACTTCACATACCCTTGGTGCAAAAATGCTATTCACCCTGAGGTAGGCGGTGGTTCGTACATCACCCAGGAAGAGGCAAAAGAGGTTGCAAAATACTGTGAAGAACGCGGACTTGAGATAATATTAAACATCCCCGGTTTATCACACGCTGACTACATTGTAAGAGCATATCCCGAATTAAATGAGAGAAAAGAAGATCCCGATCCTGACCACTATTGTCCATCAAATCCAAAGACTTACGAAGTAATGTTTGACATTATAGATGAAAACCTTGAAGTGTTTGAAAATTGCCGATACATATCTATCGGTCACGACGAGGTAGTAAGTATCGGTCTTTGCGACAAATGTAAGGATAAAGACCCTGTTGATTTATTTATAGGGGATATTGAAAAGCTAAACGATTACATAAAGAGTAAAGGCAGAAAGACGATAGTGTCGTGTGATAAATTCACCAAGCTTTACAAGGACGGAAAAACCCCTGAAGAAGCAAACTATGAGCCATATATCGATGCGAAAGGTAAGCTTTGCGGTGGCCTTGAAGGTTTTGAAAAGGGCGATTCAAGATACGTTCCTGCACTTCATACTGCTATCGACAGACTTCCAGAGGATATTACCATCACAAACTGGTACTGGCAATTCGGTCAAGATAACGGCTATACATTTGACGACACATTTAAAGGACATAAGCTTCTTATGACAAACTGCCACGCATCTGCTTTCAAAGGCTGGGAAACAAGAGTTGGCAAAACTATGGATGTTCTTGGTCTTTCAAACTCTAACTGGGGCAGAAACGACTATATAAACGCACAGAGAAACGGCGCAATATATCATACTATGTTCAATGCCTGCGTAGGTTGGGATTGTGATTACACCGATGCTGACAATCCGGAAGTATTTGAAAAGGTAAGAAAAGAGCAAAATTCGTATTATATAGATAGTATCCTTAAAATGTCGCCTGAAAAGAAATATATCACAGTTACTCACACTACAAATCACAATATACCATATCATGTTTTCTATGATGGTGATTTTGTAAAAGAGGAAGACTACTACATGGGCGATTATGTAGTTGCATACACAGATGGCACTACACATAAAGAGCCTGTATATTACGGAGAAAACATATCAAACGAAAACATTGATATAACAAAGCCATCGGGCGCGTTAAACGAGGTTTCGGGTATGAGCTATGCAAGCGTAATAGACGGCAAGACATACTATACATGGACTTTTGAAAATCCTTATGCTGACAAGGAGATAAAAGACATTAAGTTTGTAACATCAGGCAAATTTGAAGGCGCAGAGGTTTACACTAAAGAGATAAAATATTAATATAATTTTTTAAAAATAATTTAGGAGTGATAGGGATATGTTTTTTGAGTACAATGTTTTTGAGGAAAAATCAGACAAGAAGGTTTTGCTAAGTGGTGCAAAACTTGAAAACATCAAAACTGAAAACGCATTTATCGGCGAGTATTTAAGTGAGGTTTGCGGTAAAAACACAGGCGTTACAGACGGCGTTAAATGTAGTTTAGTTAAGCTTAATCTGGGTATCCCTGATGATATCAAAGAGAAAGTTTCAAAGGCTACAGGAAAGCCGTACGAGTACAATGAAGAAGGCTACGTTATCGACGCAGGCGAAGTTACAAACGTATATGGCGAAACCGAAAGAGCGATTATACACGCTATTTCGACCATAAAGCTACTTATGAATGATGGCGAATTTACCGAGTGCTTTATATATGACAAGCCGTTTATACCGCGCAGAGGACTTCACTATTTTGTGCCCGGCAGAAAGAGATTTGATGAATTTAAGAGTATGGTAAATGACATACTCGTTGCGTACAAGTACAATTACATAATGATAGAAGTCGGCGGTGCTATGGAGTACAAAAAGCATCCAAAGATAAATGAGGAATGGGAAAAATTTGCTACACGTATGCTCTCTGATTCAGGTGTTTCTGATAAACTACAGCACTATACATACCCTTGGGCAAAAAACGCTATTCATGCTGAAAATGGCGGCGGTTCGTACATCACACAGGATGAAATGCGTGAGCTTATCAAATACTGCAATGACCGCGGTATAGAAGTTGTGCCTGACCTACCTACGCTTGGACATGCTGACTACATAGTTCGTGCGTATCCTGAATTAAACGAGCGAGTAGACGACCATGACCCTGATACATACTGTCCGTCTAACCCAAGAACATACGAAATAGTATTTGACCTTATAGACGAGGTACTCGATGTGTTTAAGGGAACTGACTATTTTTCTATCGGACATGATGAAGTAGTAACTATCGGCGTGTGCGATAAATGTAAGGACAAAGATCCTGTAGACCTTTTTGCAGATGATGTAACAAAGCTTTACAATTACCTTGCAGAAAAAGGTAAAAAGGTTATAATGTGGGGAGATAAGTTTACCAAACTCTACAAGAATGGTATGACATGTGAAGAGGCAAACGGCGAACCATACATCGACAGAAAAGGTAAGCTTTGCGGTGGACTTTCAGCATTCCCGAAAGACGATGTAAGACACGTTCCTGCGATATATCCTGCTATAAATAAAATCCCGAAAGACATTATTATAGGCGACTGGTATTGGTATTTTAAAAATAACTTTGACCATGTATTTACAGGACATGATGTGGTATTGTCAAACTTTATCGGCAGAGCTTTTGTAAACTGGAAAAAACGAATAAATAAGACAATAAAACTTGTTGGTGTATCTTCATCAGCTTGGTGCAGACCTGACTATAAAAACATGCAGAGAAATGGTGATATATGCGACCTTATCTACAATTCGTATATGGCATGGAGTGAAAATTACGATGACCCATATAAACCAGAGCTTTTTGAAAAGGCAAAGAAAGAGTTGCATAGCTATTATTTAGACAGCATACTTAAGGTTAGTCCTGACAAAAAGTACATAACCGTTACCCATACTACAAATCACGAGATAGCATATTTCTGGTTCGTAGATGGCGACTATGTAAAAGATGAAGACTACTATATGGGTGATTACGTAATTACATACGCAGATGGCACTGTTTATAAAGAACCTGTATACTATGGCGAAAGTATATCTAATGAAAATATTGATATTTATGTAAACAGCGGTAAATTAATAGAAGTTTCAGGACCGACATCTCCTAGCATCATCGACGGTAAGACATATTATACATGGACTTTTGAAAATCCTTATGGCGATAAAGAGATAAAGGATATTAAGTTTGTATCTTCGGGCAAGTTTGAAGGAGCAGAGGTTTACACAAAAGAGATAAAATATTAAAAGCTTTAAACCCTGCAATTAGAAAATCTAATTGCAGGGTTTTTATTTGTAATATGCCTTAAAAAGTTTACAATATATCCATATTTTTCCTTGACTGTCCCCTATTTAAGTTGTAATATATTTACTGAGGTGAAAGTAATGGGTAACACTATAGAATCTGAAAGCATTACACACGATATAAACGTACATACAGAGCACATCAATACTCAATCTACCCCGCGAGATTATGGATTTGACAATATAAAATGTATACTTATAATACTCGTAGTATTTGCACATCTTTTGGGCATAGGCGGATTTGAGAATACTTTTTTGTACAAGCTCATATATTCCTTTCACATGCCGGCGTTTATATTTTTGTTTGGATATTTTGTGAAGTTTAAACCTGACGGAATTTTTAAAAGTTGGGTGATACCATACATTTTATTTCAGACATTATATATACTTTTTGAAAGGGTAGTTCTTGGCGAAGATATTATTTTTCAATACGCCTCACCAAACTGGATACTTTGGTATATGCTGGTATGCATATTTTATCAGCTGTTGATACCTATATACCAGTCAGCGTTGGAAAAGAGAACATGCCTTACAATAGTATGTGTATTTGCACTGGCACTGGTAATAGGATATGATAAAACGTTTGCATATTACGCAGCACTCTCGCGGTTTTTCGTATTTCAGCCATGGTTTGTGCTTGGGTTATATTCCCGTAAATATGCATCTACGCATCCTGATAAAACGACTTTCAACGTAAATGCACTTAAAAAATGTTTGATAATAGCAGGTGCAATAGCATCTGCGGTATTATTGTATTTTTCAAATGTCAACTCAAGCATACTTTATGGTGCGTATCCTTATGTGTCGCTTGATTACTCTATAGCTACACGTGCGTTGGTTATGATAATGTCAGGCATATATATATCACTTTTACTTTATGTGCTAAAGCCATACACCTCACGAAAAATACCCCTCATCACTACCATTGGTCAAAACACTCTTTCAGTATATTTACTTCATGGCTTTGTGGTTAAACTGATTGGAAAATATGCAGGTGTATTTGTAAAAAATGAGTTTTTTGCTTTTTTAACAGCTATAATACTTGTGATGATTTTTGGAAATGCTTTTATAGGGACAATATTTAAAAGGCTATTTGTTAAAAGCAAAAATCGCGGTATATAGCTTTTATTGAACTTTTTATAAAAATATGGTATAATATTATATTATCCAAAAAAGAAGGTATTGGTATATGATAAACAAAGAACCAAAATTTGATATAAAAAGATACTTAAGTGCGGGAGCTACTGCCTTTTTGGTAATAGTAGCAAGTATATTGGTATTTTTTATGATGTTCAGGCTTGACAAAATATCAAGCTTTATCCAGATGGTATTTTATATATTACAGCCTATTATATTTGGCTTTGTAATAGCTTACGTACTAAATCCGGTGGTGAGCTTTTTTGAACGAAATATAGCTAAACTTATGTCTAAAAAGAAAGCAAAATCTCCCGAAAAGCGTTTTGCTATTATACGAAAATTAAGCATCGCTATAGCGTTAATCCTTACAATAGCAGTGCTTGCCATACTTTTAAATATGATTATTCCTGAACTTGTGGAAAGCATAACAAAGCTTATAAGCGACCTTCCACAAAGGTTCAGCTATGTAATAGATTACTTTGAAAGCATAAAGGGTAATTCTTCAAATCTTTCTGTTACCCTTGAAAACCTGATAATATCAACGACAAACCACGTGCAAAACTGGTTTAACAACAATTTCGCTTCGGCTGCAAATGAATGGATAGGCGTATTTGCTATCAGCATAAAAAATGTAGCAAGTGTTATATTAAATATTGCCATAGGTGTTATTATATCTGTCTATCTTCTTTCCGACAAAGAAGGATTTATCGGCAAAACAAAAAAACTTACTTATGCCATTTTAGGTCCTAAAAAGGCAAACATCGTTGTGGACACTGTAAGACGCAGCAATATGATATTTAGCGGATTTATCATAGGAAAGGTTATTGACAGTATCATAATAGGTATACTATGCTTTATACTTATGTCAATATTCCGTATGCCATACGCACTAATCGTCAGCGTTTTGGTTGGCGTTACAAATGTTATTCCATTCTTTGGACCGTTTATAGGTGCGATACCATCTGCTATACTTATACTTATCACAAGCCCTATTCAAGGTCTGTATTTTATAATTTTGATAATAGTACTTCAGCAGATTGACGGCAACATAATAGGTCCGAAAATACTTAGTCAGTCTACAGGACTTTCTCCGTTCTGGGTGGTATTTGCAATTCTTCTCGGCGGCGGACTTTTCGGATTTGTAGGTATGCTTATAGGTGTGCCGACATTTGCGGTAATATACGACATCATCACACGCGTTATAAATGCTGTGCTTAAGAAAAATTCACTTCCTGTTTACAGCGGTGAATATACCGAAATAAAAGATATTTCAGATGAAGGTAATGTTACGTACCTTAAAGAAAATAATCAACAATAAATGGTGATATAATCATGAGTAAAGGTCGCGGAAAATATAATATTTTCAGGCTGATTTTCAGTAGAAAAACCTTCAGTATGCTTATTTTACTTATTCAGCTTGGCTTTATAGCTATTGGCTTTACTAAGCTTAGAGAAAATATGGTGTACCTTTATTCGCTGTGCTCATTTATATCTATCATTCTGGCTATATTTGAAATTAACCGTGACGAAAATCCTGAGTTTAAGCTTACGTGGGTGCTGCTCATAGGACTTGTGCCTGTGTTTGGGGCTATACTGTATCTGTATGTTCATTCGGATTTTATATCGAGAGGATTACAGAAAAAGCTTTCTAAAATTGAACAGTCAGGAAGAAAGTATATGTATTGGCCGGATGATAAAAAAGAAGCTGTAAAGGCATATACCAAGCACCACTTTGGAGTATTTAATTATCTTTACAAGCACTGCGGATTCCCCGCATACGAGGTAGACGAGCTTAAGTACTATGGCTCGGGTGAAGATTTTTTTGATGCACTTGTAGAAGCTCTTAAAAAAGCTGAAAAATTTATTTTTATAGAATTTTTTATTATCCGTCCGGGATATATGTGGAAAACTGTACTGGATATCCTTACAGAAAAAGCAAAACAAGGTGTAGAAGTTCGCCTTATGTACGATGGTATGGGATGTATGACACTCCTTCCGTCTGAATACCCGGAGTATTTGGAAAGTCAGGGTATAAAATGCAAAGTGTTCTCTCCTATCCGCCCGTTTTTATCTACCTATCAAAATAACCGCGACCATAGGAAAATAGTGGTTATCGATGGAAACGAAGCATTTACAGGCGGAGTAAATCTAGGTGATGAATACATAAACAAATTTGTCCGTTTTGGAAAATGGAAGGATTCTGCCATAAAATTTACCGGAGATGCGGTAAACAGCTTTACAGTAATGTTTATGCAACTATGGGAGGTTGCATCCAAGGAAGCTCAAAACTACGAAAAATACCTTGTGTCACATCCTGACACACCCGGTATAAAGGGATATATCACCCCTTACTGTGACAGCCCTGTGGATAACGAAGCGCTTGGCGAAAGAGTGTATCTGGATATCATAAATACCGCCCAAAAATATGTGCATATTATGACACCTTATCTCGTTCCCGGAAACGAAATGCTCTCCGCTATGAAATATGCTGTAAAACGCGGTGTGGATGTATCTATTATAATGCCATTCATTCCTGATAAAAAGTATGCATTAAGTCTTGCGAGAACATACTACCCCGAGCTTATCGAGGCAGGCGTAAAAATATACGAATACACACCCGGTTTTGTTCATTCCAAAGTATGCGTGTCGGACAATATAAAAGCTGTTGTGGGAAGTATAAATTTTGATTTTCGAAGCCTTTACCTACACTATGAATGTGCGGTATATTTGTATGGCGATGATGAGATATCAAATATAGAAAAGGATTACAAACGCACTCTTAGGCAGTGCAGATTGTTTAAGCTGGAAGATTATAAAAAGTTAAAGCTTACATCAAGAATTTTTGGAAGAACACTAAGACTGTTTGCACCGCTGATGTAAAGGCAAAATAAAACAGGATTGTTAAAAAGTCGATTTCGGAATGTCGGCAAGCGCCATTCCCTACAATAATCAAGATATTATATGTAGGGTTCGGCAGTTTCCGACAAATCGCAGTTTCGATTTTTCAACAATCCATTTTGTTTTTTATTCTTCGCCGTAGCGCATTTTAAACATGTGTTTTAGTAGTTTTATACCAAATTCAGCGGTTTCAATCTCAAAGCCTTTTCCAAAACATGCAAGTGCTATTTCCATATTGTACACACCGTCATAACCAACTTCGTCAAGTGCGTCAAGTACGTCGTCCCAGTTTATGCATCCTGTCTTAGGAGGTTTGTGCTGGTCGGTCAATGTATCGTTATCATGAAGGTGAAGGGTTGATATATGACCTTTGTGCATTCTTATCACGTCACCTACCGACGGATTGCCAAAACGAATAGCTTTGTTTGAATGTCCTGTATCTATACACACTGTAAAATAATCTGCATTGTCACCTTCGGCTGAGATTCTTTTGTATGTATCCATAAACTCATTTGCGTTTCCAAAAAAGTCGCAGCAGTGGTATCCGCCTTCACCCTTGCCTTTTGCATCACCGAAGGTTTCAGTAGCTATTTTTATGCCATACTGTTTTGCAAATTGTATAATGCGGTTAAACATAGTAAAGTTTAAATCGCGATAAAGCTGAGGATCAGCATCAGGTCCAAGGAAAATGGTAGTTACACCATGCATAACACACACAGGTGCACCAAGCGTTTTTGTAACCATACAGTCGATACGTGCGTTTTTGATGAGTGCCTCGTCCTCTTCAGGAATATTTTTAAATCCCTCTATTCTGCCGTGAGTCTGAGCAATTTCTATTCCAAGGCTTTCAGCCTTTTTCTTTAAATCTGTATAATATGCTACTATTTCTTCATCGCTTTTTGAATATATAGAATCGGGATTTTGGTAGTCCCACGCCTTTCCGCAAAGGTTAAAATCTACTGCGTCTGCACCTATTTCTTTTGCTATTTCAAGTGCTCTTTCATCGCCATACAAAGATTGTAATCTTCCAATTGAAAAACTTATTTTTCTTTTCATTGTTACGCCCCCTAATAATTGATTATAGTGTGATGATACACCCAAAACACAGGTGTGTCAATAGAAAAATCCGACATTTAATGTCATAAGAAAATTTAAAAATCAGTTTTTTTACACACTTTTTGTGCAACTTGCATAATTTCAAACGTAAAATTTTATTGCATTTGTACAGTTAGAGGTATTGCAAAAATCGACATGTGGTGGTATTATATAGACATACCACAACTAACATAAAACTTTTTTTCATTTTCCCTCCTTTTTTAAAAATAAAAAGGAACCAAAAAGTGACGATTCCCTCTCACTTTTTGAGCCCGGTCAGTAGCCGCCAACTACAGACCGGGTTTTTTTCGTTTATATAATACTTACATATCGTTTTTTAATTGCTCTAGCAAATCTTTTAGCTTTGAAAGATATGGCACATCCATTCTTCCTACATTTTCAAGTATGGATATTCCCTCATTTGCTATGTAAAATCCTATTACAAGCTCTCTTATGTGCACTGCACCTGTTAATTTTCCTATCATATGACCAAGAGCAACAGTCACGAGTATACCTATCTTCTTCAATATTCCAAGATATCCGGTGTGACTATTTAGTTTTCTTAAATATATCGCAGACATTATTCCAGTGATATAATCTGCAACAATGCAAAATACCAATACCATCATAAGAAGGTCCGCTCCACCATACAAATAAACAAATGCTGAAGATAGCACACCGAATGCTATTTTTATAGCTTTTATTACAGTTTCCAAATTGGTCATACCTCCTCATTAGCCATTTTTTCGATTATATCGTCATACTCACATTGGCTGATCTCATAAAACCTGTTTTCATCATCACCCTCAGCCAAATATATCTCTTTTCCATAAATACTTCCGTCAGTCAATATTTTACCTTCGTCAGCAAAGAGTATCATTCTTTTCTTCATATTTATCCTCCTTTAAATCAAAGCGATTGTAACATCAGGTTTTTTATATGTAAGCGAAAGCCACTCTGAGGATTGCGTTCCATCGACTTTACCATCTTCTGTTTCAAACGCCTTGTTTACTGCATTTTGATTTAATGTTAAGCTTATTGGTTTATTTTCAGTAGCATCTATAATATTTTTAATGCTACTTTTTGAAAGCGGTGACCACCCAAAATTAGCGTTAGTTCCTATTTTGCCATCAAAACTTATTTCCCGAAGGCTTGTGCAACTCGCAAAATTTCCTATTGTCTGTGAACCGTCATCTTTTAATATTATTTTTTCTATTTCTACGAGTAAGGTATCGTATCCCACCATATTTCCTAATGTAGTAGCACTTCTTGTGTCTATTACTCCTAGGTGAGTAAGCTTTTTCATATAAGCAAACATACTTCCGAAAACAGTATTTTGTGAAGTGTCTATATCAGCGTGCTCGCGCATGTCCCCTGATATATCCGAATTAGCAAACATACTGTTTCCATTGGTTACCACTATAGGATGCTTCGGCTTAAAAGAAATATTGTTCCAGTACTTCCCATAAAAAGCTACATAATAGTCTGTTCTGTTTCCGTTATCTTGATATGTATCCCAAAAACTTTCCCATTCGTCAAAATGACCTATCTTTGCGCCCTCATACATACCCGAAGAATATACATCATGTATTTTTCGTGGGAAATCAATTGGCTTTATTAGTTCAAATGTTTGAGTCCTGTCCCTGATAGTATCCGCTATTTTTTTAAAATTATCTTGTTGTACACTCATACAGCGTCCTCCCAACTATCGTAAATAGCAGTTTGTATTAACTGTTCTAACTGCTCGTTTGTAACATATTTTGAATACATTTCATTTTCAACATCACAAACTTTTTTAATCATTTCATCGAGTATAGGATATCTGTCATCTTCTATCATCTGTCTGTCAGTTGAAATGTCATTTAGCACTTCATAAGTAAATGTAGCCGAAGTTAGCCGGCTGTCGCTAATATACGCTGACAACTCAGCGTTTACCAATCCCGAACACGACACATCAAAAGCACTAAGCTGATATGATGGAGTATCCAGTGTTATACTTTCCGAAGTTTCACCATTAGCATTTTTGATTCTTATCCGATAACTATCCGCACCTATATCATCGAATAAAAAGTTTAATATGTGCGTGTTATAATCCCCACGCTTTACTTGTAATCCAGTGTTTTGATGCGCCAGATTGTCAAATGATATGTGTATATCATGTATCATATTTTTCCCTCCCTGGTATTGTTTTGCCAAAAGATGCCGAAACGCTACCGTCAAATGCGTTTTTAATTTGCTCTCTTCCGACTAAGTAAAAAATAACATAATTAAATTGGGAAAACAGGGAATTTTTGTTTATAAAACCTAATTGACAAAAACATACAAATATTATAAAGTTGAATTAAGGCGGTTTTTGAAAAACACCAGCGTTTATATGCTGATAAAAATAGATAAACTGGAAATAATACATAAAGCCGCTGACACTATCGGCGAACACGCCCAACACAAGTAAAATATCCATTTCCCTTCGTTGTCGGTTTTGAAATACGTCAGTATTTCTTCAACCTTTCGCCTTGGGAAATAACTATTTTAAATTGTTTTGGGTTTAAGGAATTTTTGATATAGAGTTTTTGCTTCAAGATGAGGCAAAAACGGAGTAAATGCTGACGCATTTGCGAGTATTTTAACAAAGGATTGAAGCAAAAACACATATCAAAAACGTGTTTGCCGATGGTGTCAGCGGCTTAAATAAAAGGAGACGGATTATGGACGTATTTAATGTATTAACCCTGGTTGGAGGCTTGAGTCTTTTCTTGTTCGGTATGAACATAATGGGCGAAGCGCTTGAAAAACGCGCAGGAAACAAATTAAGAAGCATACTTGGAAAGCTTACAACCAAAAAAATTATCGGACTTATCACAGGACTTGGAATAACAGCAGTTATTCAGAGTTCATCTGCTACTACTGTAATGGTAGTTGGTTTTGTAAACTCGGGTCTTATGACCTTATCTCAGGCTATAAACGTTATAATGGGTGCCAATATTGGTACCACCGTTACTGCGTGGATACTCAGTCTTAGCGGTATTGAAAGCGGAAATGTATTTGTTCAGCTTTTAAAACCGACTTCTTTTACTCCGATTCTTGCACTTATCGGAATTATTTTTCACATGTTCTCAAAGGATGAAAAGAAAAAGGACACAGGTACAATCCTTTTAGGCTTTGCTACACTTATGTTTGGTATGGATGCAATGTCAGGTGCGGTATCGGGATTATCAGATGTACCGCAGTTTCAACAGCTTTTCATAATGTTTAAAAATCCAATTTTAGGTGTTCTTGCAGGAGCAATTCTCACCGCTATTATCCAATCCAGCTCAGCGTCTGTAGGTATACTCCAGGCACTTGCGGCAACAGGTCAGGTATCGTACGGAGCTGCTATTCCTATCATAATGGGTCAAAATATCGGTACTTGTATTACTGCCATGATATCAGGAGTGGGAGCAAATAAAAACGCCAAAAGAGCAGCAACGCTTCATTTGTTGTTTAATGTAATAGGAACGGTGGTTCTTTTAGTTGTATATTACATTGTACGTACAGCGTTTAAACCTGTACTTTTAGACCAATCTGCAACTCTTTGGGGTATAGCGGTAGCACATACATTATTTAACCTGCTTTGTACAGCTATATTGTATCCAACATCGAGCCTTCTTGAAAAGCTTGTTATAAAGCTTGTTCCTGACGGCAAGGCAACGGATATCGAAGCAGAGCTTGACGAAAGACTGCTTGTTACTCCGCCTATGGCGTTAGATGTTTGCAGAAAATATGCGCTTCAAATGGCAGAATTGTCGTTTACCGCACTTAAAAACAGCTTGTCGCTTTTCGAAAAATTTGACGAAAATGTCGCAAAAGAGGTCAGAGCGTCCGAGAAAAAGAGTGACCACTACGAAGATATACTTGGAACTTATCTTGTGAAATTAAGTGCGCATACATTAAGTCAGGAAAACTCGCTTGAGGCGGCAATGCTACTTAAAGTAATAGGTGATTTTGAGCGAATATCTGACCATGGTGTAAACATAATGAAATCTGCACAGGAGCTAAACGATAAAGGCTTATCGCTTTCACAGGTTGCAACCGACGAATTTAAAAATATCGCAGATGCAACAAAAGAAGTCATAGATATATCATATCAGGCGTTTAGGGATAACGATATAGAAAAAGCCGAAATGGTTGAACCGCTTGAGGAAGTTATAGATGGTCTTAAGAAAAAGCTTAAATCAGGCCATATAGAAAGACTTCAGAAAGGTGAATGTACATTTGAGGTTGGCTTTGTGTGGAACGACCTTATAAACAATCTCGAAAGAGTATCCGACCACTGTTCAAATATCGCGGGACACGTTATGGACAATTCTCACCATAATATGAACCTTCATGAGTCGCTTGGCAAAGAGAGATATGAAAGCGAGAAATTCAACAGGCTTTACAAAGAGTATTCTGAAAAATATTCACTTAAATAATAAAATTGAAAGACACCATTTTGGTGTCTTTTTGTTTTTGAATAAATGTCGTTTTTTGTCAAAAACGGACGCTGTTTGTCTTGACAAAAATCAATATAAAAGGTATAGTTAATATAGTGGGTTTTGTATAAACTACACAAAAAATTAATCGATTTATTCGAGAAGAGGGGTAAATTATGAAATTAGTTTATG
>JAZQHR010000057.1:0-56946 GCA_045540695.1 Clostridia bacterium | reverse complement strand
CATAAGGTTTAGATGCAACCGATTATAAGAAGAAGTTCGTGTCAAGTTGGAGACAAAAATGCACTTATTTCATTTGATTCAGAAACTGATGTAGTCTGTCAGGAAAATTCACTGTCATTCCGTCAACTTCTAATGTGCACATTTTTTTCATAAGACTGATATTAAAAACTCCCCACGCTCTCACCCCAAGATTTAATTTGCGAAGTTTTTCCATGAGTTCTTCTGTAATATGTTCTGCTTTAGGTGCAATCTCTTCTCCACCAATATCAAGAAGTTTTTTGATGGTTTCATTAGTTACTTCACTTATCAGCCACCCTACTCTAGCTTTTGAATTTAATTCTTTAATCTTACTAATGTAATCATATTTAAAACTTGTGAATGTTGTTTTATCAAGAATACCAAATTCGTTTATCATATTAAGCGTGTCTTCTTCTACACCTTCTCCTTTAAGTTCAATAGCAAATCGTATATCATATTGAGAGAATTTCTCTAAAAATTCTCTTAGTGTAACAATTCTATCATAAAAGCCAATGGTGCTATTTCCGTAGATTTTTACCTTTCTGAGTTCTTCAAATGTGTAATCAGAAATTTTACCAACACCATCGGAAACTCTATCTAAGGTGTCATCATGAAATAACACCAAAACTCCGTCTTTCGTTCTATGAACATCTGTTTCTATCCCATTTGCACCTTGAATCATACCAAGATAAAAGGATGATAAGGTATTTTCCGGTGCATATTCACTTGCACCTCTATGTGCATAATTAATCATTGTGTATAGCTCCTTTCAATAAAATAACTCTCCTATTAATTGCGACACATAAGGTTTAGATGCAAACCTTTCAAAGGCTTCTCCTTGAGGAGAGGCTCCGCTTGTCAAAGCGGTGGTGAGGTGTAGATTGCGAAAGCAATCGTTATTTATTTCCACCTCATCCGAGTTGCTACGCAACCCACCTTCCCCTCAAGGGGAAGGCTTTTTGCATCGACATTTTTCGACATATCCATATTGCGATGTATAAGGTTTAGATACAGGTCTTTTAGCAATAATTACTGTCAAATCGAGTCAAAAAATCACATAAAAATATCCTTGTATTTTTCAAAATATCTTTTTCCCAATTCTCTACATGATTTAGAGTTAAAATGAAGCCCGTCAGGTTTTAACTCTAAACCATCTACTGAAACAATTGCACACATGGGAAGCTCGTTTTGTAATTTGTGAAGGAGAATGTTCATCTTTTCTACACTATCCACCTTCCAGTTATCTGTAATTTTATCTGAAATTTCACCAATGATTATCGGTAAATTTTCACCAATATCTTTTCGCAAAGATGTCATAACATTTAAAAAATCTTTTCTATATTCTTCCTCGTTAATTTGATGACAATCACTTTCTCCCTGATGCCAGATAATTCCGCATAAATCAGATGTACGCATCGCAAGTTTTGCCATAGCAACTGCGTGGTCATATAACAATTCTCCCGGTTGCCATTGTTTTATTTTCGTGCCTCCATCAGCACAAGGAATTAAACCAATTTCACAACCAGAATATTTTGACAATTCATCTGCAAAGCTCGCAGCAAGACCTATACCGCTATGAAAATCAGTTCCCAGTATTGCCCTGTCAGGGTTGATTGGCTCGCTCATTGGTTGCCACCTGCCCATGCGTAGCATAAAGCATTTTTTGTTTTTTATAGGCTCTACTTCTCCAAAATCACCCCGCCCCGCCATATTAGATTGTCCTATCATTAAAAATGAACATATTCTTTCTTTTTTTGTGATACCATCATTTATCAATTTAAAAGTCTCCTTTTTTCTTTTTTATTTTATAAAGTTCTTCTCCAACAAATGTTGCATAGGCATTATTAATAGCACTTTCTTTCAAAGCCTCCTTTGCCTAAATGGAGGTTTTTTTGTTTCCGACAATATTCGACATATCAATATTGCGAGGCATAAGGTTTAGATGCAAACTTTTCAAAGGCTCCCTTGTGTAAAGGGAGCTGTCAGCGTAGCTGACTGAGGGATTGTTTCACTGCACTATCTACATACATACAAACCCCCTCAAAGTTTTTCAAAACATCAAGATTTGATATTCTTATTACCGTTATTCCATATTGTTCTAAATACGCTGTTCTCTTTTCATCACTTATAAGTCCTGCATCTTCATAATGCTGTGAACCATCAAGTTCAATAACAACATTTGCTTTTGCACAATAAAAGTCAGCTATGTATTTGCCCAAGACTTTTTGTCTTGTGAATTTCACCGGATATTCTCTTAAGAAATCATATCAAAGATGTCTTTCTTCTTTTGCCATATTCTTTCTGAGTTCCTTTGCAAACGGAACTATTTTCTTATTATGTTTTCTATCCATTTACAACCCCTCCGAGTTTGCTTTGCAAACCCACCTCCCCTTACACAGGGGAGGCTTTTATTTTCGCCAAAATTCGACATATCCATATTGCGAGGCATAAGGTTTAGATGCAAAGTTTTTTGATGTCAAGTTTATGTCAGTTTGAGATCAAAAAACAGTATTTACAATCACAATATCCCATATTTACGAATTTCTTTAAACAGAGCATCAGCCAATATTTTACATCCTTCTTCATTAGGATGTCCGCCATATATGGCATCTGATGGATTTTCTTTTTTACCAAGGAGCTTGGTGTTGTCAAAAACAAAATCTACCTTTTCACTTAACTGGTTTAAAATATATAAATTTAACCTTTTCCACTTTTCAATATTTTCGCATTTATAGTCAAAGGGTGGTATCGTCTGCACAATAACCTTTTTCCCCGCTCTTTTCAAAGCATCCGCAATATATGTCAAATCTGCTTTTATTTGTTCTTCGGCTTGTCCTTGTAAAATATCATTTACACCGTAGCATACAAAAACTATATCATTCTGTTTCGCCTTATATAGCCATACTCCATCGGAAGCAGCATCGTTCGCCCTGCCAAATCCAATACCTAAATTCCAATAGGAATAATCGCTTCCTAACTTTTCAGAAAGAATTGCATTCCAATGCAAATATGAATTTGGATTTGTTCCAATTCCCTGTGTAATGGAATCTCCCAAATACGCAACTCTTCCTTTTGTCTGCCTATCACATCCAATCATACCTGCAAAAGGCATAAACTTGGAATATTTCCACGCTTCTCCTTCTTTAATAAAAACAGGAAGTAAAGTTTCTTCGTGATACGGAATCATTTTTCCTGAAAAAGTTATTTCAAGGCAAAGATACTCGTCTTTTTTATATTCAAGCTTAGCAGGATCAGAGGTGAAAAACTCACCGGGCATTACCACTTTTGATTTTTGTCCGCCAAAACTAATATCCTTAAAATCAGAAACCACAATGTCAGCATTTTTATCATTATCGTCCATAACCAAGTCAGAAATATTTTCAGACATATCAATTTTTCTGCATCTGCCAATTCTGGCACTGTGAATTACCCATTCGTCACAAATTAGATTTTTATGACTTATCGCACCATCTCCATAAGTACTGTCTATAGTATTTGAAAACAAAATCGAATAATTGTATTCACCGCCAACCGATATTTTATAAAGCAATCGGCCTGTATGTATTTCATTATCATTCATTTCAAAATACAACTGATTTGCACTGCCAGCATATGTATTTGATTTAAACTCTTCAAAATATTTCATAAAAAAAGACTCCATTTTTAATTAAACAATTTTTTTGATAGTTCGTGTCATGTCAGGAACAAAAATTATTTCTCCGCAAGTTTTAAAAGTATCTCGCTTGTGCGATTTATAAACTCGTTCATATCGTCGCCAGAAAGGTTTTTGTGAGAAAGCTTTGCTATATCGTAAACCTGCTTACAAATTAGCTCTTTTATCTCGCCGTCAGGAAGGTCTAGTGCTTTTTTCACTATTGGGCTGTTTGCATTTATCACAAGCGTTTCTTCCTGTGATGGAAGGCCCATCCCCATATTTCCAAACATCTGTGCCATTTCCTGCATTCTTCTGCCCTCTTCCGAAAGCACAAACATTGCAGATATTTTGTCTGACTTTAGATTTTGCACATCTATCTTCATTTCACTTGGCACTATACCGCTAAACATCTTTGCTATCTCTTCCTTATTATCACTTTCGCCTTCTTCCTTAAGGCTGTCTGCGATATACGAGTCAACCCTCTTGAACTTAACATCACTTACCTTGTACTCAAGGAAGCTTACAAAGTGATTATCAAGTGCCGATGTAAGTAATACCGGCTCTATACCTTCTGTTTTAAGTAGCTCTATATACTGTGCCTGCTTGTCAGCATCGGTTACGTAATACACTTCTTTTATCTCGCCATCTGTAATGTCTTTTAGCGACATATACACGTTGTCAAGCTTTTTAAATAGAAGTATATCCTTCACTCTGTCGTAAAATTTCTCATCGCGAAGGCAACCGTATTTTACAAACGGGCTTATATCGTCCCAGTATCCTTCAAATTTTTCTTTCTCGTTTTTGTAAAGTCCTGTTAATTTATCTGCTACCTTCTTTGTGATATGAGCAGATACCTTTGACACATAACCATCATTTTGAAGGAAACTTCTAGACACGTTAAGCGGAAGGTCAGGGCAATCTATTACACCCTTTAAAAGCATAAGATATTCAGGTGTAACCTCTTTTATATTATCAGCTATAAACACCTGATTGTTGTATAGCTTTATTTGTCCTTCTATGCTCTGAAGCTCGTGGTTAAGCTTCGGAAAATATAGTATTCCCTTTAGGTTAAACGGGAAATCCACGTTTAAATGTATCCAGAAAAGCGGCTCGTTAAAGTCCATAAACACTTCTCTGTAAAACGCCTTGTACTCATCGTCAGTACATTCGCTTGGTTTTTTAAGCCAAAGAGGATTTGTGTTGTTGATAAGAGTCGGCTTTTTATCGTCCGAAGTATCCTCTTCATCTTCAACATATATCTCTATCGGTAAAAATCCACAGTATTTTCGAAGAGTACTCTGAAGTGTGTAAAGCTCCAAAAATTCCTCGCTGTCCTCTGCAATATTTAGCGTAATTACAGTACCTCTTTCAGCTTTAGTACCCTCTGACATATCATATTCAGCACCTCCGTCGCTTTCCCAGTGCACAGGAGCTGCACCGTCTACGTATGAAAGTGTGTCAATATACACAGTGCCCGCCGCCATAAATGCCGAATAAAATCCAAGTCCGAAATGACCTATAATCTGTCCTGACTTGTCGTTTTCCTTTTCATATTTTGCGATAAAGTCCTCTGCACCAGAAAAAGCCACCTGATTGATGTACTTTTCCACTTCATCGGCAGTCATACCGATACCATTGTCGGCAATTTTTATAGTCTTTGCACTTTTGTTTACAGATACCTTAATCTCAAATTTTTCACCTTCGGCAAGACTTGCCTCTCCCATATCCGAAAGCTTTTTAAGCTTTGTGATAGCATCCTGTGCGTTAGACACAAGTTCACGAAGGAATATATCCTTATCCGAATATAGCCATTTTTTGATAATTGGCAAAAGATTGTCGGTATGAACTGAAATTTTTCCTTTAGCCATGGTTTTACATCTCCTTATTTGTTGTTGTAGCTGGAAAGTAGTCCTGTCTTAATTCTCCATAGTTTGTCCGATAAATCCACATAGTAAGTGTGTGGATTTTCAAAACGTTTAACTTCGTCCCATAGAGAATCTATCTGCTCTTCGCAGAATTTCTTTATTTCAGGAAGTGACGGTGAAGTATATACGCATTTTCCTTTTTCAAATATTGGCACAAGAAGGTTCTTCACAGTATAGTCTGTAATAGTCTTTCTCTTCCAGGTGTGCTCAGGGTCAAATATTTCGTATTCTCCGTCTTCCGGAATTGTTTCATTTTCAAGGGTAAGCACATCAGCTATCGCCTTGCCTGTATCTCTTGAATATAGTCTAAACACATTTTTCGCACAAGGCGTAGTTATCTTTGCAATGTTTTCTGAAATCTTGATTTTTGGTACTTCCTCGCCGTCTTCAAATATAGACACAAGCTTGTACACACCGCCAAAAACCGGCTCTGACTTTGATGTAATAAGTCTTTCGCCAACGCCAAATGAGTCTATGCACGCACCCTGAGTAAGTATATCTCTTATGATGTACTCGTCAAGCGAGTTGGAAACTACTATCTTACAATCCTCAAGTCCCTCTTCGTCAAGAACTTTTCTTATCTTTTTTGTAAGGTATGTGATGTCACCGCTGTCTATCCTAACGCCCGCTGGTCTAAAGCCACGCGGAATAACCTCTTCTTTAAATGCTTTAATCGCATTTGGAAGACCCGATTTAAGCACGTTGTAAGTATCTATAAGTAGTGTACAGCTCTGCGGATATGTTCTGGCATACGCTCTAAACGCATCAAGCTCGGTTGGAAATAATTGTACCCAGCTATGTGCCATAGTTCCAAGTGCAGGGATAGAGTGCATTCTGTCGGAAATAGTACATGCGGTACCTGCACAACCTGCAAGATATGCTGCTCTTGCACCATACATAGCACCATGCACACCCTGTGCACGTCTTGAGCCAAATTCCATAACAGGTCTGCCGTCTGCAGCACGAACTATTCTGTTTGCTTTAGTTGCGATAAGGCTCTGGTGGTTTATTGTAAGAAGGAGCATTGTTTCCAAGAACTGTGCTTCTATAACAGGACCTTTAACCTTTACAATCGGCTCGCCGGGGAAGATTGGCGTACCCTCTTCTATCGCCCATACATCGCAGGTAAATTCAAAATTCTTTAAATACTCCAAAAACTCTTCGCAGAAAAGATTTTTCGAGCGAAGATACTCTATGTCGCCATCGTCAAACTTAAGATTTTTTATGTAATCAATAAGCTGCTCAACACCCATCATAACGGCAAATCCGCCGCCATCGGGAACCTTTCTGAAAAACATATCAAAGCACGCGATTTTATCCTTATATCCGTGCTCAAAATATCCGTTCGCCATGGTAATCTCATAAAAATCCATAAGCATAGTTAAGTTAATATTATTATCCATTTTTCATTACTCCTTTTAAAATGTATACACATAAGTAATATTTATTATTTCTATATTAGCAAAAGGACTGCCCTTTAAGGCAGTCCATATTTGACATTAAAATTACACTCCAAGTGCATCTTTAAGCCAAAATTCAGCAATATCCATTGCCTTGTACATACCTTCTCTTTCGGCTTTTTTCACTGTGGAATTATTTTTAGTTTCTACAAGCTCGATAAATATATTATCCGCAACCTCTAAATCTACGATAGTTTCATTTGACATAACGGTCATTCTGATGTAATATTCACCATTTACATCACCATATATGATGTTGTTTCCACGTTTTACAAGCGGGAAATCTTTATATATAAGAACATCACTTTGTTTTTTCTTAGCCATGATATCACTCCTTCACACAAAGCATAAGTTTATTATTAACTTATTTTACCACAAAAAAACACGTATGTAAAGTTATAAAAAAAGAAAATCGGAGAATTTATAAAAATTCTCCGACTTAAAATCAATAAATATTTTTTTATTAAACTACACCGTGTGCAGCCATAGCTTCTGCTACCTTTAGGAAGCCTGCAATGTTAGCACCAGCAACAAGGTCGCCTTCCATACCGTAGTCTTTTGCAGCCTTAACTGAAGAAGCATAGATGTTTTTCATGATACCTTTAAGCTTTTCATCAACTTCTTCTGCACTCCAGCTGTAACGCATAGAGTTCTGTGACATTTCAAGACCAGATACTGCAACGCCACCAGCGTTAACTGCTTTTGATGGAGCAACTACGATACCTTTTGATTTAAGGAATGCAACAGCCTCGTTTGTACTAGGCATATTTGAAACCTCAACATAGTATTTAACGCCATTGTCGGCGATAAGCTTAGCTTCTTCAATGCCAACCTCATTCTGAGTAGCACATGGCATAACAACGTCAACCTTTTCACCCCAAGGTTTCTTACCTGCAAAGAATGGAACGCCGAATTTGTCAGCATAATCCTGAACTTTGTTTCTGCAAGAAGCTCTCATTTCAAGCATAAAGTCGATTTTTTCATCAGTACAAATACCATCTTTATCGTATACGTAGCCATCAGGGCCTGAAATAGTAACAACCTTACCGCCAAGCTCTGTTACTTTCTTTACAACACCCCAAGCAACGTTACCGAAGCCTGATACTGCAAAAGTCTTACCCTTAACGTCTTCGCCAAAAGATTTTAGCATTTCAACAGTATAGTATACAGCACCATAGCCTGTAGCTTCAGGACGGATAAGTGAACCGCCGTAAGGAATACCCTTACCTGTTAAAACACCTGTAAATTCATCACGAAGTCTTTTGTACTGACCGAATAGGTAACCGATTTCTCTAGCACCAACACCAATGTCACCTGCAGGAACGTCAGTGTCTGCGCCTATGTACTTAGAAAGCTCTGTCATAAAGCTCTGGCAGAATCTCATAACTTCCATATCAGATTTGCCTGTTGGGTCAAAGTCTGAACCACCTTTACCGCCACCCATAGGTAGACCAGTAAGAGAGTTTTTGAAAGTCTGTTCAAATCCAAGGAATTTGATGATACCTTCATATACTGACGGATGGAATCTTAAGCCACCCTTGTAAGGTCCAATAGCACTGTTAAACTGTACTCTGAAACCTCTGTTCACCTGAACCTTGCCATTATCATCAACCCAAGGAACTCTGAATTTGATGATTCTTTCAGGTTCAACCATCATTTCTATAACACCTTTTTCAACAAGGTCGGGTCTTTTTTCAATAACCGGCTCAAGAGATTCTAAAACCTCTGCTACTGCCTGATGAAATTCAGGTTCTGCAGGGTTTCTTTTTTCAACCTTTTCCATAAGGCTTTTTAAATATTCATTTTTTAATGCCATTTTTATAGCCCCCTTTAAAAATTCATAAACCAATTATACTCCTACAAGTCATATTTTGCAACACTTTTTTTCAAAAAAATCAATTTTTTTACAATTTGTACGGTTTTTTACGTTTTTCTTTCGCTTTTTGCAACTTTTATTTTTGTTTGTTGCAAATTTTCGCTATTTTTCTGCATATATCTATTAGCTTACCTTCAGCTATACTTAACATTCCTGCATTTTCGCATATATAATCAGCTGATGACCTGTATATTTCTATTCTTTCGTTATACAAATCGTAGATTTTTGTCTTGTCCTTTAAAAGTGGTCTGCCCGACAGTGATGAATTATCAAGTATATTTTTCACCGGTGTGTCGATAAAAACTATGCTTCCCGTGCTTTTCATAACAGGTATGTTTTCAGGGATAGTCACTATTCCTCCGCCTGTCGCAACTATTACATTTTTCATCTTGGAAATATCCAAAAGGCAATCCGACTCTATTTTCCTAAAGCCTTCGTTTCCGCTTTCGGCAAAAATCTCATCTATAGTTTTTCCGCTTTTTTTCACTATGTAATCGTCAGCATCAATAAAGCTCATAGAAAGATTATCTGCCACATTTCTGCCAAGGGTGGATTTACCACATCCCGGCATACCTATAAGATAAATATTTTTCACTTACAGCACTTCCCCACTTAAAAGCGCATCTATCGCCATTTTGTATCCGTATGCACCAAAACCGCAAATTTGTCCAATGCACGCAGGAGCAGTAACGGATTTGTGTCTAAACTCCTCACGTTTATGAACATTTGATAAATGCACCTCTATACACGGGATATTTACACTCTTTATAGCATCAAGTATAGCTATAGAGTAGTGCGTAAATGCACCGGGGTTTATTATGATGCAATCGTATTTTTCAGTATAAGCCTTCTGTATAAAGTTTACTATCTCGCCTTCTATGTTGCTCTGCACACAGGTTAAATCAGCATTTTTACCTTTAGCATATTCAACTAATTCCGCACATATTCCATCATAATTTTTATTTCCGTAAATTCCCACTTCTCTTATGCCAAGAAAGTTTAAATTCACGCCGTTTATAAGCATTATTTTCATATTATCATACCTCCATATATTTTGTCGGTTAAATCGTCTTCGTACTTTTGACCATGCCATATTCCTTCAGAATATATTGCCTGCGAAACCAGCATATATAGCCCGTTTACCGCCTTTATACCCTGCGACAATGCAAGCTTTAATAGCTTTGTTTCGGTTGGGTTGTATATTAAATCCACCACCGCGTTGAACTTTATATCACCATCAATAGGCGTTGCATCAACATTTGGATACATCCCAACAGGTGTACAATTCACAAGCACATCTCCTGATAGATTGTCATCGTAGCCTATCACTTCAAGTCCTGAAAATTCTCTTTTTCCTCGAGACACCATCTTAATGCTTTTTGCACCCATATCCTGTACAGCCGTAATAACTGCCCTTGACGCACCGCCTGTGCCAAGGATTACAATATCTTTATCCTTTATATCAATACCAAACTTTTTAAAAGTGTGTATTATACCGTAGTAATCTGTGTTGTACGCAGATATTTTGCCATCACCAAATGATATTGTGTTTACCGCACCGATTTTCTTTGCCTCGTCGGATATCTCGTCTACATATTCCATCACGTCAAGCTTATATGGAATGGTAACATTTATTCCTGTATACCCACCATTTATGATAGCTCGCATTTGCTCGTCAAAGCTGTCCTTCGGTATTGGCAAAAGCTCGTATGCGGCATTCTCGCCTGTAAGCTCAAAAAACTTTTCGTGAATTATCTTGGAGTATGAGTGGCCTAGCTTTTCACCGATAAGTCCATACTTTTTCATACTCTCACCTCAATTTGTCCGAAACGTAGTTGCCAAGGAACTTACAATTTTTAGTGTTCTTGTTTAGAAAATCTATAACTGTTCTTATCTTCTCGTCGTTTTCATTTCCCTCAAAATCTATAAAGAAAATGTATTCAAACGGATTGTTCACATCAGGTCGCGACTCAATTTTCGAAAGGTTTACACCCTTTTCGTCAAATATATTAAGTATCTGGTGAAGTTGACCCGGTTTATCATCAATAGTCATTATAGCACTTAGTTTATCCGCATCACGGCTTACTATTTTCTTTTTACTTAATACTATAAACTTTGTAATGTTGTTTTGATTAAAGTTGATATTGTAGTCTAATACCTTTAGTCCATACAGTTCTGCCGCAGCCACACTTGCAACCGCCGCAATGTCATTTCTGTCTGATTCGCTTACATACTTTGCACTTATAGCAGTGTTTAAATATGGTATCTGCTTAAATGGCTTATCCTTTAAGTAGTCCCTACTCTGCATAAATGCCTGCGAATGAGAGTACACTTCTTTTATGTCTTCCATTTTTGTGCCTTCTTTTACAAGAAGGTTGTGATTTACCTTTACGCACACCTCACCGCAGATGTAGAAATCGTATTTTACAAGAAGGTCATATACGTCTACTACCGCACCAGTTGTAGAGTTTTCAAAAGGAATAACTATAAAATCAGCATCACCATTTAAAAGTCCCATACAAAGCTTGTCAAATGTGTCATAACATAGCACATCTTCAGGTTTTGTCACAAACGGATATGCTTTAGAGTTTATATACTTTTGTGTAGCCTCATAAGCAAAGCTTCCTGCCACACCTGTGTATGCAATCTTCTTTCTTGTGCCTATAAGTCCCGACTGATACTCTCTGCTTACTCTCATAAGCTGAGTATAAAAATCATTTAGGTATGGTCCAAGGTCATCATTTTCAAGCCTTGCAATATTTTTCTCTATAACCGCCTGTTCGCGTGATGAATTTAGTACGGGCAGGTCGTGAGCTTTCTTGTACTCACCTATCTGTCTTGCCACATTCATTCGCTCTTCAAAAAGTCGTGTAATGTCTTTATCTATGCCGTCTATCTCGCCTCTTAATGTATCTAAATCCTTCATATTACTTGCCACCTTTATTTAAAAAATCAAGCATCACAAGTGCCGCTGCACATTCTACCACACACGCAGCTCTTGGCACTATACAGACATCGTGTCTGCCCTTCAAGCTAAAGTCAACATTTTCTTTAGTCTTTATGTTTATAGTTGCCTGCTCCTTAAATATCGAAGGTGTAGGCTTAACCGCCACACTAAACACCACAGGCATACCATTTGTAATACCGCCGTTTATACCGCCATTGTTGTTGGTAGAAGTTATAACCTTGTCGCCATCATAACGGAAGCTGTCATTGGCATCAAAGCCTGTCATTTTTGCTATATCAAAACCTCTTCCAAACTCCACGCCCTTTACCGCAGGGATAGAAAACATCATCTGTGATAGTCTACTTTCAACCGAGTCAAAAAACGGCTCGCCTACTCCTGCCTCTATGCCCGAAATAACGCACTCTATCACACCGCCAAGAGAATCTCCTTCTTCTCTTAATTTTTCTATCTTCGCCATTATTTCATCGCGTTTGCTCTCGTCAATAATAGGAAACTTTTGTTCTTTTATTTTTTCAAGCTCTTCTATGCCATTTTCAATATCAAGTATACTTGGCATATTTATATCAGAAATTGCCTTTATATGCGAATACACATTTATGCCGTACTGTTTTTCAAGTATCTGTTTTGCTATAGCACCTGCCACCACAAGCGGAGCAGTGATTCTGCCCGAAAAATGTCCGCCACCGCGATAGTCGGAAAAACCGCCATATTTTACAAATGCAGTGTAGTCCGCATGACCGGGACGCATATTGTCCTTTATATCATCATAATGACTTGAGTGAGTGTCACTATTCTTTATCATAAAAGCAAGCGGAGCACCGTTTGTCTTTCCGTTAAACACACCTGACAGTATCTCATACTTATCAGGCTCTGCTCTGTTTGTAGAGTATGCTGCTCTGTGATTGCGTCTTACAAGCTCCCTGTCAATAGCGTCAAAGTCTATCTCAAAGCCAGAAGGTAACGACGATATCACACCGCCTATGGCATTCCCATGCGATTCGCCAAATATTGAAAATTTTATATTGTTCCCCCAAACACCACTCATAGTGTTTCCTCCTTATCAATGCTTTTCTCCATAAGCTTACCAAAATCTTCAAAAAATCTTGGATAGGATTTGTTTACGCATTTTGGATTTTGTATTACCACGTCACCATCACACACAAGTGATGCTATAGATGCTGTCATAGCTATTCTGTGGTCATTAAATGTATCTATCTCAGTTTCTTTAAGCCTGTCTTTGCCGTTTATTATTATTTCGCTTTCGGTAGAGGTAATGTCCGCTCCAAATCTTGTAAGCATATCTACAGTAGCCTCTACTCTGTCGCACTCTTTTATGCGAAGGCGCTCTATATTTTTGATAACAGTCTTGCCCTCGGCAAGTGCACAAGCAAGTGAAAGTACAGGCACTATATCAGGAAATTCCTTTGCGTCTATCTCACCTATTGCTTTAAGGTCAGACTTTTCTGCGCAAAGTGCATCACCGTCAAAATATATATTACCGCCCATAGCCTTAAGTAAATCTACTATCGCACTGTCACCCTGACGTGTTTTACTGCCAAGGTTATGAAGGCGTATACCACCCACAAACATTCCTGCCACAAGGAAAAATGCCGCCTGTGAATAATCACCCTCTGCCACAAAATCTCTTGCGGTGTATTTTTGATTACCCTTTATTTTGTACTGTCTGTTATTTACCTTTTCTATCTCTATGCCCGATTTTCCGAGCACATCAAGTGTTATATCAATATATGGCTGCGATTCGGGTTCTGACATAATGTTTAAAACAGAATCACCCGATAAAGTCGGAAGTGTGTATAGTAGTCCTGTTATAAACTGTGAGCTGATATTTCCTGCTACCTCTATTTCGCCATGAGGCATCTGTCCGTCTATGTCTATGTACTCACCAGGTCTGTAGTCATACGGCACACCGAATTTATCAAAAATCTTGGCATATACGTTTAGCGGTCTGTTCATAAGTGTGCTTGTACCTGTAAGCCTTACCTTGCTTTTCTTTGCAATACTTACAGGCACCATAAACCTAAGTGTAGATGCCGATTCTCCGCAATTAAGCACTACATCGCTGCCATACTTAAGCCCGCCGTTTATCTCTATAGTATCACCATCGAGTGTGTAGCTTGCACCAAGATTTTCCACGCACGAAAGAGTAGCACTTATATCATTTGACATACTTACGTTTGATATCTTTGATGTTCCACTTGCTAGTGATGCCGATATAATGTATCTGTGTATATATGATTTTGACGACGGAATATATATATCCGCCTTTTTAGTTTTTCCTTTATGTAAGATAAGTTTTTCCATAAAAATGCCTCTAATCTATCAAAAATGTATTCTCTCTATCCATTTTCATTATCTCACAAGTACCAATTTCCTTAAGCACTATGTAATTTATGCTACCGCCTGCGCTCTTTTTGTCGCGAAGCATTATATTTGCGGCAGTTTCTTTGTCGATAGAATAATCGTCAAAGTACAAATCATATTTTTTTAGTATGCTTACTATTTTATCATAAGTACCAACTTTCGTGATACCCATCTTTTCTGTTCTCTCGGTAATGCGCGCCATACCTATAGCTACTCCCTCGCCGTGAGTATAGGTTTCGTAGTTATATGCGCTCTCTATCACGTGTCCGTAGGTGTGACCGAAGTTTAGTATCATACGTTTTCCTGTATCAAACTCGTCCTCTTCCACCACCTGACGTTTTATATCCACGCAGGTGTATATGATTTTTTCTATGTCAAGTATATCCTTTTCAAGCTCGGAAAACAACTCCTTATCCCAGATAAGAGCGTATTTTATAACCTCCGCCATACCGTCATTAAATATTCTCTCTGATAAGGTAGATAGCATATCGGGGTCTATTAAAACTGCTTTTGGCTGATAAAAGCTTCCGACCAGATTTTTACCGCCATCTAAATTTACCGCGACTTTTCCTCCAACACTTGAATCAACCTGTGCAAGAAGTGTTGTAGGAATTTGTATAAACTTTATTCCGCGAAGGAATGTCGATGCCGCAAAGCCTGATATATCGCCTACTACACCACCGCCAAGTGCTATTATGTAGTCTGTTCGGGTAAGTTTAATCTCAGCCATTTTATTATAAATATCTGTAAGGTGAGATATAGATTTTGTCTTTTCTCCATGCGGAAGCACCATTACGTCATATTTAACACCTGAATCCGACAGTATCTTTGAAAATTTATCTCCATATATTTTCCACACATTATCGTCGGTAATTACAAAAGCTGTGTTTTCACCAACAAACTGCTTTATAACACTGCCCGACCTTTCTATAAGGCCTTTTTCTATTATAATATCATAATCGTGACTCTTTGTTTTAACTGTTAACCTCATATTTGCACCTCTAATGAGAAAAGGGCTCACATAAATGAGCCCGCTTTCAATAATATTTTAAATTACCCATTTATATTAGTTGTTAATTTTTATCTGCTGCCATAATTCTGATTGCTTTTTAACAAGTGTTTTATCATATTTAAACACTTCCATATTGTTTAGTGCAGATATATCAGGGTATCGTAAAGGATTGTTTTTCACATCGTCAGGAAGAAGCTTTTGTGCTTCAACGTTTGGCGTAGAATAGCCGATATATTCTGCATTCATCTTTGCTATGTCAGGTCTTGACATAAAGTTTATAAACAGCTCGGCTTCCTTTTGATGTGCTGAAGTTGTGGGGATAACCATCGCGTCAAACCAAAGGTTTGAGCCTTCCTCAGGGATGGCATAGGCAAGGTTTTCATTTTCAGCCATACAGTAGAATGCATCGCCTGACCATGCTACTGTTAGTGCACCTTCTTCGTTTATCATCTTGTCCTTTACCTCATCACCGCTGTATGCAAGTACAAGGTCCTTCTGCTCGACAAGAGCATTTTTCGCTGCCGCAAGCTCCTTATCGTCAGATGAATTCATAGAATAACCAAGCATTTTTAGAGTGATACCTATAGTATCTCTCTCGCTGTCAAGCATAAATATTTCATCATCGTAATCCTTATCCCATAGCACCTTCCATGATGTAACAGGTTCTTTTACCATTTCCTTATTGTAAAGCACACCCATAGTACCCCACATATAAGGAACAGAATACTCATTTTGCGGATCGTAATCATGTCCCATATAATTCTCGCCAATGTTCTTTATATTTGGAACATTTTCAAAGTTAATCTTATTTAAAAGTCCTTCTTCTATCATACGCTGTACCATATAATCCGAAGGGAACACAACGTCATAAGCACTGCTTCCGTTTGCAACCTTTACATACATTTCTTCGTTTGAATAGTATGTTTCATAGTTTACGCGAATGTTTGGATACTCTTCCTCAAACATATCTAAAACGTCTTCATTTATATAGTCACCTACGTTATATACATTGATTACTGTTCTGTCGTCACCGCATCCTACGAAAAGTGATGCTGCAATGGCTATTATAATTACAAGTGATAAAATCTTTTTCATTTGGTTAATTCCTTTCAAATAAAATTATGACATAAGAACGTTTTTGGATTTATCCTTTGACGTACGTTTATTTATAAATAACAGAAGCGATACCACTACTACAAACATTATGGTAGAAAGTGCATTTATCTTTGGATTTAAGCCTCTTCGTGCCATCGAATACACATATATAGATAGGTTTGAAACACCGTTACCGGTTGTAAAGAAGCTTATTACAAAATCGTCTATAGACATTGTAAATGATAAAAGCAATCCGTTTATAATTCCCGGAAGTATTTCGGGAAATACCACACTTTTAAATGCGTACCATGGCTTTGCACCAAGGTCAAGTGCCGCTTCGTAAATATTTTTGTCAAGCTGTGTTAGCTTTGGAAGCACTGACAATACCACATAAGGTATATTAAACGTGATATGTGCAAGCAGCATTGTTATAAATCCTCTCGGAAGCTTTACCGCTACAAAGAGTATCATAAGTGCTACACCCGTTACTATATCAGGACTTATAACCGGAATATTTGTTACCGTACTTATAGCCGAACGTATTGACTTTTTCTTAAATGCCTGTATACCAAGTGCCGCCGCTGTACCTATAACGCATGCTATAAGCGATGACAACACCGCTATGATTACTGTATAATTAAACGCCGACATAAGCGCTCTGTCTTCGAACAGCTCCACATACCATTTAAGTGTAAACCCGCCAAAATTTCCTCGTGATTTTGATTCATTAAACGAGAACACCATAAGTACTACTACCGGAAGGTATAAAAACATAAACATGACAAACATGTATACGCTTTCAATTACTTTTTTAAGTTTTAATTTCATACGCAGATTCACTCCTTCCCAAACCGCCTAAGCTTAGAACATTGAAACATTAGTGTCGTTTTTATTGAAAAGCTTCATAATCTGCATACACAGAAGCACTATTACCATCATAATAATAGAAACTGCCGAGCCAAAGTTCCAGTCATACGCCACCAGATACTGCTCTTCTATAAGCGTTCCTATATACATATCGTGACCACCACCAAGAAGCTTTGGCACTACAAACGATGTAACAGCAGGAAGGAAAACCATAGTCATACCCGATATTATACCCGGAAGGCTAAGCGGAAGTGTAACCTTTCTAAACACATTAAACGAGTTTGCACCAAGGTCCTCTGCCGCCTCAATAGTGCTTTTATCTATCTTTACAAGCACCGAATATATAGGAAGTATCATAAACGGAATAAAGTTGTACACCATACCAAGCAGCACCGCACCCTGAGTATATAATATATTTACCTCAGGCATACCAAGCTTTTCAAGTATGTTGTTAAGTAGTCCGTTTTTCTCTAGGATTGTAAGCCATGAATACGTACGAAGAAGCATATTCATCCACATAGGAAGAACAAATAATAAAAGCACACTGCTTTTTTTGTCCGAGCCTGTGTTTCTGTCCCTGTTTGCAAGGATTGCCGCTATAGGATAACCTAAAAGCAAGCAAAGAACTGTACTTATAAATGCTATATAAAGCGACTTTATAAGCACCTTTAAGTACATAATGTCGAAAAATTTTATATAATTGTCTATTCCAATTGTTTCAGTTCCATCAGGAAGTACCACCTTAAAGCTGTATACTACCACAAGCACAATCGGTACCAAAACAAATATAAGCATCCATAAAAGATGAGGATATGCCTGAAATTTCTTATACAACTGACTGTCCCCTTTACAAAGATTTTTTCATAACCTGAATGTCAAATGGCTTTACACTAAGACCTATTGTTTCGCCAACCTCGTGACGAACTGTGTTGTGTATCATGATAGAGTAGTCGCCTGATTTAACCATCATTTCATAGTGAACGCCTTTAAATATCACAGACTCAACCACGCCCGAAAGCATACCTTCGTCAGCATTTGTCACTATCCAGTCCTCAGGGCGTATTACTATATCTACAGGATTGTTCTCACCAAAGCCTTTATCCACGCACTCAAAGTCTTTTTCGCAGAAATTCACTAAAAGGTCGCGAATCATAGTTCCAGGGAATATATTGCTCTCACCTATGAAATCTGCCACATAAGCGTTTTTAGGCTCATCGTAAATATCCTTTGGTGTGCCTATCTGCTGGATAGTACCCTCTTTCATTACCACGATAGTGTCCGACATAGTAAGTGCCTCTTCCTGATCGTGAGTAACGTATATAAATGTAATGCCCAGCTCTCTTTGCATATTTTTTAATTCTATCTGCATACCTTTTCTAAGTTTTAAGTCAAGCGCCGCAAGAGGCTCGTCTAAAAGCAATACGCTTGGTTCATTTACTATAGCTCTTGCTATAGCGATACGCTGCTGCTGTCCGCCTGATAGCGACTCTACGCTTCTGTTTCCGTAATTTTTAAGATTAACAAGCTCAAGCACTCTGCCTACTTTCTTATCAATCTCTTTTTTGTCCATTTTCTTTATCTTAAGACCAAAAGCGATATTATCGTACACGTCCATGTGTGGAAAAAGGGCATACTTTTGAAATACAGTATTTACCTTTCTCTGATATGGCGGAATACTAAGTAAATCCTTACCTTCAAAAAGCACACTTCCCGATGTAGGATTTTCAAAGCCTGCTATAATTCTAAGTAGTGTAGACTTACCGCAACCGGATGGACCAAGAAGTGTAAGAAATTCATTTTTATCTATATATAGGTTAATATCACAAAGTGCGTCGGTTTCATCAAACGTCTTTGTAACATTTTTAAGTTCAATAAGATGATTAGACATTATTCATCCTCCGTATATCAAAAAGTAGGTGGTGTAGATACCCACAAAACATTCGCTGTGGTTTTATTTTTATTGGAAATATAGTGTGTCTGGTTTGGCTTAAAGTAAAAGCTTTCGTTCTTGCCCACTTTATATTTCTTATTTCCTATATGAAGCACTACCGAGCCGGATAATACATAACCAAACTCTTCGCCGTCATGAGGGTCGTCTATGTAAGATGTACCGCCCTCTTCTATTTCTATAATGATAGGCTCCATAGAATTTTTCTGTGAATTTGGCACTATCCAGTTGATAGTATTTTTATCTTCCTTATTTTCCTTCACAAACACATCGTCTTTTTTAAATACTACTTCATCGTCTGTATCGTCATTAAAGAAATCCTTTAGGTTTGTACCAAGACACTGCAGTATATCAAAAAGTGTAGATATAGAAGGTGATGCTAAATCCCTCTCTATCTGGGATATAAAGCCCTTTGAAAGCTCGCACCTGTCTGCAAGCTCTTCCTGGGTAAGTGCATTTTTTATTCTTAGCCTTTTTATTTTATTTCCTATTTCCATTTAAAAGCACCACACAAGTTTTTATTATTAAATATTTTGTTTATTTTTACTAAACAAATTTATACAAAATATATTATATTCCTATCCCAGCATGATGTCAATAGTCTTAAGCAAAAATTCGTCATAATTTTTATTTAAAATTTTTCTTGCATTCTTTAAATAAATGTGGTATTATATGTCTATATGTAATATAAATTAGGAGGTGTATATAGATGCTTAACACTATACTTACAATAGTACACGTAATTATCGGAATATTCCTTGTGGTATCTGTACTTATGCAGTCAGGTAAGCAGGCAGGTCTTTCAGGCTCTATCGGCGGAGGTGCAGAAACATTTTTTGGAAAGAATAAATCAAGAACTCTTGACGCTATGTTTGCCAGAATAACTACTGTTCTTGCAATACTTTTCATTATTACATCGATCGTTCTTTCACTTCTTCTTAAATAATTATAATTTAGAAGCTTAAACCCGACGGAAAATCTCCTGTCGGGTTTTTTATTTTGTTTCTTCATATTTTGACATTTTCACGCATCATAAATGTACTATAATTATCATATAATTTTACTACGAAAAAACAAGTGCAAATAAGCATTTTTCTCGGAGGAATATATGAAACCCGTTATATACATAGATGTGCTGTTTTTAGTCAATTTTTTTATTAACGGCATACTTCTTTTGATTACCTCGCAAATCTTAAAACGACCATTTAAAACGCACCGTCTTGCTTTAGGTGCAATGGCAGGCTCACTTTACGCAGTGTGTATGTTTTTTCCGAAGATGCAATTTATGTATACCCTTCTTTCAAAATTCATTATATCACTGCTAATAATATCAATATCATTTAAAATAGTAAAATTATCGCTATACATAAAAACAGTTTGTGTATTTTATCTAACCTCGTTTACCCTTGGCGGAGGATTACTTGCACTTTTATACTTTACCGATATTGGGAAAAGCACGGGTACAGTTATGAAAAACGGCGTATTTTACTTTAATCTGCCGTTTGGAACACTAATCATAACCACCGTTGTTTCATACATTCTTATAAAAATATTCTGTCGAGTACATAAATCGATAAAGCATATTTCGTACAAAGAAGTAAGTGTAAATATAGGTGACAAGCATATAGATTTTCGTGCACTGGTCGACACCGGCAATATGCTGTCTGACCCGCTTTCAAACACACCTGTTATGATTGCAGAAATAAACAAGCTAAGACCTCACCTTCCGCAAGAATTTTGCATGGCATTTGAAAACAGTGAGTGTATAGATGCATTAAGTCTGCCTGAAAGCATGGGGGATTTTCAATCAAGAATACGACTTATACCATACTCATCACTCGGAGAGAAAAACGGAATTTTAATAGGATTTAAACCTGACAGCATTACTGTATCAGACAAGACTATAACAAATATCATAGTAGGGTTATACAAGCATAATCTTTCGCAAAGTCACGAATATGATGCCTTGTTAAACCCCGAAATACTATCACAATAAATACGGAGGAACAACCCATGGACTTTCTTGAAACAGCACGAAAAAAGCTTAACGCAATTCTTTTACGATTACACCTGACAAGTAAGGATATACATTACATAGGCGGTGCATCCACTCTTCCGCCACCATTGTCAAAGGAAGAAGAAGCAAACCTTTTATCACGTCTTTCTGTCGATTCACATGAGGTGCGTACTACACTTATTGAAAGAAACCTAAGGCTCGTGGTATACATTGCAAAAAAATTCGAAAGTACGGGTGTTGGTGTAGAGGACCTTATATCAATTGGCTCTATAGGGCTTATAAAGGCGATAAACACATTTAACCCCGACAAAAATATAAAGCTTGCTACGTATGCATCAAGGTGCATAGAAAACGAGATACTTATGTATCTTAGAAAAAACAGCAACCGCAGAGTAGAGATATCCATTGATGAGCCGTTAAACGTTGACTGGGATGGAAACGAACTTCTGCTTTCCGACATACTGGGCACCGACTCGGACGTGATATACCAAAACATCGAAAACGAGGTAGACAAGGAGCTTTTGAACATTGCACTCGAAAGGCTTTCAACCCGTGAAAAAAAGATAATGGAATTACGGTTTGGTGTAAAAAGCGGTGTAGCAAAGACGCAAAAAGAAGTTGCAGATATGCTTGGAATATCGCAATCGTACATATCAAGGCTGGAAAAAAGGATAATAGGAAAGCTTAAAAAAGACATATCGAGAATGGTTTAAAACTAATAAATATAATAAAACAATATGTTTTATTGATTTTTAAGGATGCGCACCCGCGTATCCTTTTTTTAATAATTATAATTCAAACTATAGAAAAAATCTATATTTATTTTTGCCTCCGGCAGGGGCATTTTGAACGGCAAAATGCCCGGAAAACCGCTGGGGCGTTCCGGAGCGCCCCAGACCCCTCCCGGCCATGGCTCTGCCCTGGACCCGAAAAGGCTTTCTCGAAAGAGAAAGCCTTTTTGTTGTTAAGTGTTTTTATTCTACCTTATTTAACTTTTGTATTACAAATTTCATATAAAACACGATTATGACTATTCCTACAAATGTTATAAACGATAACACCTGCTGTGCGTAGACATTTAATCCTAAAAACATATTTCCGCTTTTCTGGATATAGTCAAGCAGCCAACCGCCGACTATAGTTGCTAAAAAGCCGAACACTCCACCTACAGCCGTTTTAATGCCAAGCACTGCGGTACGGGTTTTCTCATCGGCGTAGTCAAACACTATATTCATAAGACCGCCGTTAATTCCTGCCATTGATACAAAATACAACACGGAATATATCATATACAACACCTTACCTGTTGCAGGGGTGGTAAATGACTGTATAAAAAATGCGACGGCTGATATACCAAAGCCGATTGTCATCATATACGCCCACGATGTTCTGTCGGCAAGTCTGCCGAAAAATCTTGAAAATGCTATTCGGGCAAATGATGAAACGATAGTTATTACCGACACATACGTAAGCGAAAAGCCAAGCTCTTTTATCTCGTATACTCCGAAATACGAACGCGAAAAATATGTAAAGCCTGACCAAAGCATATTTAAATACATAAGCTTTCTTACAGTTGCATTTCCAAATGTACATTTAAGCATATCCAAAAAGCTTTGTCGTTCTCTTTGTACTATTTCACGCTCTGGCTCTTTTGATATAACAAGCATTGCAAAATGCAAAAGGCCTAGTACTATTATGGTAATCTGGCATATTAAAAATGCCATATTATCATTGCCAATATCGGTATAGTGGTCAGAGATAGCTCCCATCACATAAGAAAATATCATACCGCCAAGGAGCGATGCTATTTCTTTCTTTGCCGTAAATACTCCCCGTTCTCTGCTATCCACAAGTGACATAAGCCAATTTGTTTTAAACGGCACTGCGATATTTGCTATAAGCTGACCGCCAAGAATAAACACTATTACAAGAATTGTCTTTACTATCTGTGGTACATTAAGCATTGGCACCATATAAAGTCCCGCAAGCAAAATGTGTTTTATAAAAGTAATGGCGGTTACCCACTTTTTGACAGGTTTTACAGGTCTTATAAACATTACCGAAAACATCTGTGCCACGCACGCGAGTGCCACAAACGATGTAATAATACCTATAAGCGAGTCGGATATTCCGCTCTTGTTAAGAAGCTTTGCCAAAAATGCTCCTGCTATAATAATTGATATGAAATATTCAAAGGTTGCTTCGAATATATAGGCGATTCTGCTTGATTTATATATGTCTTTGTCTTCCATTATTATCACCATCCAAGTAGATATTACCACACCAAACCTAACTTTTCAATGATATATATTTTCAAAAATTCAGGATGCACACATGTGTGCATCCCAATTTTTTAACCCACATAAACTGTGCCGATACCCCACGCTGAAATACTTGGAACTTTAAGCACCAAATCATCGTTATCGGTGATAGCTGTTACATCATTTTCTATAACCTTATCATCTTTGAAGGTCATAAACTTAAAGCTATTACCTTCCGGATTTTTAATTCTAAGTGTAAGCTCACCCGAGTCGCCAACTGTTTTATTAAGTATGCTTACGCTTGTTATCTTGCCGTCTGCATTTTCTCTAGGCATTACTATTGCCTGGATAGGTGTTTCAAGTATGGCAGGAATAGCACTGCCTGCAATATAATTTGCTATATTTATAAACTGATTTCTCTTATCAAAGCTTATGATTCCGCTCCATGGGTATTCGCCAAGAACTGCCCATTTAGCGCCCTTTGATGTAGTTGTAACGGCACTTGCTATGCCATAAGGGAACGGTTCTTCACCAGTTTTTGCTATGTCAGGGCGAGCTGTATCGTATCCGCTAAGCGGTTCAATATTCTCACCTGAAAGCTGGTACTGCCATCTTTCCTTACTTACAAAGAATGATGTTGACCATGTTCCACCGCCTTTTACGTGCTCATTTACCTTATGTCCTGTAAGCTTTTCGTGGAATATACCAAGCTGCTGTTCTTTTGCGGTGATATTTAGCTTATCTCCAAAACCTCTTTTATGAAGAATCTCTATAGCCTTACCATCTGTGATAACAGGCTTTGACAGTAAATCGTTTATCTCGTCATCTGTCATATCCTTTACAACGTGCGGATGAAGAAGGACTACGCCTGCGTTATCCTTTTTAAAGCACATCGGTATACCTGTGATAGACCACAGTCTGTCTGCAACGTCGTATAGTTCTTTTTTCCACTCAAACTCTTCATCACTTTCAGAAAGTGTCATTTTATATCTGTTTGGAGAATGGGCTATAGTAAGGCCTGCCTGCTGAGTACCTTTATTTAAATCTATAAGCTTCTGCCAGTATTTACGTCTTTTTGAAAAGCCTTCAAGCATTTGTGCGTGATACTCTACAGGCTCGTTATAATTTTGAAGTAGTGCGTAGCTCATTGCGTCGTTACCAAGAGCAAGGTAAAGAGTAGTTTCAAAGCAAGTAGTCTGGATAGATTTACCGTAAACTATATCAGGAAGATTTTCTATTTCAGGGCGTTTTTCTATGTTTACATCAGGAAGCATAAAGTTTGCCCAATCGATAAATCTTGCTTTTTCAATAATCTCATTTGGATTATGTGCTGAATATGCACCGCCACCCGGTCTTGACTTAGGAGTTTTACCGCTGCCCTCTTTCATAGCATCAAATATAAAGTCAAAGCCAAAGCCTGTGTAACCACCATTAGCACAATACTGATAACCCATATAGCTGTCAGGAGATATCTCGTGAACTGTTTTTGAGATTTCAAGCATAAGGTTATATAATCCTTCACGCTCAAACTCAGCATACTTTTCACGTACAGACACGTCACCGTAGTTTATTTCTTTAACAAGGCTTTCTCTGTCATAGTTTGTGCCATGTTTTTCGTTGAAGGCTTTTATACAGTTATCACAGAAGCAACCTATCTCTACAGGGTCGTGGTTATTTGCACGGAAGTCGTCGTCTACCCAGAAGGTATGCGGTTTGATTTTCGCAAATGCTCTGTACACGTCAAGTATGTATTTTTTGTAATATTCGCCTCTCCAGCAGAAGCAGTAGTCTGCAACTGTTCCATCAGGGCCTACCATGTGTTCTGCAGGTGAGCCTTCGAACACAAGACCCGTATTATCCTGCGACTGCATATACTGTCCGTGACCGATGGTACTCTGTATCTGAAGTGATACTCTCACGCCTGCTTTTTTAAACTTTTCTGCCTGAGCGTGAATGTTTTCGGCAATTTCCTTTTGCATTTCGACCGGTGGGAATGCTGACCTCGATGTAAACCACACCTCGTCGCACGACCCGGGGTTTTTCTTAATAGCATCAATAAGTTTATCGACAAACTCACTATCAAGCTGATTTGCACTGCCTAGTCTTTGTGTAAGCATAATTATTCCTCCTGATTTATGTTTTATTTATAATTTTTTATAAGTACTACCCAGTTTTCTTTAAGCTCGAAACCTTTTAGGTTAATCACAACCTTTTCAAGCTTATGTTCATCATCTACAAGGTAAACTTCATAATCTTCATCAAGATTTGTTTCTACAAATACATCTTTTCCGGTTATGTTTGCTATCATTACGCCGTTATTTTTTCCATCTGTACCTGCTACCGCGTATACCTTCTCAGTATCGCACATACATTTTACCTGACTTCCAAGTGCATAAAGTTCACCAAACGCCTTGAACGAATAATAAAGCGGTGTTGGTCTTCTCTCAAGACTGTTGAACATTCCTGCATAAGAGCCTACTCCCCATTTTGCATCATAGTAACAAAGCATTGTCGTTGGTGTATTTTGCATTGCAAGAAGCATTGAAGCTGCATCAGCAGATGCCATCGCTGTATCATAAGAATTTGGAATACGTGCCGCACTGTTCCATTCGTTAAGCATTGTTTCAAGATGCCCGTAGCCACGCTCGTTTAAGAACTTATCTACAAACTCTGCCATTTTAACATTTTCCTCTGTGCCTAAATAACTGTGCCAAGAGAAGAAGTCAATAGGTGAACTATGTTCTTTTATGTAATCGAAAAACCCATAAAGAAATTCCATACGGTATTCTTCTTTTTTACTGTCATATCTGGCTTCGGTACGTTTTTCAAGCTCCATACCAAACCTTTCGGGATGAGCATATATATTGTAAAAACCACAAGCCGCATAACCGCCTATCTTTATAGTATCGCCAAAGCATTTTTTAAGGTGCTTTGATGCTACATCATAAAGTCTGTAATAATCCTCTGCTGTACCTGTCCACATCTGATTCATACCGGGTGTTTCGCGATTTTCCGGCTCATTCCATATCTCCCAGTATTCTATACCGTAATGGTATCCGTCTGCCCAGCCTTCGTTATAATGACGGATAATATGCTCACAAATCCTTGCCCATTTATCATAATCCTTTGGAGGATGAATACGATACGCTTTTATGTGACACTGATTTTCTATAGTAACACCGAGTCTGAATATAGGCTTTACATCATACTTTGCCATACCTTCCAAAAGTGCATCTGTAAATGCAAAATCGTATGATGCTATATCATCAACATCCGCATCAAAATCGCGAAAAATATTTGGTATATCCACATATCTGTTACCACCAAAATCTCCACCTACATCATGAAGGCGCGAATATGGAATATTTGCCTCTTTAAGATAGTTTATAGGTTCAAAATAAAGAGAGCAAAATCCTCCGTAAAATGGTGGTTGTCCTACCGCGTGCATTGGTTTGATTTTACCAGTGATTTCATTAAAATTTACGTTAATTTTAGCCATTAAAACACTCCCCTGTTTATTACAACTTAATATATCGATTTATGCGTTTACATCAGCAAAAGTCTCGCTGTCTTTTTCGCTTTCTGTTTTAAGTATTTTTTCTCTTTCACGCTTTGCGGCTGAAAGAACAAACTGAAGTGCTATTCCTACCATTACCATAAGAACCGTAGAAATCCAGAAAGACACTTCGTAGCTTCCAAGAAGGTCATAAGACCAGTTCATAAGAGGTGCTCCTACTGCATAGCCTGTTACGTTTATTGAAACAAATATACCAAGAATCATATCGTACGATTTATCACCAAAAAGGTCACTTGCGTATATTGGAAGCATTATGGTTTCAAGCGGTAGTGCAAGTGATGAGAATATTCCATACACCATCGCCAGAACATAGCCGGTCGGTGAATTATCCATAAGTGCAAGCACAAGCATTACACCAACTGCAGCGGCAACGCATATATTCATGGTCTTTTTAAGTCCCATACGGTCATACATAAAGCCTGTGATGAATTTAAAGCCTGCAAGTGCAAGCGAGTGGATACTAAGTGTAGTTGCAACATATCCTGCATCAATTCCTACGTCATACATGTGCGGAGTAGATGCACCGTTAATAGCCTGAAGAAGCAGGCCGGTTAAAAATATACAAATAGCCGCGCCGTAAAAATATGGTTTCTTTATAGCTTCTTTATACTCTATACCTACCCAGCCTTCGCCACGTTTTTTCTTTTTATGTACCGCTGGTGTACCATCATCCACATAATCCTTTGGCTTTTCTCTGTAGAAAATCATCACAAGTACTACAACAAACACAAGTATAACTGCAACAAGTCTGTATGCACTTTGATAACCCAAAGGATTTGCAGGGTTATTTATAATAGGCGAAACTATCTGTGCAGCTATAGCACCGCCAAGTCCGTTGGCAGCAAGCACCGAACCCATAATAGTTCCCTTATTTTCCTTACACCATTTATTTATAACAGAACCTACCATAGTAGTTCCTGTCCACGAAGAACCGATACCCAAAAGCATACCACCAACATAAAACATATATATGTTTGTAGCTACTGAATACACAAGCACCGATGCAATAAGCGAAACAATACCTGCAATCATAAGTTTCTTTGAGCCAAAACGTGCTACCATCGAACCAAAAAATATATTTACAACCGCAGTTGCTATAAAACGAAGGCTATCATTTATAGAGAAAGCTCCTCGTGAGATACCTTGAGCTTCGGTAATAGCTTTTAGATATATGCCCTTGTTTGATGAGCAAAAACCCATAGTAATCATAACCACCAAAAAGCTTATGGCAACTATTACCCATTTGTAGTCAAATCTTTTTCGTTGCAAAGCATTTTTCATTCTGATAAACTCCCTTTATGTATTGTATACACCAATTATATAGTTTTCGTTTTCAAAAGTCAATAGAAACCTAAACGAAAGTTTTGAATTTTTTTATTATACCTTAAGGTAATAAAAAAAGAAGCGAAGATATCTTCGCTTCTTTTTTTATTACCTTAAGGTATAATAAAAAAATTCAAAACTTTCGTTTAGGTTTCTATTGACTTTTGAAAACGAAAACTATATAATTGGTGTATACAATACATAAAGGGAGTTTATCAGAATGAAAAATGCTTTGCAACGAAAAAGATTTGACTACAAATGGGTAATAGTTGCCATAAGCTTTTTGGTGGTTATGATTACTATGGGTTTTTGCTCATCAAACAAGGGCATATATCTAAAAGCTATTACCGAAGCTCAAGGTATCTCACGAGGAGCTTTCTCTATAAATGATAGCCTTCGTTTTATAGCAACTGCGGTTGTAAATATATTTTTTGGTTCGATGGTAGCACGTTTTGGCTCAAAGAAACTTATGATTGCAGGTATTGTTTCGCTTATTGCATCGGTGCTTGTGTATTCAGTAGCTACAAACATATATATGTTTTATGTTGGTGGTATGCTTTTGGGTATCGGTTCTTCGTGGACAGGAACTACTATGGTAGGTTCTGTTATAAATAAATGGTGTAAGGAAAATAAGGGAACTATTATGGGTTCGGTGCTTGCTGCCAACGGACTTGGCGGTGCTATAGCTGCACAGATAGTTTCGCCTATTATAAATAACCCTGCAAATCCTTTGGGTTATCAAAGTGCATACAGACTTGTTGCAGTTATACTTGTGTTTGTTGTAGTACTTGTGATGATTTTCTACAGAGAAAAGCCAAAGGATTATGTGGATGATGGTACACCAGCGGTACATAAAAAGAAAAAACGTGGCGAAGGCTGGGTAGGTATAGAGTATAAAGAAGCTATAAAGAAACCATATTTTTACGGCGCGGCTATTTGTATATTTTTAACCGGCCTGCTTCTTCAGGCTATTAACGGTGCATCTACTCCGCACATGTATGACGTAGGAATTGATGCAGGATATGTTGCAACTACACTTAGTATCCACTCGCTTGCACTTGCAGGCTTTAAATTCATCACAGGCTTTATGTATGACCGTATGGGACTTAAAAAGACCATGAATATATGCGTTGCCGCTGCAGTTGGTGTAATGCTTGTGCTTGCACTTATGGATAATTCACCGACCGGCTATGTTCTGGCGATGGTGTATGGAATATTCTCATCACTTGCACTACCGCTTGAAACCATAATGCTTCCAATATACGCAAGTGACCTTTTTGGTGATAAATCGTACGATATGATTCTTGGTATATTTGTTTCAATAAACGTAACAGGCTATGCAGTAGGAGCACCTCTTATGAACTGGTCTTATGACCTTCTTGGAAGCTACGAAGTGTCTTTCTGGATTTCTACGGTTCTTATGGTAATGGTAGGAATAGCACTTCAGTTTGTTCTTTCAGCCGCAAAGCGTGAAAGAGAAAAAATACTTAAAACAGAAAGCGAAAAAGACAGCGAGACTTTTGCTGATGTAAACGCATAAATCGATATATTAAGTTGTAATAAACAGGGGAGTGTTTTAATGGCTAAAATTAACGTAAATTTTAATGAAATCACTGGTAAAATCAAACCAATGCACGCGGTAGGACAACCACCATTTTACGGAGGATTTTGCTCTCTTTATTTTGAACCTATAAACTATCTTAAAGAGGCAAATATTCCATATTCGCGCCTTCATGATGTAGGTGGAGATTTTGGTGGTAACAGATATGTGGATATACCAAATATTTTTCGCGATTTTGATGCGGATGTTGATGATATAGCATCATACGATTTTGCATTTACAGATGCACTTTTGGAAGGTATGGCAAAGTATGATGTAAAGCCTATATTCAGACTCGGTGTTACTATAGAAAATCAGTGTCACATAAAAGCGTATCGTATTCATCCTCCAAAGGATTATGATAAATGGGCAAGGATTTGTGAGCATATTATCCGTCATTATAACGAAGGCTGGGCAGACGGATACCATTACGGTATAGAATACTGGGAGATATGGAATGAGCCGGAAAATCGCGAAACACCCGGTATGAATCAGATGTGGACAGGTACAGCAGAGGATTATTACAGACTTTATGATGTAGCATCAAAGCACCTTAAAAAATGCTTTGGCGATACTATAAAGATAGGCGGTTATGCGGCTTGTGGTTTTTACAATATATATGCTCATCCCGAAAGGTTTGGTATGGAGCTTGAAAAACGTACCGAAGCCAGATATGACAGTAAAAAAGAAGAATACCGTATGGAATTTCTTTATGGGTTTTTCGATTACATAAAAGAACATAGTTCACCTATTGACTTCTTCTCTTGGCACAGTTATTTAGGCACAGAGGAAAATGTTAAAATGGCAGAGTTTGTAGATAAGTTCTTAAACGAGCGTGGCTACGGGCATCTTGAAACAATGCTTAACGAATGGAACAGTGCGGCACGTATTCCAAATTCTTATGATACAGCGATGGCATCTGCTGATGCAGCTTCAATGCTTCTTGCAATGCAAAATACACCAACGACAATGCTTTGTTACTATGATGCAAAATGGGGAGTAGGCTCTTATGCAGGAATGTTCAACAGTCTTGAGAGAAGACCAACACCGCTTTATTATTCGTTCAAGGCGTTTGGTGAACTTTATGCACTTGGAAGTCAGGTAAAATGTATGTGCGATACTGAGAAGGTATACGCGGTAGCAGGTACAGATGGAAAAAATAACGGCGTAATGATAGCAAACATAACCGGAAAAGATGTATTTGTAGAAACAAATCTTGATGAAGATTATGAAGTTTACCTTGTAGATGATGAACATAAGCTTGAAAAGGTTGTGATTAACCTAAAAGGTTTCGAGCTTAAAGAAAACTGGGTAGTACTTATAAAAAATTATAAATAAAACATAAATCAGGAGGAATAATTATGCTTACACAAAGACTAGGCAGTGCAAATCAGCTTGATAGTGAGTTTGTCGATAAACTTATTGATGCTATTAAGAAAAACCCCGGGTCGTGCGACGAGGTGTGGTTTACATCGAGGTCAGCATTCCCACCGGTCGAAATGCAAAAGGAAATTGCCGAAAACATTCACGCTCAGGCAGAAAAGTTTAAAAAAGCAGGCGTGAGAGTATCACTTCAGATACAGAGTACCATCGGTCACGGACAGTATATGCAGTCGCAGGATAATACGGGTCTTGTGTTCGAAGGCTCACCTGCAGAACACATGGTAGGCCCTGATGGAACAGTTGCAGACTACTGCTTCTGCTGGAGAGGCGAATATTACAAAAAATACATACTTGACGTGTACAGAGCATTTGCGAAAATCAAACCGCATACCTTCTGGGTAGACGACGACTTCCGTGCAAATAACCACGACCCTGTAGAGATAGGTTGCTTCTGTGATAACTGTATAAAAGCCTTCAACGAAAAACATGGCACAAACTATGACAGAGAAAGCCTTGTTAAAGAAATAAACTACGGTGACGTGTCTGTACGTGAAAAGTATGCTGAGTTTGAGCGTGAAGGATTATATAACCTTATGCTTGAAATCTCAAAAACAGTTCACGAGATATCTCCTGACAGCTATATGGGTTATCAGTATTGTGCTAATGGTGGTTACACAGGCTTTGGCTTTGACTTTATATTTGATGCTATGAAAGAGGGCAGCGGTAAAACTCCTAAGTCAAGACCGGGTGGCGGTGCATATTCAGCACATAATCCAAATGAGATTATTGAAAAAGCAAGATTTATCGATTGGGCAAACTTTATGCTTCCTGATGTAAACATAGAAAAACGCCCTGAAATAGAAAATCTTCCTGATATAGTTTACGGTAAATCTATCCAGACTACTTGCTTTGAAACTACTCTTTACCTTGCTCTTGGTAACGACGCAATGAGCTACGCACTACTTCAAAATTATAACGAGCCTGTAGAGTATCACGCACAAATGCTTGAAGGCTTTTCAAAAAGACGTAAATACTGGCAGAAGCTTATAGATTTAAATAAAGGTACTCAGCAGGCAGGCCTTACTATAGCCCATTCTCCAAACAGATATAAAATGACACTTTCTGAAAGTGATGAAGAGTTTGAGTGGAAAAAAGAACTATACGACGTTGCAGACAGACTGTGGTCTATCACAGGTATACCGATGTGCTTTAAAAAGGATAACGCAGGCGTAGTCCTTCTTCATCCGCACGTTGTAAAGGATATGACAGATGACGAGATAAACGATTTACTGTCAAAGCCTGTTATCACAGATGGTAAGGCTATAGAGATTCTTCATAAAAGAGGTTTTGGAGATAAGCTAAATATCACCGCAAAAGAACAGCAGCTTGGTATATTCCACGAAAAGCTTACAGGACATAAGGTAAATGAGCACGTAAAAGGCGGTGGAACATGGTCAACATCATTCTTTGTAAGTAAGGAAAGATGGCAGTACCAGCTTTCAGGTGAGAATATTGAACCGCTTAGCGGATACGATACAGCTCGCCCTGACATAGCAAAAACTGGTGAAGAACCGTTCCCTTATGGCATAGCAAGTGCCGTTACAACTACATCAAAGGGCGCTAAATGGGCAGTTCTTGGCGAATACCCATGGAGCGGAATCATAAGCTTTGATAAGAGAAATCAGTTTATAAATATAGCAAATTATATTGCAGGCAGTGCTATTCCTGCCATACTTGAAACACCTATCCAGGCAATAGTAATGCCTAGAGAAAATGCAGACGGCAAGATAACAAGCGTAAGCATACTTAATAAAACAGTTGGCGACTCGGGTGAGCTTACACTTAGAATTAAAAATCCGGAAGGTAATAGCTTTAAGTTTATGACCTTCAAAGATGATAAGGTTATAGAAAATGATGTAACAGCTATCACCGATAACGATGATTTGGTGCTTAAAGTTCCAAGTATTTCAGCGTGGGGTATCGGCACAGTTTATGTGGGTTAAAAAATTGGGATGCACACATGTGTGCATCCTGAATTTTTGAAAATATATATCATTGAAAAGTTAGGTTTGGTGTGGTAATATCTACTTGGATGGTGATAATAATGGAAGACAAAGACATATATAAATCAAGCAGAATCGCCTATATATTCGAAGCAACCTTTGAATATTTCATATCAATTATTATAGCAGGAGCATTTTTGGCAAAGCTTCTTAACAAGAGCGGAATATCCGACTCGCTTATAGGTATTATTACATCGTTTGTGGCACTCGCGTGCGTGGCACAGATGTTTTCGGTAATGTTTATAAGACCTGTAAAACCTGTCAAAAAGTGGGTAACCGCCATTACTTTTATAAAACACATTTTGCTTGCGGGACTTTATATGGTGCCAATGCTTAATGTACCACAGATAGTAAAGACAATTCTTGTAATAGTGTTTATTCTTGGCGGTCAGCTTATAGCAAATATCGCAGTGCCGTTTAAAACAAATTGGCTTATGTCACTTGTGGATAGCAGAGAACGGGGAGTATTTACGGCAAAGAAAGAAATAGCATCGCTCCTTGGCGGTATGATATTTTCTTATGTGATGGGAGCTATCTCTGACCACTATACCGATATTGGCAATGATAATATGGCATTTTTAATATGCCAGATTACCATAATAGTACTAGGCCTTTTGCATTTTGCAATGCTTGTTATATCAAAAGAGCCAGAGCGTGAAATAGTACAAAGAGAACGACAAAGCTTTTTGGATATGCTTAAATGTACATTTGGAAATGCAACTGTAAGAAAGCTTATGTATTTAAATATGCTTTGGTCAGGCTTTACATATTTTTCGCGTTCGTATTTCGGAGTATACGAGATAAAAGAGCTTGGCTTTTCGCTTACGTATGTGTCGGTAATAACTATCGTTTCATCATTTGCCCGAATAGCATTTTCAAGATTTTTCGGCAGACTTGCCGACAGAACATCGTGGGCGTATATGATGACAATCGGCTTTGGTATATCAGCCGTCGCATTTTTTATACAGTCATTTACCACCCCTGCAACAGGTAAGGTGTTGTATATGATATATTCCGTGTTGTATTTTGTATCAATGGCAGGAATTAACGGCGGTCTTATGAATATAGTGTTTGACTACGCCGATGAGAAAACCCGTACCGCAGTGCTTGGCATTAAAACGGCTGTAGGTGGAGTGTTCGGCTTTTTAGCAACTATAGTCGGCGGTTGGCTGCTTGACTATATCCAGAAAAGCGGAAATATGTTTTTAGGATTAAATGTCTACGCACAGCAGGTGTTATCGTTTATAACATTTGTAGGAATAGTCATAATCGTGTTTTATATGAAATTTGTAATACAAAAGTTAAATAAGGTAGAATAAAAACACTTAACAACAAAAAGGCTTTCTCTTTCGAGAAAGCCTTTTCGGGTCCAGGGCAGAGCCATGGCCGGGAGGGGTCTGGGGCGCTCCGGAACGCCCCAGCGGTTTTCCGGGCATTTTGCCGTTCAAAATGCCCCTGCCGGAGGCAAAAATAAATATAGATTTTTTCTATAGTTTGAATTATAATTATTAAAAAAAGGATACGCGGGTGCGCATCCTTAAAAATCAATAAAACATATTGTTTTATTATATTTATTAGTTTTAAACCATTCTCGATATGTCTTTTTTAAGCTTTCCTATTATCCTTTTTTCCAGCCTTGATATGTACGATTGCGATATTCCAAGCATATCTGCAACTTCTTTTTGCGTCTTTGCTACACCGCTTTTTACACCAAACCGTAATTCCATTATCTTTTTTTCACGGGTTGAAAGCCTTTCGAGTGCAATGTTCAAAAGCTCCTTGTCTACCTCGTTTTCGATGTTTTGGTATATCACGTCCGAGTCGGTGCCCAGTATGTCGGAAAGCAGAAGTTCGTTTCCATCCCAGTCAACGTTTAACGGCTCATCAATGGATATCTCTACTCTGCGGTTGCTGTTTTTTCTAAGATACATAAGTATCTCGTTTTCTATGCACCTTGATGCATACGTAGCAAGCTTTATATTTTTGTCGGGGTTAAATGTGTTTATCGCCTTTATAAGCCCTATAGAGCCAATTGATATAAGGTCCTCTACACCAACACCCGTACTTTCGAATTTTTTTGCAATGTATACCACGAGCCTTAGGTTTCTTTCAATAAGTGTAGTACGCACCTCATGTGAATCGACAGAAAGACGTGATAAAAGGTTTGCTTCTTCTTCCTTTGACAATGGTGGCGGAAGAGTGGATGCACCGCCTATGTAATGTATATCCTTACTTGTCAGGTGTAATCGTAAAAGAATTGCGTTAAGCTTTTTTCGTGCTGTTTCAAGAAAGTCCATGGGTTGTTCCTCCGTATTTATTGTGATAGTATTTCGGGGTTTAACAAGGCATCATATTCGTGACTTTGCGAAAGATTATGCTTGTATAACCCTACTATGATATTTGTTATAGTCTTGTCTGATACAGTAATGCTGTCAGGTTTAAATCCTATTAAAATTCCGTTTTTCTCTCCGAGTGATGAGTATGGTATAAGTCGTATTCTTGATTGAAAATCCCCCATGCTTTCAGGCAGACTTAATGCATCTATACACTCACTGTTTTCAAATGCCATGCAAAATTCTTGCGGAAGGTGAGGTCTTAGCTTGTTTATTTCTGCAATCATAACAGGTGTGTTTGAAAGCGGGTCAGACAGCATATTGCCGGTGTCGACCAGTGCACGAAAATCTATATGCTTGTCACCTATATTTACACTTACTTCTTTGTACGAAATATGCTTTATCGATTTATGTACTCGACAGAATATTTTTATAAGAATGTATGAAACAACGGTGGTTATGATTAGTGTTCCAAACGGCAGATTAAAGTAAAATACGCCGTTTTTCATAACTGTACCCGTGCTTTTCCCAATATCGGTAAAGTATAAAAGTGCAAGTAATCCTCCGCCAAGGGTAAACGAGGTTAGATAAAATACACAAACTGTTTTTATGTATAGCGATAATTTTACTATTTTAAATGATATTGATATTATTAGCAGTGATATAATGAATTTTGAAAGAAGGGTATACATAAATTGCATCTTCGGAAAAAACATACACACTGCGTAAAGTGAGCCTGCCATTGCACCTAAAGCAAGACGGTGCGTTTTAAATGGTCGTTTTAAGATTTGCGAGGTAATCAAAAGAAGTATGCCGTTAATAAAAAAATTGACTAAAAACAGCACATCTATGTATATAACGGGTTTCATATATTCCTCCGAGAAAAATGCTTATTTGCACTTGTTTTTTCGTAGTAAAATTATATGATAATTATAGTACATTTATGATGCGTGAAAATGTCAAAATATGAAGAAACAAAATAAAAAACCCGACAGGAGATTTTCCGTCGGGTTTAAGCTTCTAAATTATAATTATTTAAGAAGAAGTGAAAGAACGATCGATGTAATAATGAAAAGTATTGCAAGAACAGTAGTTATTCTGGCAAACATAGCGTCAAGAGTTCTTGATTTATTCTTTCCAAAAAATGTTTCTGCACCTCCGCCGATAGAGCCTGAAAGACCTGCCTGCTTACCTGACTGCATAAGTACAGATACCACAAGGAATATTCCGATAATTACGTGTACTATTGTAAGTATAGTGTTAAGCATCTATATACACCTCCTAATTTATATTACATATAGACATATAATACCACATTTATTTAAAGAATGCAAGAAAAATTTTAAATAAAAATTATGACGAATTTTTGCTTAAGACTATTGACATCATGCTGGGATAGGAATATAATATATTTTGTATAAATTTGTTTAGTAAAAATAAACAAAATATTTAATAATAAAAACTTGTGTGGTGCTTTTAAATGGAAATAGGAAATAAAATAAAAAGGCTAAGAATAAAAAATGCACTTACCCAGGAAGAGCTTGCAGACAGGTGCGAGCTTTCAAAGGGCTTTATATCCCAGATAGAGAGGGATTTAGCATCACCTTCTATATCTACACTTTTTGATATACTGCAGTGTCTTGGTACAAACCTAAAGGATTTCTTTAATGACGATACAGACGATGAAGTAGTATTTAAAAAAGACGATGTGTTTGTGAAGGAAAATAAGGAAGATAAAAATACTATCAACTGGATAGTGCCAAATTCACAGAAAAATTCTATGGAGCCTATCATTATAGAAATAGAAGAGGGCGGTACATCTTACATAGACGACCCTCATGACGGCGAAGAGTTTGGTTATGTATTATCCGGCTCGGTAGTGCTTCATATAGGAAATAAGAAATATAAAGTGGGCAAGAACGAAAGCTTTTACTTTAAGCCAAACCAGACACACTATATTTCCAATAAAAATAAAACCACAGCGAATGTTTTGTGGGTATCTACACCACCTACTTTTTGATATACGGAGGATGAATAATGTCTAATCATCTTATTGAACTTAAAAATGTTACAAAGACGTTTGATGAAACCGACGCACTTTGTGATATTAACCTATATATAGATAAAAATGAATTTCTTACACTTCTTGGTCCATCCGGTTGCGGTAAGTCTACACTACTTAGAATTATAGCAGGCTTTGAAAATCCTACATCGGGAAGTGTGCTTTTTGAAGGTAAGGATTTACTTAGTATTCCGCCATATCAGAGAAAGGTAAATACTGTATTTCAAAAGTATGCCCTTTTTCCACACATGGACGTGTACGATAATATCGCTTTTGGTCTTAAGATAAAGAAAATGGACAAAAAAGAGATTGATAAGAAAGTAGGCAGAGTGCTTGAGCTTGTTAATCTTAAAAATTACGGAAACAGAAGCGTAGAGTCGCTATCAGGCGGACAGCAGCAGCGTATCGCTATAGCAAGAGCTATAGTAAATGAACCAAGCGTATTGCTTTTAGACGAGCCTCTTGCGGCGCTTGACTTAAAACTTAGAAAAGGTATGCAGATAGAATTAAAAAATATGCAAAGAGAGCTGGGCATTACATTTATATACGTTACTCACGATCAGGAAGAGGCACTTACTATGTCGGACACTATCGTGGTAATGAAAGAGGGTACTATCCAGCAGATAGGCACACCAAAGGATATTTACGATGAGCCTAAAAACGCTTATGTGGCAGATTTCATAGGTGAGAGCAATATATTCCCTGGAACTATGATTCGCGACCTTTTAGTGAATTTCTGCGAAAAAGACTTTGAGTGCGTGGATAAAGGCTTTGGTGAGAACAATCCTGTAGATATAGTAATACGCCCTGAGGACTGGATAGTGACAAATGCTGACGAAGGTATGCTTTCGGGCGTGGTTGAGTCTGTGATATTTAAAGGCGTTCACTATGAAATGATGGTTAAATCAGGCGACTACTCTATCATGATACACAACACAGTTCGTCACGAGGTTGGCGAAACAATAGGTCTTAGTGTAAAGCCATTTGACATTCAGGTTATGAAAAAATCTTTGTAAAGGGGACAGTCAGTTGTATAAGAAATTTCAGGCATATCCTCATCTTTTATGGATGCTTATATTTGTTTTGGTACCGATTGTGCTTGTGGTAGTATACAGCTTTAAGGTGGTACTTCCTGATGGAACTGAAACAATTGGAATAGACAATTATATAAAATTTTTCGACATTATGTACTTAAAGGTGCTTATAAAGTCGCTTTATATAGCATTTATAAGTACAGTTCTTTGCTTGCTTTTAGGTTATCCTATAGCGGCAATCCTTGCAAACAGGGACAGAAACACAGGCTCGGACAAAAAAAGCAGTGTGCTTTTATTATTTGTTCTTCCTATGTGGATGAATATGCTTCTTCGTACGTATTCATGGCTTACAATCCTAGAGAAAAACGGACTACTTAACAACATACTTGAAAAGCTTGGTATGCCTGAGGTAAATATATTATATACTCAGGGTGCGGTGCTGCTTGGTATGGTGTACAACTTTATTCCGTTTATGATACTTCCTATATATTCGGTGCTTGTAAAGATAGATAAAAGCACTATTGAGGCGGCAGAGGACCTTGGTGCAAACTCGTTTAATGTGTTTAGAAAGGTTACACTTCCGCTTAGCCTTCCGGGTATAATATCGGGTATGACTATGGTTTTCCTTCCTGCTGTTACATCGTTTGTAGTGCCAAAGCTTCTTGGTGGTGGTCACGATATGTATATAGGAACGCTTATAGAAGAGCAGTATCTGGTGGCGTATGACTGGAACTTTGGCTCGGCAGTTTCTATTATTATGATGGTAATAGTGCTTCTGTGTATGCAGATTATGAAGCTTTTCAATAAAAACGACACTAATGTTTCAATGTTCTAAGCTTAGGCGGTTTGGGAAGGAGTGAATCTGCGTATGAAATTAAAACTTAAAAAAGTAATTGAAAGCGTATACATGTTTGTCATGTTTATGTTTTTATACCTTCCGGTAGTAGTACTTATGGTGTTCTCGTTTAATGAATCAAAATCACGAGGAAATTTTGGCGGGTTTACACTTAAATGGTATGTGGAGCTGTTCGAAGACAGAGCGCTTATGTCGGCGTTTAATTATACAGTAATCATAGCGGTGTTGTCATCGCTTATAGCATGCGTTATAGGTACAGCGGCGGCACTTGGTATACAGGCATTTAAGAAAAAGTCAATACGTTCGGCTATAAGTACGGTAACAAATATTCCGGTTATAAGTCCTGATATAGTAACGGGTGTAGCACTTATGATACTCTTTGTAGCGGTAAAGCTTCCGAGAGGATTTATAACAATGCTGCTTGCACATATCACGTTTAATATACCTTATGTGGTATTGTCAGTGCTTCCAAAGCTAACACAGCTTGACAAAAATATTTACGAAGCGGCACTTGACCTTGGTGCAAAGCCATGGTACGCATTTAAAAGTGTGGTATTTCCCGAAATACTTCCGGGAATTATAAACGGATTGCTTTTATCATTTACAATGTCTATAGACGATTTTGTAATAAGCTTCTTTACAACCGGTAACGGTGTTTCAAACCTATCTATATATGTGTATTCGATGGCACGAAGAGGCTTAAATCCAAAGATAAATGCACTTTCTACCATAATGTTTGTAGTAGTGGTATCGCTTCTGTTATTTATAAATAAACGTACGTCAAAGGATAAATCCAAAAACGTTCTTATGTCATAATTTTATTTGAAAGGAATTAACCAAATGAAAAAGATTTTATCACTTGTAATTATAATAGCCATTGCAGCATCACTTTTCGTAGGATGCGGTGACGACAGAACAGTAATCAATGTATATAACGTAGGTGACTATATAAATGAAGACGTTTTAGATATGTTTGAGGAAGAGTATCCAAACATTCGCGTAAACTATGAAACATACTATTCAAACGAAGAAATGTATGTAAAGGTTGCAAACGGAAGCAGTGCTTATGACGTTGTGTTCCCTTCGGATTATATGGTACAGCGTATGATAGAAGAAGGACTTTTAAATAAGATTAACTTTGAAAATGTTCCAAATATAAAGAACATTGGCGAGAATTATATGGGACATGATTACGATCCGCAAAATGAGTATTCTGTTCCTTATATGTGGGGTACTATGGGTGTGCTTTACAATAAGGAAATGGTAAAAGAACCTGTTACATCATGGAAGGTGCTATGGGATAAGGATTACGATGATGAAATATTTATGCTTGACAGCGAGAGAGATACTATAGGTATCACTCTAAAAATGCTTGGTTATTCTATGAATTCATCTGACGATAAGGAGCTTGCGGCAGCGAAAAATGCTCTTGTCGAGCAGAAGGACCTTGTACTTGCATACAGCGGTGATGAGGTAAAGGACAAGATGATAAACGAAGAAGGTGCACTAACAGTAGCATGGTCAGGCGATGCATTCTACTGTATGGCTGAAAATGAAAACCTTGCCTATGCCATCCCTGAGGAAGGCTCAAACCTTTGGTTTGACGCGATGGTTATCCCCACAACTTCAGCACATCAAAAGGAAGCCGAGCTGTTTATAAACTTTATGTCAAGACCTGACATAGCAAAGATGAATGCAGAATATATCGGCTATTCTACGCCAAACGTTGAAGCACAAAAGCTTCTTCCTGACGATGTGAAAAACAATCCTTTACGATACCCTGATATATCTGCACTAAACAATATGGAAGTGTTTAAATATGATAAAACACTTGTTAAAAAGCAATCAGAATTATGGCAGCAGATAAAAATTAACAACTAATATAAATGGGTAATTTAAAATATTATTGAAAGCGGGCTCATTTATGTGAGCCCTTTTCTCATTAGAGGTGCAAATATGAGGTTAACAGTTAAAACAAAGAGTCACGATTATGATATTATAATAGAAAAAGGCCTTATAGAAAGGTCGGGCAGTGTTATAAAGCAGTTTGTTGGTGAAAACACAGCTTTTGTAATTACCGACGATAATGTGTGGAAAATATATGGAGATAAATTTTCAAAGATACTGTCGGATTCAGGTGTTAAATATGACGTAATGGTGCTTCCGCATGGAGAAAAGACAAAATCTATATCTCACCTTACAGATATTTATAATAAAATGGCTGAGATTAAACTTACCCGAACAGACTACATAATAGCACTTGGCGGTGGTGTAGTAGGCGATATATCAGGCTTTGCGGCATCGACATTCCTTCGCGGAATAAAGTTTATACAAATTCCTACAACACTTCTTGCACAGGTTGATTCAAGTGTTGGAGGAAAAGTCGCGGTAAATTTAGATGGCGGTAAAAATCTGGTCGGAAGCTTTTATCAGCCAAAAGCAGTTTTAATAGACCCCGATATGCTATCTACCTTATCAGAGAGAATATTTAATGACGGTATGGCGGAGGTTATAAAATACGCTCTTATCTGGGATAAGGAGTTGTTTTCCGAGCTTGAAAAGGATATACTTGACATAGAAAAAATCATATACACCTGCGTGGATATAAAACGTCAGGTGGTGGAAGAGGACGAGTTTGATACAGGAAAACGTATGATACTAAACTTCGGTCACACCTACGGACACGTGATAGAGAGCGCATATAACTACGAAACCTATACTCACGGCGAGGGAGTAGCTATAGGTATGGCGCGCATTACCGAGAGAACAGAAAAGATGGGTATCACGAAAGTTGGTACTTATGATAAAATAGTAAGCATACTAAAAAAATATGATTTGTACTTTGACGATTATTCTATCGACAAAGAAACTGCCGCAAATATAATGCTTCGCGACAAAAAGAGCGCAGGCGGTAGCATAAATTACATAGTGCTTAAGGAAATTGGTACTTGTGAGATAATGAAAATGGATAGAGAGAATACATTTTTGATAGATTAGAGGCATTTTTATGGAAAAACTTATCTTACATAAAGGAAAAACTAAAAAGGCGGATATATATATTCCGTCGTCAAAATCATATATACACAGATACATTATATCGGCATCACTAGCAAGTGGAACATCAAAGATATCAAACGTAAGTATGTCAAATGATATAAGTGCTACTCTTTCGTGCGTGGAAAATCTTGGTGCAAGCTACACACTCGATGGTGATACTATAGAGATAAACGGCGGGCTTAAGTATGGCAGCGATGTAGTGCTTAATTGCGGAGAATCGGCATCTACACTTAGGTTTATGGTGCCTGTAAGTATTGCAAAGAAAAGCAAGGTAAGGCTTACAGGTACAAGCACACTTATGAACAGACCGCTAAACGTATATGCCAAGATTTTTGATAAATTCGGTGTGCCGTATGACTACAGACCTGGTGAGTACATAGACATAGACGGACAGATGCCTCATGGCGAAATAGAGGTAGCAGGAAATATCAGCTCACAGTTTATAACAGGACTACTATACACACTTCCGACTTTATCGGGTGATTCTGTTTTAAACATTATGTCAGAACCCGAATCGCAGCCATATATTGATATAACACTTGATGTGCTCGGAAAATCGGGCATAGAGATAGAAAAGGTAAATAACAGACAGTACAAAATAAAGGGTAATCAAAAATACACCGCAAGAGATTTTGTGGCAGAGGGTGATTATTCACAGGCGGCATTTTTCCTTGTGGCAGGAATGTTTGTGGGTGGTATACGCCTTCATAACCTTGGCAGTAAAACACGTCAGGGTGACAGTGCGATAGTAGATTTACTTAAGGCTATGGGCGGTAATATATATTTTGACGGTGATGCACTTTGCGCAGAAAAGTCTGACCTTAAAGCAATAGGTGAGATAGACGCAAAGGAATTTCCTGATATAGTGCCTGTACTTTCACTTGCTTGTGCACTTGCCGAGGGCAAGACTGTTATCAAAAATATAGAGCGCCTTCGCATAAAAGAGTGCGACAGAGTAGAGGCTACTGTAGATATGCTTACAAGATTTGGAGCGGACATTACCTCTACCGAAAGCGAAATAATAATAAACGGCAAAGACAGGCTTAAAGAAACTGAGATAGATACATTTAATGACCACAGAATAGCTATGACAGCATCTATAGCATCACTTGTGTGTGATGGTGACGTGGTAATACAAAATCCAAAATGCGTAAACAAATCCTATCCAAGATTTTTTGAAGATTTTGGTAAGCTTATGGAGAAAAGCATTGATAAGGAGGAAACACTATGAGTGGTGTTTGGGGGAACAATATAAAATTTTCAATATTTGGCGAATCGCATGGGAATGCCATAGGCGGTGTGATATCGTCGTTACCTTCTGGCTTTGAGATAGACTTTGACGCTATTGACAGGGAGCTTGTAAGACGCAATCACAGAGCAGCATACTCTACAAACAGAGCAGAGCCTGATAAGTATGAGATACTGTCAGGTGTGTTTAACGGAAAGACAAACGGTGCTCCGCTTGCTTTTATGATAAAGAATAGTGACACTCACTCAAGTCATTATGATGATATAAAGGACAATATGCGTCCCGGTCATGCGGACTACACTGCATTTGTAAAATATGGCGGTTTTTCCGACTATCGCGGTGGCGGACATTTTTCGGGCAGAATCACTGCTCCGCTTGTGGTGGCAGGTGCTATAGCAAAACAGATACTTGAAAAACAGTACGGCATAAATGTGTATTCGCATATAAAGGCAATTTCTGATATAAATATGCCAAGTATACTTGATATTGAAAATGGCATAGAAGAGCTTGAAAAAATAAAAGAACAAAAGTTTCCTATTATTGACGAGAGCAAACGCGATGAAATAATGGCGAAGATAGAAAAATTAAGAGAAGAAGGAGATTCTCTTGGCGGTGTGATAGAGTGCGTTATTTCGGGCATAGAGGCAGGAGTAGGCGAGCCGTTTTTTGACTCGGTTGAAAGTAGACTATCACAGATGATGTTTTCTATCCCTGCGGTAAAGGGCGTGGAGTTTGGAAGAGGTTTTGATATAGCAAAAATGACAGGCTTTGATGCCAATGACAGCTTCCGTTATGATGGCGACAAGGTTATAACTTCTACCAACAACAATGGCGGTATAAACGGCGGTATTACAAATGGTATGCCTGTGGTGTTTAGTGTGGCGGTTAAGCCTACACCTTCGATATTTAAGGAGCAGGCAACTATAAACATAAAGACTAAAGAAAATGTTGACTTTAGCTTGAAGGGCAGACACGATGTCTGTATAGTGCCAAGAGCTGCGTGTGTGGTAGAATGTGCAGCGGCACTTGTGATGCTTGATTTTTTAAATAAAGGTGGCAAGTAATATGAAGGATTTAGATACATTAAGAGGCGAGATAGACGGCATAGATAAAGACATTACACGACTTTTTGAAGAGCGAATGAATGTGGCAAGACAGATAGGTGAGTACAAGAAAGCTCACGACCTGCCCGTACTAAATTCATCACGCGAACAGGCGGTTATAGAGAAAAATATTGCAAGGCTTGAAAATGATGACCTTGGACCATACCTAAATGATTTTTATACTCAGCTTATGAGAGTAAGCAGAGAGTATCAGTCGGGACTTATAGGCACAAGAAAGAAGATTGCATACACAGGTGTGGCAGGAAGCTTTGCTTATGAGGCTACACAAAAGTATATAAACTCTAAAGCATATCCGTTTGTGACAAAACCTGAAGATGTGCTATGTTATGACACATTTGACAAGCTTTGTATGGGACTTTTAAATGGTGATGCTGATTTTATAGTTATTCCTTTTGAAAACTCTACAACTGGTGCGGTAGTAGACGTATATGACCTTCTTGTAAAATACGATTTCTACATCTGCGGTGAGGTGTGCGTAAAGGTAAATCACAACCTTCTTGTAAAAGAAGGCACAAAAATGGAAGACATAAAAGAAGTGTACTCTCATTCGCAGGCATTTATGCAGAGTAGGGACTACTTAAAGGATAAGCCATTTAAGCAGATACCATATTTAAACACTGCTATAAGTGCAAAGTATGTAAGCGAATCAGACAGAAATGACATTGCGGCGGTTGCAAGTGTGGCTGCGGCAGAACTGTATGGACTAAAGGTATTAGACTACAATATCAACTTTAATCAAAACAACATTACAAAGTTTATAGTATTAAGTAAAAAGAAAATAGTAAGCCGTGATGCGGATAAACTAAGTGCTATAATGACTATTGATGATAAACCGGGTCAACTTCACCAGATACTTAATATATTTGACGAAAAGGGTGTAAACCTTTCGAAAATTGAGTCGCGACCTGATGTGAACAATCCGTTTGAATACATTTTCTTTATAGATTTTGAGGGAAATGAAAACGACGAGAAGATAAGAACAGTTATAGATTTTCTAAACAAGAACACTAAAAATTGTAAGTTCCTTGGCAACTACGTTTCGGACAAATTGAGGTGAGAGTATGAAAAAGTATGGACTTATCGGTGAAAAGCTAGGCCACTCATACTCCAAGATAATTCACGAAAAGTTTTTTGAGCTTACAGGCGAGAATGCCGCATACGAGCTTTTGCCAATACCGAAGGACAGCTTTGACGAGCAAATGCGAGCTATCATAAATGGTGGGTATACAGGAATAAATGTTACCATTCCATATAAGCTTGACGTGATGGAATATGTAGACGAGATATCCGACGAGGCAAAGAAAATCGGTGCGGTAAACACAATATCATTTGGTGATGGCAAAATATCTGCGTACAACACAGATTACTACGGTATAATACACACTTTTAAAAAGTTTGGTATTGATATAAAGGATAAAGATATTGTAATCCTTGGCACAGGCGGTGCGTCAAGGGCAGTTATTACGGCTGTACAGGATATGGGTGCAAAAAGCATTAAGATGGTGTCTCGAGGAAAAAGAGAATTTTCAGGACTTGAAGTGATAGGCTACGATGACAATCTATCAGGAGATGTGCTTGTGAATTGTACACCTGTTGGGATGTATCCAAATGTTGATGCAACGCCTATTGATGGTGATATAAAGTTCAACGCGGTGGTGGATTTAATATACAACCCAACCGAAACAAAGCTATTAAAGCTTGCATTGTCGCAGGGTATAAAGGCGGTAAACGGGCTATATATGCTGGTTTCGCAGGCAATATATTCTGAAGGAATATGGCATGGTCAAAAGTACGAAGACGATTTAACCGACAAAATATATGGAGGTATGATAATATGAAAATAATGCTTATAAACGGCGTGAATTTAAACTTTCTTGGCATAAGAGAAGTGGGAATTTACGGAAATAAAAATTATGATGGAATATGTGCGGAATTAGTTGAATATGCTAAAGGTAAAAATGCTGATTTAACCTGTGTGCAGAGCAACATAGAAGGCGAGATAGTAAACTTTATACAGAAGGCTTATACTGAAAAATACGATTGCATCATAATAAACCCCGGTGCATTTACGCACTACTCTATAGCTATACTTGATGCTATAAAGAGTGTAAATATCCCGTGTATAGAGGTGCATTTATCAAATGTTCATAAACGTGAGGAGTTTAGACACAAATCCGTTACTGCTCCTGCGTGCATTGGACAAATTTGCGGTTTTGGTGCATACGGATACAAAATGGCGATAGATGCGCTTTTAAGTGGGGAAGTGCTGTAAGTGAAAAATATTTATCTTATAGGTATGCCGGGATGTGGTAAATCCACCCTTGGCAGAAATGTGGCAGATAATCTTTCTATGAGCTTTATTGATGCTGACGATTACATAGTGAAAAAAAGCGGAAAAACTATAGATGAGATTTTTGCCGAAAGCGGAAACGAAGGCTTTAGGAAAATAGAGTCGGATTGCCTTTTGGATATTTCCAAGATGAAAAATGTAATAGTTGCGACAGGCGGAGGAATAGTGACTATCCCTGAAAACATACCTGTTATGAAAAGCACGGGAAGCATAGTTTTTATCGACACACCGGTGAAAAATATACTTGATAATTCATCACTGTCGGGCAGACCACTTTTAAAGGACAAGACAAAAATCTACGATTTGTATAACGAAAGAATAGAAATATACAGGTCATCAGCTGATTATATATGCGAAAATGCAGGAATGTTAAGTATAGCTGAAGGTAAGCTAATAGATATATGCAGAAAAATAGCGAAAATTTGCAACAAACAAAAATAAAAGTTGCAAAAAGCGAAAGAAAAACGTAAAAAACCGTACAAATTGTAAAAAAATTGATTTTTTTGAAAAAAAGTGTTGCAAAATATGACTTGTAGGAGTATAATTGGTTTATGAATTTTTAAAGGGGGCTATAAAAATGGCATTAAAAAATGAATATTTAAAAAGCCTTATGGAAAAGGTTGAAAAAAGAAACCCTGCAGAACCTGAATTTCATCAGGCAGTAGCAGAGGTTTTAGAATCTCTTGAGCCGGTTATTGAAAAAAGACCCGACCTTGTTGAAAAAGGTGTTATAGAAATGATGGTTGAACCTGAAAGAATCATCAAATTCAGAGTTCCTTGGGTTGATGATAATGGCAAGGTTCAGGTGAACAGAGGTTTCAGAGTACAGTTTAACAGTGCTATTGGACCTTACAAGGGTGGCTTAAGATTCCATCCGTCAGTATATGAAGGTATCATCAAATTCCTTGGATTTGAACAGACTTTCAAAAACTCTCTTACTGGTCTACCTATGGGTGGCGGTAAAGGTGGTTCAGACTTTGACCCAACAGGCAAATCTGATATGGAAGTTATGAGATTCTGCCAGAGCTTTATGACAGAGCTTTCTAAGTACATAGGCGCAGACACTGACGTTCCTGCAGGTGACATTGGTGTTGGTGCTAGAGAAATCGGTTACCTATTCGGTCAGTACAAAAGACTTCGTGATGAATTTACAGGTGTTTTAACAGGTAAGGGTATTCCTTACGGCGGTTCACTTATCCGTCCTGAAGCTACAGGCTATGGTGCTGTATACTATACTGTTGAAATGCTAAAATCTTTTGGCGAAGACGTTAAGGGTAAGACTTTTGCAGTATCAGGCTTCGGTAACGTTGCTTGGGGTGTTGTAAAGAAAGTAACAGAGCTTGGCGGTAAGGTTGTTACTATTTCAGGCCCTGATGGCTACGTATACGATAAAGATGGTATTTGTACTGATGAAAAAATCGACTTTATGCTTGAAATGAGAGCTTCTTGCAGAAACAAAGTTCAGGATTATGCTGACAAATTCGGCGTTCCATTCTTTGCAGGTAAGAAACCTTGGGGTGAAAAGGTTGACGTTGTTATGCCATGTGCTACTCAGAATGAGGTTGGCATTGAAGAAGCTAAGCTTATCGCCGACAATGGCGTTAAATACTATGTTGAGGTTTCAAATATGCCTAGTACAAACGAGGCTGTTGCATTCCTTAAATCAAAAGGTATCGTAGTTGCTCCATCAAAAGCAGTTAACGCTGGTGGCGTTGCAGTATCTGGTCTTGAAATGTCACAGAACTCTATGCGTTACAGCTGGAGTGCAGAAGAAGTTGATGAAAAGCTTAAAGGTATCATGAAAAACATCTATGCTTCTTCAGTTAAGGCTGCAAAAGACTACGGTATGGAAGGCGACCTTGTTGCTGGTGCTAACATTGCAGGCTTCCTAAAGGTAGCAGAAGCTATGGCTGCACACGGTGTAGTTTAATAAAAAAATATTTATTGATTTTAAGTCGGAGAATTTTTATAAATTCTCCGATTTTCTTTTTTTATAACTTTACATACGTGTTTTTTTGTGGTAAAATAAGTTAATAATAAACTTATGCTTTGTGTGAAGGAGTGATATCATGGCTAAGAAAAAACAAAGTGATGTTCTTATATATAAAGATTTCCCGCTTGTAAAACGTGGAAACAACATCATATATGGTGATGTAAATGGTGAATATTACATCAGAATGACCGTTATGTCAAATGAAACTATCGTAGATTTAGAGGTTGCGGATAATATATTTATCGAGCTTGTAGAAACTAAAAATAATTCCACAGTGAAAAAAGCCGAAAGAGAAGGTATGTACAAGGCAATGGATATTGCTGAATTTTGGCTTAAAGATGCACTTGGAGTGTAATTTTAATGTCAAATATGGACTGCCTTAAAGGGCAGTCCTTTTGCTAATATAGAAATAATAAATATTACTTATGTGTATACATTTTAAAAGGAGTAATGAAAAATGGATAATAATATTAACTTAACTATGCTTATGGATTTTTATGAGATTACCATGGCGAACGGATATTTTGAGCACGGATATAAGGATAAAATCGCGTGCTTTGATATGTTTTTCAGAAAGGTTCCCGATGGCGGCGGATTTGCCGTTATGATGGGTGTTGAGCAGCTTATTGATTACATAAAAAATCTTAAGTTTGACGATGGCGACATAGAGTATCTTCGCTCGAAAAATCTTTTCTGCGAAGAGTTTTTGGAGTATTTAAAGAATTTTGAATTTACCTGCGATGTATGGGCGATAGAAGAGGGTACGCCAATCTTCCCCGGCGAGCCGATTGTAAAGGTTAAAGGTCCTGTTATAGAAGCACAGTTCTTGGAAACAATGCTCCTTCTTACAATAAACCACCAGAGCCTTATCGCAACTAAAGCAAACAGAATAGTTCGTGCTGCAGACGGCAGACCTGTTATGGAATTTGGCTCAAGACGTGCACAGGGTGTGCATGGTGCTATGTATGGTGCAAGAGCAGCATATCTTGCAGGTTGTGCAGGTACCGCATGTACTATTTCCGACAGAATGCACTCTATCCCTGCACTTGGAACTATGGCACATAGCTGGGTACAATTATTTCCAACCGAGCTTGATGCGTTTAGAGCGTATGCCAGAACATATCCGCAGAGCTGTACACTACTTATAGATACTTACAACGTGCTTAAATCGGGTCTTCCAAATGCGATTAAAGCATTTAAAGAAGAGGTTATTCCGCGTGGCTTTAGACCAGCGGGCGTTAGGATAGACAGCGGTGACATCACATACCTTACAAAAAAGATAAGAAAAGTTCTTGACGAAGAGGGACTTGAGGATTGTAAGATAGTAGTTTCCAACTCGCTTGACGAGTACATCATAAGAGATATACTTACTCAGGGTGCGTGCATAGACTCATTTGGCGTTGGCGAAAGACTTATTACATCAAAGTCAGAGCCGGTTTTTGGCGGTGTGTACAAGCTTGTGTCTATATTTGAAGACGGCGAGGAAGTACCAAAAATCAAGATTTCAGAAAACATTGCAAAGATAACTACGCCTTGTGCGAAAAATGTGTTTAGACTATATTCAAGAGATACAGGCAAGGCGATAGCTGATGTGCTTACCCTTGAAAATGAAACAATTCCGGAAGACGGAGAATACGAAATATTTGACCCTGAGCACACCTGGAAGAGAAAGACTATTACAGACTATACTGTGAAGAACCTTCTTGTGCCAATATTTGAAAAAGGAAAATGCGTATATACTTCACCGTCACTTCCTGAAATAAAGAAATTCTGCGAAGAGCAGATAGATTCTCTATGGGACGAAGTTAAACGTTTTGAAAATCCACACACTTACTATGTGGATTTATCGGACAAACTATGGAGAATTAAGACAGGACTACTTTCCAGCTACAACAACAAATAAGGAGATGTAAAACCATGGCTAAAGGAAAAATTTCAGTTCATACCGACAATCTTTTGCCAATTATCAAAAAATGGCTATATTCGGATAAGGATATATTCCTTCGTGAACTTGTGTCTAACGCACAGGATGCTATCACAAAGCTTAAAAAGCTTTCGGATATGGGAGAGGCAAGTCTTGCCGAAGGTGAAAAATTTGAGATTAAGGTATCTGTAAACAAAAGTGCAAAGACTATAAAAATTGCCGACAATGGTATCGGTATGACTGCCGATGAAGTGGAAAAGTACATCAATCAGGTGGCTTTTTCTGGTGCAGAGGACTTTATCGCAAAATATGAAAAGGAAAACGACAAGTCAGGACAGATTATAGGTCATTTCGGACTTGGATTTTATTCGGCATTTATGGCGGCGGGCACTGTGTATATTGACACACTTTCATACGTAGACGGTGCAGCTCCTGTGCACTGGGAAAGCGACGGAGGTGCTGAATATGATATGTCAGAGGGTACTAAAGCTGAAAGAGGTACTGTAATTACGCTAAATATTGCAGAGGACAGCGAGGAATTTTTGGAGCTTTACACACTTCAGAGTACTCTTCGAAAATACTGTGGATTTTTACCGATAGAGATATATGTTGAAGATGAAGAGGATACTTCGGACGATAAAAAGCCGACTCTTATCAACAACACAAATCCTCTTTGGCTTAAAAAACCAAGCGAATGTACTGACGATGAGTACAAGGCGTTTTACAGAGAAGTGTTTATGGACTTTAACGAGCCGCTTTTCTGGATACATTTAAACGTGGATTTCCCGTTTAACCTAAAGGGAATACTATATTTTCCGAAGCTTAACCACGAGCTTCAGAGCATAGAAGGACAAATAAAGCTATACAACAATCAGGTGTTTATAGCTGATAATATAAAAGAGGTTACACCTGAATATCTTATGCTTTTAAAGGGTGTAATAGATTGCCCTGACCTTCCGCTTAACGTGTCTAGAAGTTTCCTTCAAAATGATGGTTATGTGTCAAAGGTATCTGCTCATATCACAAAGAAGGTAGCAGATAAATTAACAGGACTTTACAAAAACGAGAAAGAAAAATTTGAAGGATACTGGGACGATATAAGCCCGTTTGTAAAATACGGTTGCCTTCGCGATGAGAAATTTTACGACAGAGTGAAGGATATACTTCTATTTAAAAAGCTTGACAACGTGTATATGTCGCTAAAAGACATTACAGATGGCGAGATAAAAGAAGTGTATTACGTAACCGATGCTGACAAGCAGGCACAGTATATAGAGCTACTTAAAACAGAAGGTATAGAGCCGGTATTACTTACATCGGCACTTGATAATCACTTTGTAAGCTTCCTTGAGTACAAGGTAAGTGATGTTAAGTTCAAGAGGGTTGACTCGTATATCGCAGACAGCCTTAAGGAAGAAGGCGAAAGTGATAATAAGGAAGAGATAGCAAAGATGTTTAGCGGTATAGTGCCAAGTGAAATGAAGATAGATGTGCAAAATCTAAAGTCAGACAAAATATCTGCAATGTTTGTGCTTTCGGAAGAGGGCAGAAGAATGCAGGAAATGGCACAGATGTTTGGAAATATGGGGATGGGCCTTCCATCACAGGAAGAAACGCTTGTGATAAATGCAAACAGCCCAATAGTGAAAAAAGCACTAGACCTTCCTGACGGCGAGATAAAAGAGCTAATTTGTAAGCAGGTTTACGATATAGCAAAGCTTTCTCACAAAAACCTTTCTGGCGACGATATGAACGAGTTTATAAATCGCACAAGCGAGATACTTTTAAAACTTGCGGAGAAATAATTTTTGTTCCTGACATGACACGAACTATCAAAAAAATTGTTTAATTAAAAATGGAGTCTTTTTTTATGAAATATTTTGAAGAGTTTAAATCAAATACATATGCTGGCAGTGCAAATCAGTTGTATTTTGAAATGAATGATAATGAAATACATACAGGCCGATTGCTTTATAAAATATCGGTTGGCGGTGAATACAATTATTCGATTTTGTTTTCAAATACTATAGACAGTACTTATGGAGATGGTGCGATAAGTCATAAAAATCTAATTTGTGACGAATGGGTAATTCACAGTGCCAGAATTGGCAGATGCAGAAAAATTGATATGTCTGAAAATATTTCTGACTTGGTTATGGACGATAATGATAAAAATGCTGACATTGTGGTTTCTGATTTTAAGGATATTAGTTTTGGCGGACAAAAATCAAAAGTGGTAATGCCCGGTGAGTTTTTCACCTCTGATCCTGCTAAGCTTGAATATAAAAAAGACGAGTATCTTTGCCTTGAAATAACTTTTTCAGGAAAAATGATTCCGTATCACGAAGAAACTTTACTTCCTGTTTTTATTAAAGAAGGAGAAGCGTGGAAATATTCCAAGTTTATGCCTTTTGCAGGTATGATTGGATGTGATAGGCAGACAAAAGGAAGAGTTGCGTATTTGGGAGATTCCATTACACAGGGAATTGGAACAAATCCAAATTCATATTTGCATTGGAATGCAATTCTTTCTGAAAAGTTAGGAAGCGATTATTCCTATTGGAATTTAGGTATTGGATTTGGCAGGGCGAACGATGCTGCTTCCGATGGAGTATGGCTATATAAGGCGAAACAGAATGATATAGTTTTTGTATGCTACGGTGTAAATGATATTTTACAAGGACAAGCCGAAGAACAAATAAAAGCAGATTTGACATATATTGCGGATGCTTTGAAAAGAGCGGGGAAAAAGGTTATTGTGCAGACGATACCACCCTTTGACTATAAATGCGAAAATATTGAAAAGTGGAAAAGGTTAAATTTATATATTTTAAACCAGTTAAGTGAAAAGGTAGATTTTGTTTTTGACAACACCAAGCTCCTTGGTAAAAAAGAAAATCCATCAGATGCCATATATGGCGGACATCCTAATGAAGAAGGATGTAAAATATTGGCTGATGCTCTGTTTAAAGAAATTCGTAAATATGGGATATTGTGATTGTAAATACTGTTTTTTGATCTCAAACTGACATAAACTTGACATCAAAAAACTTTGCATCTAAACCTTATGCCTCGCAATATGGATATGTCGAATTTTGGCGAAAATAAAAGCCTCCCCTGTGTAAGGGGAGGTGGGTTTGCAAAGCAAACTCGGAGGGGTTGTAAATGGATAGAAAACATAATAAGAAAATAGTTCCGTTTGCAAAGGAACTCAGAAAGAATATGGCAAAAGAAGAAAGACATCTTTGATATGATTTCTTAAGAGAATATCCGGTGAAATTCACAAGACAAAAAGTCTTGGGCAAATACATAGCTGACTTTTATTGTGCAAAAGCAAATGTTGTTATTGAACTTGATGGTTCACAGCATTATGAAGATGCAGGACTTATAAGTGATGAAAAGAGAACAGCGTATTTAGAACAATATGGAATAACGGTAATAAGAATATCAAATCTTGATGTTTTGAAAAACTTTGAGGGGGTTTGTATGTATGTAGATAGTGCAGTGAAACAATCCCTCAGTCAGCTACGCTGACAGCTCCCTTTACACAAGGGAGCCTTTGAAAAGTTTGCATCTAAACCTTATGCCTCGCAATATTGATATGTCGAATATTGTCGGAAACAAAAAAACCTCCATTTAGGCAAAGGAGGCTTTGAAAGAAAGTGCTATTAATAATGCCTATGCAACATTTGTTGGAGAAGAACTTTATAAAATAAAAAAGAAAAAAGGAGACTTTTAAATTGATAAATGATGGTATCACAAAAAAAGAAAGAATATGTTCATTTTTAATGATAGGACAATCTAATATGGCGGGGCGGGGTGATTTTGGAGAAGTAGAGCCTATAAAAAACAAAAAATGCTTTATGCTACGCATGGGCAGGTGGCAACCAATGAGCGAGCCAATCAACCCTGACAGGGCAATACTGGGAACTGATTTTCATAGCGGTATAGGTCTTGCTGCGAGCTTTGCAGATGAATTGTCAAAATATTCTGGTTGTGAAATTGGTTTAATTCCTTGTGCTGATGGAGGCACGAAAATAAAACAATGGCAACCGGGAGAATTGTTATATGACCACGCAGTTGCTATGGCAAAACTTGCGATGCGTACATCTGATTTATGCGGAATTATCTGGCATCAGGGAGAAAGTGATTGTCATCAAATTAACGAGGAAGAATATAGAAAAGATTTTTTAAATGTTATGACATCTTTGCGAAAAGATATTGGTGAAAATTTACCGATAATCATTGGTGAAATTTCAGATAAAATTACAGATAACTGGAAGGTGGATAGTGTAGAAAAGATGAACATTCTCCTTCACAAATTACAAAACGAGCTTCCCATGTGTGCAATTGTTTCAGTAGATGGTTTAGAGTTAAAACCTGACGGGCTTCATTTTAACTCTAAATCATGTAGAGAATTGGGAAAAAGATATTTTGAAAAATACAAGGATATTTTTATGTGATTTTTTGACTCGATTTGACAGTAATTATTGCTAAAAGACCTGTATCTAAACCTTATACATCGCAATATGGATATGTCGAAAAATGTCGATGCAAAAAGCCTTCCCCTTGAGGGGAAGGTGGGTTGCGTAGCAACTCGGATGAGGTGGAAATAAATAACGATTGCTTTCGCAATCTACACCTCACCACCGCTTTGACAAGCGGAGCCTCTCCTCAAGGAGAAGCCTTTGAAAGGTTTGCATCTAAACCTTATGTGTCGCAATTAATAGGAGAGTTATTTTATTGAAAGGAGCTATACACAATGATTAATTATGCACATAGAGGTGCAAGTGAATATGCACCGGAAAATACCTTATCATCCTTTTATCTTGGTATGATTCAAGGTGCAAATGGGATAGAAACAGATGTTCATAGAACGAAAGACGGAGTTTTGGTGTTATTTCATGATGACACCTTAGATAGAGTTTCCGATGGTGTTGGTAAAATTTCTGATTACACATTTGAAGAACTCAGAAAGGTAAAAATCTACGGAAATAGCACCATTGGCTTTTATGATAGAATTGTTACACTAAGAGAATTTTTAGAGAAATTCTCTCAATATGATATACGATTTGCTATTGAACTTAAAGGAGAAGGTGTAGAAGAAGACACGCTTAATATGATAAACGAATTTGGTATTCTTGATAAAACAACATTCACAAGTTTTAAATATGATTACATTAGTAAGATTAAAGAATTAAATTCAAAAGCTAGAGTAGGGTGGCTGATAAGTGAAGTAACTAATGAAACCATCAAAAAACTTCTTGATATTGGTGGAGAAGAGATTGCACCTAAAGCAGAACATATTACAGAAGAACTCATGGAAAAACTTCGCAAATTAAATCTTGGGGTGAGAGCGTGGGGAGTTTTTAATATCAGTCTTATGAAAAAAATGTGCACATTAGAAGTTGACGGAATGACAGTGAATTTTCCTGACAGACTACATCAGTTTCTGAATCAAATGAAATAAGTGCATTTTTGTCTCCAACTTGACACGAACTTCTTCTTATAATCGGTTGCATCTAAACCTTATG
>JAZQHR010000056.1:0-9070 GCA_045540695.1 Clostridia bacterium | reverse complement strand
TGTTTCCACCACTCAGAGAAGTACTGAAGGCAAGGCTCGTAATTAACCATCATTTCAATAGTTTTACCTTTTCTGTTAAGTATATTTCTAACAGCGGCGTATTTATAACAATCATTATCATCAAAATCTTTTTCGTATTCCTTCATAGCATCGTATGCGCCCTGCATCATAGCATCGATATCAATGCCTGCTGCAGCGATTGGAAGAAGACGTACTGGTGTAAGACCTGAAAATCTTCCACCTACATCGTCAGGAATAACAAATGTTTCATAGCCTTCTTTATCAGAAAGATTTTTAAGAGCACCACGTGCTTTGTCTGTAGTAGCAAATATTCTTTCTTTAGCGCCATCTTTACCGTATTTCTTAACAAGAAGCTCTCTGAACACTCTAAATGCAATAGCAGGTTCTGTTGTAGTACCTGATTTAGAAATAACATTTACGCTGAAATCTTTATCTTTTACATAATTAACAAGGTCATTTAAATAAGAAGAGCTTATGCTGTTACCTGCAAATAGTATCTGCGGAGCTTTTCTATCCTCTTTTGACTGAAGGTTAAAAAACGAGCTTGTAAGCATATCTATAGCTGCTTTTGCGCCTAGGTATGAACCGCCGATACCAATTACAACAAGCACATCAGAATTTTCTTTAATCTTTTCTGCTGCTTTTTTAACTCTTGCAAATTCTTCTTTATCATAAGTTGCAGGAAGGTCTACCCAACCTAAAAAGTCATTTCCTGCACCGTTTTTATCATTTAGTGTTTTTGCTGCTGCCTGGATGCTCGGTTTTATATTTTTGATTTCATCATCAGAAATAAAACCACTAGCCTTTGTGTAATCAAATTTAATTAGTGACATTTATCTATTCCTCCTAAATTTTACTCACTTGGATAATTCTACATCAAAATAGCTAAAAAATCAATAGTTTTTAAGTGATTTCATCCTTTTTTTCGCGTTTCATAAGGTCGATTACTGCCTTCTTTGCGTTCTTACCGTTATAAAGAACATTATATGCTTCATTTACAATAGGCATTTCTACGTCATATTTATTCGCAAGCTCAAAAGTGGCTTTGGTGCTATACACACCTTCAACTACCATGTGAACTTTATCAATAGTTTCATCAAGAGAATATCCTTGCCCTATAAGTATACCTGCTCGTCTGTTTCGACTGTGCATACTGGTACACGTAACAATAAGATCGCCTATACCGGCAAGACCGCTAAACGTTTCTTCGTTCGCACCCATTTTCACACCAAGACGTGATATTTCCCTCATACCACGTGTCATAAGAGCAGCTTTTGTATTATCACCAAATCCAATGCCATCAACTATACCTGCGCAAAGAGCGATAACATTTTTAATTGAACCGCCTAGTTCAACCCCTAGAACATCACAGCTGGTATATATTCGAAAATGTTCATTCATAAATTCGTCCTGAATGATTTTTGCAGCATTTTTATCGTTTGAAGCAGCTACATTTGCAGTAGGAATATCACGTGAAACCTCTTCAGCATGTGATGGACCTGATAATACAACTATTTTATTTTCAGGAAGTTCTTCTGAAACAACCTCAGACATAGTTTTAAGTGTTCCGTTTTCCACGCCCTTTGACAAAATGACCAATATACTTTCGCTATCTGCGTATGTACTCATACTCTTTGCCACATTTCTCATTGCCTGTGATGGTGATACAAGTACTATAATATCCTTGTCTTTTACGCATGATATATCATAGGTAAAGCATACATTTTCAGGAATTTTAACACCAGGTAAAAACTCTTTGTTCTCACGATATTTTGCTATTTCTTCACTTTCTTCTTTTTTCCAGGACCATAACTCGATATTATGTCCCAGCTTAGCAAGGTGCACCGCCATGGCAGTACCCCAGCTCCCCGAACCTATTACTGCTATATTTTTCGCCATAATTCACGTCTCCTAATCTCCAATTTGAATATAAAGCTTTTGTTAAAATTTAATTTTAGATTCAGTACCCTTAAATAATCTAACAATATTAGATCTGTGTTTAACAAGTGCCATAACACCCATAATTATTGCCAAAGCAATAAACCATACATCATTAGCATGGAATATAAACGCAAATACAATAAACAACACCGCACCAAGACATGAGCCTAAGGAAACATATCTTGTTACTGCAATTATCCCAACAGAAATAGCAAGTATTAAAAGGCCTATTCTCCAGTCAAGCATAAGTACAATAAAAAGTGATGTAAGTATCCCTTTTCCACCCTTAAAGCCAAAGAAAACCGGGAAATTATGGCCTAGAATTGTAAAGAAAGCCGCAAAATATACAGGAAGTGAACCTTCTATATTTGCTATACTACATATTGCTTTTACAATTTGAATGGATATTACACCTTTAAGTCCATCGCCTATAACAACTAATAGTGCAGCTTTTTTTCCAAGCACACGAAGTGTATTTGTAGCGCCGGCATTACCACTTCCATGATTACGTATATCAGTCTTACCAAGAAGTTTTGAAACGATAATAGAAGTATTTACACTACCAATCAAATAAGCTATCAACGATGAAATAACAATTAATATAATCATAATTTTTACTCCTTCGACCTTTCTCTGATAATAAATCTAACCGGAGTTCCTTCCAGTCCAAAAGTAGTTCTTATCTGGTTTTCGATATATCTAACATAAGAAAAATGTGCTAATTCTTTGTTATTTACAAACAAAATAAATGTTGGCGGTCTGGTACTAGCCTGAGTAATATAATAAATCTTAAGCCTTTTACCCTTGTCAGAAGGTGGCTGTACCTTTGATATAGCTTCGTTTAGAATATCATTTAGTACACCTGTTGGAATACGCATTGCATTTTGTGCATTAACAAACTTTATTAGTTCAAAAAGTTTAGGTAGTCTTTCACCTGTTTTAGCAGATAAAAACGCAGTAGGTGCATAAGTCATAAATGATAATCCATCCAAAACATCATTTCTAAAGTTATTCATAGTATTTGTAGTTTTTTCAATCATATCCCATTTATTTACTACAACCACTATTCCCTTACCCTGCTCATGAGCATAGCCTGCAATCTTCGTATCCTGCTCGGTTACACCCTCGTTTGCATCTATAAGCACAAGAACGACATCGCTTCTGTCAACCGCAGCAAGCGAACGAACTACGCTGTAACGCTCAATATTTTCGTCTATTTTACCACGTTTTCTCATACCTGCAGTATCAATAAAAATATACTTTTGACCATCTTTTTCAAATGGCGTATCTATAGCATCACGAGTAGTACCTGCAACGTTACTTACTATAACGCGGTTTTCTCCAAGTATCTTATTTATAAGAGAAGATTTACCCACATTAGGTTTACCTATAACTGCTACTTTTATTACATCCTCTTCATCATCTTCCTCGTTATCTTCATTAACGTAAGAGAAAAGCTCGTCAAGAAGGTCGCCCACTCCCAGTCCGTGTGTAGACGATATTGCCATAGGCTCGCCCATTCCAAGATTATAAAACTCATAAAGCTCCATTGGTGGCTCACCCACGTTATCAACCTTGTTGCAAACAAGAACAATCGGTTTTCCGGACCTTACAAGCATAGCTGCTACGTCTTTATCAGATGCAGTAAGGCCATCCTTTACGTTAACCATAAATACTATAGCATCAGCCATATCAATAGCAATGTTTGCCTGTCTGGTCATTTGCTGAAGTATTTCATCTTCTTTTTCAGGCTCTATACCGCCTGTATCAATTAAAGTAAACTTCTTTCCAAGCCATTCACCTTCAGCATAAATTCTGTCACGAGTTACGCCCGGAGTATCCTCTACTATTGATATTCTCTGACCTATTATTTTATTAAAAAGGGTTGATTTGCCGACGTTTGGTCTGCCGACAATCGCAAAAACCGGTTTTGACATTTTATCCCCTCCTATTTTGTAATTTTATTTATAAATTCACATCCGTCCTCAGGACAAAGCACCACTTTTACACCAAGCTCTTTTTCTATATCCGAAACAGTTGTATCATCTAAAAGAAGCTCAGTTTCATATTTTATCATGGAAAGTGACAAAATAAGCTCTTCTCCCAGTTCTTTTCCTTTAAGCTGGTTTATAATGTCGCACCCACAAAGTAGTCCTGTTACGGTGATTTTTTCGCCAAAAAATTCATTTTTAATTTTATACACATTTACTAAATCAGTTAGTCCAAGCTCATCAATATATTTTTTTACAAAATCATACATTATATAGCCTGTTGCAATAGATTTTTTACGCATATTCTTTGGCTTTTTATAAGATTTTAACGCATCGTAAAATTCCTTTTCAAACGAAGCAATCATTCCAACGCCATTTTCTATCTGCGGAAAGTCTTCATAAGCCTCATAAGGTGGAATATCTCTTTCAGCCATAACGTAAAACTCGTCTGCAAGGTATACAAGCCTTGTTCCGTGTTTTTCCAAAAGCTCAATTTGAAAATTTTCCACCATATCTATTGTAGCAGATGCAGATTGTTTTGTAAATGAATTAAGCTTAAATAACCCATCACGATATTTTGATAGCCCCACAGGAACAATAGACACACTACCGATATTTGGTAGAAGTGATGCAAGATCTTTTAGTGTACGCATAAGATTTTCGCCGTCATTTATATCAGGACAAAGCACTATTTGTGCATTTACGTGAAGTCCTGCATCAGAAAACCTTTTCATATATTCAAATACTTTTCCAGCAAAACGATTATTAAGCATCTTAACTCTAAGTTCAGGGTCAGTTGTATGAACAGACACATTTATAGGGCTTATACGAAGTCTTATAATTCTATCTATGTCTTCATCTTTAAGATTAGTTAAAGTTACATAGTTACCCTGAAGAAATGATAATCTTACGTCATCATCTTTGAAATACATAGTTTCACGCATGTTTGGCGGAAGCTGGTCCATAAAGCAGAAAATGCATTTATTATGACACGTTTTAGGTGTATCAATAAGCTGATTTTCAAACTCTGCACCAAGCTCTTCATAATCATCATTGTATATCTCAACGATTTCTTGTGTGCCTTGAGTAGTTTCTATATCCAATGTATAGTAATCATCTGACACAAGGTACTTAAAATCAAGTATGTCATTAAACTCTGTATTATTCACTTTTACAATCTTGTCGCCTGCTTCAAGTCCTATTTCTTCAGCAATAGAACCGGGCGTAACAGCTTTAACTATAGCTTTATTTCCCATGTGTCACCTCCGGATTACATATATATTATAATACCCCTAAACATTTGTTTCAAGCAAAATATTTACAATAAAACAGCCTGCCCTCTTTTAAAGGACAGGCTCATTTGCTAAATTACATTTGAACTAATCAAAAAATTATTCAGCTTTCAATACTTCTTTATCATTGTAAGTACCGCAATTTTTGCATGCTCTGTGAGAAAGTCTGTACTCACCGCATTTGCTACATTTTACCATTCCAGGTATAAGAAGCTTCCAATTTGCTCTTCTCTTATCTCTTCTTGCTTTTGATGTTTTTCTCTTAGGTACTGCCATGTTTCCACCTCCCAGTAGGATATCTATATGAGATATATTATTTACTCTTTTAAAAAGTTTTTAAGTGCTAAAAGTCTAGGATCTATTTCCTCGGTATCACAATCACACTCGGAAACATTTAAATTACACCCGCACTTCGAGCACAAACCTTTGCAGTCTTCCTTACACAGATAACTCATAGGAAGATTCATACAAAGTTGACTTTCTACAATTTCGTCAAGTTCAATGGTGCCTGATTCAATAAATTCGATGTCCACATCATCGGTAACAGAATTAGAAAAAATCTGCTCAATTGGAAATGCAAAATCAACATTCACATTTTCAAGACATCTTGCACATTCAGTAACAAACTTTGTTTGTCCATTAGCATTAAAATATAAATTTCCACCGATATTCTTTATATCGCCATTTACTGTAATTGGTGACAAAAGCTTTAGCTCCATCCCACCAAAATCAACAATGTCGATACTTATATCGACTTCAACTTTAATGCCTGCGCCTTCATTTTTCAAAATATCTGATACATCAATAATCATATTTCACCTCGACACAACAAAAATATTATACATATAATTATTCCATTTGTCAAGATATTTTTATACTATCTAGGAAATTATTTTGCAAGGCGCGCAGTGTCAAGGGCAATCATAAGCTCTTCATTTGTAGGAATAACTAAAGTTCTTACTTTTGCATCAGGAGTACTGATGTCTTTCTCCTCGCCACGCATATTGTTTGCTTCAGCGTCAACCTTTACTCCCATAAACTCAAGACCACCTGTAACACCCGCTCTTATAATAGATGTATTTTCACCTATACCTGCAGTAAATACTATAGCATCAAGTCCGCCCATAGCTGCTGCATAAGCACCAACATATTTCTTAACGTGATATATAAACATATCAAGCGCAAGCTTACATCTAGCATCTCCTTCCATAGCACCTTTTTCAAGGTCACGGAAGTCACTGCTAAGGCCTGATATACCGTAAACACCTGATTCTTTATTAAGAAGGTTGTTTACCTGGTCTATAGTCATATTTTCTTTATCCATTATAAATGTAACAATTGCAGGGTCGATATCACCACTTCTTGTACCCATTGCAACACCTGCAAGAGGAGTGAAGCCCATTGTAGTATCTACAGATTTACCGCCGTCAACTGCTGTGATAGATGAACCATTTCCAAGGTGGCAAGTTACTATTTTAAGCTCTTCAACCGGTTTACCAAGCATAGCTGCAGCTCTCTCTGTAACATATTTGTGAGATGTACCGTGGAAACCGTATCTTCTGATTTTATGAGTTTTATAAAGGTCATAAGGAAGTGCATACATATATGCTTTTTCAGGCATTGTCTGATGGAAAGCAGTATCAAATACACCAACCTGTGGAGTTGTAGGCATAATCTTTTCACAAGCTGCTATACCAATAAGGTTTGCAGGGTTGTGAAGCGGTGCAAGGTCGATACAATCTTCCATTGCTTTCTTAACTTCATCTGTGATAAGAACAGAACCGTTAAACAATTCGCCACCGTGTACTACTCTGTGACCTACAGCATCAATCTCGTCCATGCTCTTGATAACGCCGTATTCTGCTGATGTAAGAGCATCAATAACCATCTGAATAGCATCAGCATGGTCTTTCATAGGTTTTACAAGCTCGTAGTTTGGCTTGCCGTCAGCTTTCTGTGAAATCTTTGAACCCTCTATACCAATTCTTTCACAAAGACCTTTTGCTAAAACTGTCTTTGATTCGATAGCTATAAACTGATATTTAAGTGATGAACTTCCTGCGTTAATAACTAATATATTCATAATTAAAAATCTCCTTTTAGAAAATTATTTATTTGCCTGTGCCTGAACACATGTGATAGCAACAACACCAACGATATCGTCAGCTGAGCAACCTCTTGAAAGGTCGTTTATTGGCATTGCAATACCCTGAGTTACAGGGCCGTAAGCCTCTGCCTTAGCAAGTCTTTGAACAAGCTTGTAACCTATATTACCCGCATCAAGATCAGGAAATACAAGTACGTTTGCTTTACCTGCGACTTTGCTTCCAGGAGCTTTTGACGCACCAATTTCAGGAACGATGGCTGCGTCAAGCTGAAGCTCACCGTCAACTGCAAGTTCAGGATTATTTTCTTTACAAATTTTGGTTGCCTCTACAACCTTATCAACATCGGCGTGTTTTGCGCTTCCCATTGTAGAGTGAGAAAGCATAGCAACAAGTGCTTTTTCTTCTGCAAGAAGCTCAAATGATTCTGCACTACATGCAGCTATTGCAGCAAGCTTTTCAGGATCAGGATTCTGCTCAAGTCCACTGTCGGCAAATATGAATGTACCATTTGCGCCATATTCACAATCCGGAACAACCATTACAAAAAATGCCGAAACAAGTTTTACACCCGGTTTTGTTTTTATAATCTGAAGGCTTGGACGAAGAGTGTTTGCGGTTGAATGACAAGCACCTGATACAACACCATCAGCATCACCAGCTTTAACCATAAGACATGCATAGTACATATAGTCACCAAGTGCAGTTTTATTTGCTTCTTCATAAGTTTAGCCTTTGTTTTTTCTAAGTTCAACAAAAAGACTAAGGTATTCTTCTGTCTTTTCGTATGTAAATGGATTGATAATAGTAGCCTTTGAAATGTCAAGTCCTTCACTGTTTGCCTCAATCTCTTCAGGAGTACCAATAATGATTACGTTGGCAATCTCCTCTTTAAGTACTTTTTCAGCAGCTTCAAGCGTTCTTCTATCCATAGATTCAGGTAGAACTATAGTCTTTTTATCTGCTTTTGCTCTTTCTTTAATTCTGTCTAAAAAATTACTCACGTCTATTCCTCCAAAATAAATTTCATTTGTAATCCATTATATACCACAATCCTATATTTTTCAATAGAATTTGCAATTTTTTTGATTATTTATTTGTTATTTTCTGTTATTTCTTCAATTAAACGAATAAAATTCGCACTAAAATGTTTATTATCTTCTGATGTTCTCTTTCTTATTGTACCTGTTCTGCCGCCACTACGTCTTACTTTTTTGCCAATATGTCTTTCAAAAAGAAGTCTGTCAATATTTTCGCTAGTGTACACAAGTCCGTTCTGATTTATAGCATAAGCCTTTTTACCAAGAGCCATAGCGGCTACACCATAATCCTGAGTAACAACTATATCACCTGCACTTGTTCGGTTAATAAGCGCAATATCAACGCTGTCAGCTGACTTATCAACTGTTACTATTTCACTATAATCGCTTTTTAAAATATGGCTTGTGTCTATAAACATGCATACACCTACCCCATATCTTTTTGCAATGGTTTCTATTTCAACTTTAACCGGACACGCATCCGCATCAACAAGTATTTTCATATTGCTTGTCCCCCTCTTTAAACATAAAATAAGGCGTAAATTTATTTTACGCCTTATTTTAAAAAATTTCAATAGTTTTTAATCGTTACAACCGCAACCGCAGCCGCACTCGCCGGTATATTCTAATCCATCAAATGAATCTCTTTCAGGTGGGAAAAATTCATCAACAGGGAATTT